>JBGUWM010000037.1:0-3838 GCA_045221175.1 Acutalibacteraceae bacterium | reverse complement strand
GGCCTTTTTGTGGTGCATAAGTGTGCTAATGATAAAAAACCTGCTAGCAAACGCAAGGTAAGACTTGACTTTTGTTAGCAGGTTTTAATGCCTATAAAACAGACATATCTGGCAGAATGTCTGACTTTAAAAGGAGTTGATAAAAGTGAAACGAAGATTGCTGAACATAAGCGTTTATACGATATTTTTCATTATTATGCTGTCTGTTTTCGGATATCTTGGAAGTGTATTCAGTGAGCTGAATTCTATGGATCTGTATCATTGCTCTTCAACAGAGGTCGGCAAAGAATTTGCTGCGCCTAGTGAGGAGGAGATGCTTGCAGATTCGCAGGAAGCAGAAGCAGCCCGAATGACAAAAGGCTATATCACAAAAAGCATGGCTGACAGCGGGATATTGAATGATGTTAAGGTCGATTACGGGAAAAAATGTATTATATGCAGGATCATTGCAGATGGTACAACTCAGGCAATACAGGATGGAAATGATGAAAAGTGGAAGGATATTTGCGATCTTGCATGCGACTGCAGCAAAGAATGGACAGAAGGCATCAGAAAGGCTGGGCTGGATGGATGGGATTTCAGCATCGTGATCCTTAATGATTACTATCCGAAAAATGCGCTGGCGATTTTTACTGATGGAGAGAACATATACAACTGTAAGGTCGATACAGAAAAAGTAGCAGCGTGAATTTGCTGCGGTACTGTCATTAAAGGAGAGGGAGAATGAAATTTGGGAATACTGTCGTCAAGCACAGAAGAATAATACTAATTGCAGCTTTAGTGCTCCTAATTCCGTCTGTGCTGGGCGTGATCGCCACAAGGATCAATTATGACATGTTATATTACCTCCCTGAGGATATAGAAACAGTTCAGGGACAGAACGTCCTTCTGGATGAATTCGGGAAGGGAGGCTTTTCTATTGTAGTTGTTGAGGACATGAAGTCTGACGATGTATCCCGGATGTCTAAAAGGATAGAAGAGGTCGATCATGTCGACAGTGTGATCGATTTGGAAAGCATACTCGACCCTTCCATACCGCGAAGCATGCTGCCGGATATTGTAAATGACAGCATCAACAATCCTGACGCATCCATGATCGTCGTATTCTTCGATTCTTCTACCTCATCGGAGGAAACTCTGAATGCGGTTTCAGACATTAGAGAAATTCTTACGAAGACATCCTATATTTCCGGAATGAGCTCGCTTGTGCTTGATCTTAAGAACCTGTGTGAAAGAGAAGAAGCAAAATATGTCGCGGTCGCGGTCGTTATGGCGCTTGCCGCAATGATGCTCCTGCTGGACTCGTTTGCGATACCGTTCCTGTTCCTGATCGGAATAGGCATGGCGATCCTCTATAACATGGGTACAAACATTCTTTTCGGAGAAATATCATTTATAACCATGGCCATTGCAGCGGTTCTTCAGCTTGCTGTCACTATGGATTATTCAATATTTTTATGGCATCGGTATACCGAGAAACTGGATGAAGCTGAACAGGGGGACAGCGGAGAAGATGGGAAAGAACTGGAACGCAGAGCCATGGCGGAAGCGATCAATGATACGCTGACTTCTGTTGCGGGCAGTTCAATTACCACTATCGCAGGTTTCCTGGCACTTTGCTTCATGACTTACACGATGGGCCGGGATCTTGGCCTTGTAATGGCAAAGGGGGTCATGTTTGGGGTGCTTGCAAGCGTTACTGTTCTTCCGGTCATGATATTGAAATTCTCAGGACTTCTCAGGAAGACAAGACACAGATCCCTTATACCGGATATGACCGGTTTCGCTCACATTCTTACAGGTAGGTATTGGGCATACATTCTGGTTTTCGTTATCGCTCTGGTACCGGCCGTCATTTTTTACAATCAGAAGAATGTGGTCTACGACTTCACCAAGATGTTCTCGAGCAATGCCGAGAGCATGGCAGATGAAGACAAGCAGTTCATGATCGCCAATGACAAACTCCGCGAGGACTTTGATATCGGAACATCGCACATCATTATCGCTGATGCGGATCTTCCTGCTAAAGAAGGAAGGGCGATGTGCAAAGAGATAGAAGAACTGGATGGTGTCAAAAGCGTGCTTGGGATCGACGCACTTCTTGGCACCGCTATACCAAGGAACATGCTGCCAGATCAGGTCAGTGAAGCGCTGATAGGAGATCAGCATCAGATGATCCTCGTCAACTGCGCTTATAGAGTATCGACTGAGGAATGCAATAACCAGATCGACCGTATCAATGAGATCATGGACAAATATGATGCAAGCGCTGCTCTTATCGGAGAAGGTCCGGCAACCAAAGACCTGATACAGATAACCGGCAGGGATTTTACGGTAGTCAACTGGATATCCATCGGCATGGTGTTCGTGATAATACTGCTTGTGCTTAAGTCGGCATCGTTGCCGGTTATCCTCGTGTTGGCCATAGAATTCGCAATAATACTCAATCTGGGTATATGCGGCTATACAGGCCTTGAACTACCATTCATCGTACCTGTGCTGATCAGTACTATACAGCTTGGGTCGACTGTTGACTATGCGATCCTTCTTTCTACCAGATACAAGCAGGAAAGGATCGGGGGCAGGAAGAAAAGGGATGCAATCGAAGAGGCTGCCCATACTTCAATACCATCGATAATAGTAAGTGCGCTTGGCTTTTTCACAGCGACGGTGGGAGTTGCCGTTTACTCTGATATCGCCATCATAAGTACGGTATGCGGGCTTATGGCCCGGGGAGCGGTGATAAGCATGTTCACGGTCATATTTTTGCTGCCGTCACTGCTTATGGCATCTGACAAGCTCATCTGCAGGACCACAGTGGGAATGAAAGAATCTATCAATGAGCATTCACCTGTAAACGGGGATGCAGCTATATGCTAAGGAGAGGGTATAAATGAAAAATAATATCAATAAAGAAAAGGCATATAAGATCATTGCAATGGTGCTGTCCGTAGTAATGGTTCTCGGATCCCTGCTATGGATAGCCGAGAAAGGAAGCAGCGCAGCAGAGAGCAATGCTGAGGATACTACAGAAACTCAGGAAGCGATCGAAAAAGAATATCCTGATCTCCTCGCGTCACACTGTCAGGACGGAGAGGTCAGCAAAGAGGAAGTCATCTATGTAGCCATGGACGCAGATGGGAATATACAGGATACCTCGGTCACAGAATGGCTTCATAACGGTACAGGAGCTGAAAGCATCAATGATGTTTCAACTCTGAATGACATAGAAAACACATCAAATGACAAGCCGTTCACACGCGACGGCAACAGTGTGGTCTGGGAGGCGGACGGATCCGATATCAAGTACAAAGGTAAGACTGATAAGGAGCTTCCGGTCAGTGTGAAGGTTACATATTATCTTGATGGCAAGAGCATCAGTGCCGCGGATATCGCCGGCAAAGCAGGAAATGTGACGATCAGATTCGACTATACAGTCAATACAGAAGAAAAATCGGGCGGATATGTATTTACAACACCTTATACCATGGCCAGCGGTGTCATTCTGGATGATGAGCACTTCACAGATGTCAAAGTCAACGACGGGAAAGTGATAGACGACGGGAATAAATGCATCTGCCTCGGTCTTGCGTTCCCGGGATTGGCAGACAATCTGGACATACACTCAACCGAATTCGATATCCCGGAAACTGTCATGATCTCGGCATATACGGATCGCTTTGAGATAGACGGTACCTATACAGTTGCATTGACAGGCATGCTATCTGACATAGGTTTTGATGGCAGCGAATCACTGGAATCAAAAATAGAGCAGCTCCAGGATGGTATGGAAAAACTCGGAGACGCATCTGACAAGTTGGTCAAAGGTGCTGACCAG
>JBGUWM010000036.1:0-14102 GCA_045221175.1 Acutalibacteraceae bacterium | reverse complement strand
GCTTATTTATACCAATGTCGGAGACAGTATGTATCCGCTGATTCAACCACGAGATCTGCTGGTCATTAAGGCTGTAACGGAGCCTCTGAAAAAATACGATATTCCGCTGTACAAGCGCGACAGCGGACAATATGTTCTTCACCGCATAGTGAAAATAAAGAACGGGAGTTATGTAATGTGCGGTGATAACCGCGATTTTCCGGAATACGGTATTACGGACAGGCACATCATCGGTGTTCTGACCGACATTATACGTAACGGAGAAACAATACCTGTTCATCGCCCCAAAAATAATCTCTGGTTCAATAGTATGCTGTATCGGAGAATAATTACCAAACTAAGAAAAGCCAAAGCGAAATCGAAATAAAATAGAGGCTGCCGTAAGGAAGCCTCTTTTTGATGTGAGCATTTAATGAAATAAAGGCAATACCGCATAATTCAGGTGTGCAGATTGCGCAGTAAGATTTTTTGGGCAAGCTGACGGAATAAGAAAAGGCAAGCCGTGCGTCTTGAATTGTGCGGTGTTGCCTATAGTATATCAAAAAAGAAAATGAGTGTCCATAACAACCCGTTATGAACACTCACTCTGGCGCCGGTGACCTTGTTAAGTGGCTTAAACAGTGCCTTTTCAAGGGCTGACAGCAAATTTGACAGTATTTCGTCAACTTTTTACGCAATAGCGAGATTGTTCGCTTTCATATATTCGTCCGCTACAGCGAGGTGTTCATTACGGTATTTTTCAAACACGGAGCAATACGTATTGAGCGTGATGTTGATGTCCGTATGCCCAAGAATCTTCTGCAACACCTTTGCAGGCATACCCGATTCGATACATCTTGTAGCGAATGTATGACGAAGGCTGTGTAAATCTACTTTGCCGTAAACGCTTGTGTTCACAACGCCGTTGTCCTCCATGACTTTTGAATAGGAGGAATTGACCTGATTGGTTGTAATCAGCTTGTCATTGCTCGACTTAAACAATAAGCCGCTTGTCTTATCTCCGACGCACTGGCTCAAAAAGGCAGCGACGTCCTCATTGATATAGAGCAGCCGCATACCTGCTTCGGTCTTGGTTTCATTGATAACCGTTGTGCCGTATTCACCTCTCGATACCGTCTTGCTGACGCTGATAGTGCGTTCAACAAAGTCAATATCCTCAACCTCAAGCGCACAACACTCACCGATTCTCATGCCGGTGAACATGGATAACAGCATGATTTCGCTGTAAAGAATGTCCTCGGTTTTCAGAAGATTCAGCAGCTTAATCTGCTCCTCAATCGTCAATGCCCTGACAGGGATTGTCTTTTGTCTTGATTTCGGGCGCTTCAAATCACTCATAGGGCTTGCCTTGATGATTCCTTTGCGGATGGCGCGGTTAAAAACTGCTCCGAGCAACTGAAACATCTTGTTGATGCAGGATTGCGAGTAATCTAAACAACCGGAAAAGAACTTGATAACATCTTCTTCGGTAACCTCCTGAATCTCCTTATCTGCAATAGCGGAGAGCATTTTCAAGGTAGATTTCTTTCGGTCATAGCTGCTTTGCCTGATTTCGTTCAGCGCAAGCTGTTCCTCAATCATTTTGTCGGCAAGGTCATAGATGGTAATTGGCTGCTGCTTTTTCTTCTTATGAAGATTCCCTGCCAACGCCTGAACTTGCAGCTCCTTGAGCTTATCCTTCACAACCTTCTCCGTCTTGCCGTACACCGTTTTGCGCACCTTTTCGCCGTCGATTATCAGGGTAATCTGTCCGGCAAAGCGGTTGCGCTTTTCGACAAAGTAGATAGAGCCGTCGCCGTGTTGTAATTTTCTTTTGACTGTTTTTGTGCCTTTAGCGTTCATGTTCCTTCCTTTCCAAACCTAAAGGCAGCCTATCGTTTTCTATCTGATTGTATTCTATCTCAAAAACGATAGGCTGTCAACAGTTTATACCCTCCGTTTATTGCTCCACTCTAAAAAAGCGGATTCCTTGACCTTGAAGTTTTTGCCGACTCTGATAAGCGGAAAATCCGCCCTCATCATAATGGCTCTGGCGGCTGGCAGGCTGCAATTCAGCGCCTTTGCCACGTCCTTTGTGTTCATAAATCTGATTGGTTCATTCATTTTCAAATACCTTCCTTTTCTGTGATTAGATGATTCTAAAGCTTCTCAGGACTTCCAACAGAAGAAAAGATAGAATCGCTGCAAAGTTAATCCAAAACATGACGTTTTTCATTGTGAAGCTATGTTGCTGCTTGGCTTTGAGCCTTGCGGTCAAATCGCTCAGCTCAGTAATGCACTTATCCGTGTGCTCTGAAATTTGTCGTTCCGATTGATTAGCAGCTTCCTCAAAACGGTGAAATTGTTTTTCAAACTGTTCTGAAAGCTGTATTGTCAGCTTATTTAACTCGTTTTCGAGGTCTTTCCGAAACAGCTCGTTTATGTTGATTTGTGCGGCGACGGCGTTCGTCAGTGCGTTGATTTGCCGTGTCTGCTTCTGAATAAAGCTGTTTTGTTCGCTTTTCAAGGCTATCCACTGCTCGTTGTATTCCTGCAACGCTTGTTTGAGCAGGCTGTTTTCGTATTCCTGACGGCTTTGCAGCGCCAGTTCTTGTAGCTGTTCTCTCGCCGGAGCCGGTTGTCCTGTTTCGAGATTTTGTAAACTCATATAATATTGCCTCCTTCGTGTACGCCTGTCCGAGCCTGCTGCCACGGATAGGTTTCTTTTTGTGTGGGTGCAAAAAGCTGATGGTTCTTGCTGTGTTGCGGGTGATTGTCACACCGTATTTGCCGAGGTGTTTTTCAAACTCCGCCATGTTGTTGCAGCGTTTAAGCGCTTCGGCAATCACCTCGCGCAGCTCCTCCTTCCATGAAGTGCCGCCTTTGAGGATAACGCGCCGTTCCTCGCTCTTGATACGGTCAGCCGATGGCTTCCTGAAATCCAATGTGGAGTAACCGTATTTCGCGGCGATTTCGTTGGATAAATCTTTTAGCTTGCCGTAGTCGCTGTTGCTGTAATGCAGCATTTTTCCGTTCACAAACGACACGCTGTTCACGATGATATGACAATGGACGTGGTGTTTGTCTGTGTGCGTGGCGATGATGTACTCGTTATCGGGAAACGCCTGCTGCGCCAGCTCCTCCGTCAAGCGGTGCGCTTCTTCCGGTCTGATGTTGTCCTTCGGGTCAAAGCTGTGCTTGAAGTGGTAATACTTCCGGCTTTCAAACTTCTGTGCCTTGCCGAACAGCTTCGCGGTTTCCGCAAACTGACGGGCATAATCGCGCCTGTCGTCAAGCGCGTATGATGTGACAATCGCCGCCTTGCGTTTATCGGTGATATAAGCAATCGCGTTGGCTGGTTTCGCTTTGCACCCGCAGCCTTTGAATAAGGGCATGTTCTCACGCTCCTAACTGTTCCGCTAACGCATAGAGCTTGCGGTATGTATTCTGACATTTCTGCAAGGCAGTGATAATTTCTTGGTCGGCAATCGGCGAGAATTGATTGGATCGCCGTGCAAGCTGATTGAGATTCACGCCCTGCCGTTTCAGTTCACCCAACAGAGGAAGGAAATCGCTGATAATGATGATTTTCTTTTCTCTGATGGTTTCTATAAAGAATTCTGTCAGCGAAAGCCGACTTGCCGCCAGCTTCTTTTGAAGCAAGGCATATTCTTTATCGGACAGGCGAAACGATACCTGTCGCGCTCTGTTTCGTTTAACCATGTTTCGCCTCTTTTGCTTGGGGGATTGGGGGTCGCCCTCAACGAGGTGTCAATGGCTTGCCATTGGCGTACCTCGCTATCCGTAAAATAATAAAAAGTTCTGTATCAATAAAGAATTCCAACAGAGAGAAAAAATCAAGTTTGCAAGATTGTGCGTCTATAGAAATTCTGCAACCTTGCAGAAAAGCCTTAAACACACACGGTTGCAATCTTCCTCAATTTCTTCTCCAAAACCATTGACTGCCAATTTTGACAGAGCTGATGTGCAGCTGTTTTTTGGCTTCGTCAAGCGTCCGCTTGGCGATATGCCTTGCTTGCGCCTGCGCGTTGATTTCTCTCTGTGGGATTTCGTCGGTATCGGCAAACAGCGTTTCCAAAAAGCGCTCCGCTACGTCGAGCTTGTTGGCGGCGTTGCAGCCGTCCAACAGCTCGTCCACGCTGATTTGATATTTGCCGATAAATGCAAAGCCTGTTTCGGGATTCAACTCAAAGGCAATCGGTTCACCCTCCGGCGCAAGGCTGCTCTTGCTGTGAACCATCACCCTTGTGGTCGGGTTATCTTTGATACGTCCGACAATCAGAACGCTTCTCGCTGCCGCCGTAATGTCCACCGAACCGAGCATACGGTAGGCGGCTTTCATGCCTGCCGATTTATTCATGTGGGCAATCAGGACAATGGCGCAGCCGTATTTTTCTGCGACTGTCGCAAAGTGCTTGAACACCGGTCTGACCTCATTTGCGCGGTGCATATCCACCTTTGCGCCGAGATAAGCTTGCAGCGGGTCGAGAATGACGAGCTTCGCGCCCGTCTGCCGGATAGCCGCTTCCAAATGATGGTCGGTCATGGACAAGTCAATGTTCGTTTCATCAATTACCATCACGCGGCTCGCGTCGGCGTTCGCTGCCATCAAGCGCGGCTTGATAGTATCTGCTAGACCGTCCTCCGCGCTCTGATAGAGCACGTTAATCGGCTCGGCAGCAGTATCACTCTCAGGGAGCTTCTCTCCGCGCATCAGCAATGCCGCGAGGTTGAGCACCAGCGTTGTCTTGCCTTCGCCCGGGTCGCCTTGAATGATCGTGATCTTCCCGTAGGGAATGTAGGGATACCAAAGCCATTTCACCTCCGTCACTTCGACGTCCTGCATATTGATGATTCTCAAATCCTTCTTGCTCATGTTTTTCACCTCCTTCGTGTTTGATGGGGTCAGTTTACTGCAAAATCCGCACGATTTCTACAACAATTCGTGCGAACGGCAAAATAAACATCGTGTATTTTTCCTAATTGACGAAAGACGGCTTAAATGCTACAATATTTACAGAACTAAACTCAAACGAACTTTTAGGAGGTCGTGCGAAATGGAGCTTTGCACCTTTGATATTAACTTAATAAACGAAGAAATTACCTTTACTTTCTCAGACTCCGATCTGAAAAGACCGCATAAAAAAGCAACAACCGTCAGTTTTGACAAGGTTGCTGCAGATATATTAAGTATTGATTATAATTCGATAAAAGAAATAACAGATAAACTCGAAGTGAAAATAGCAGACGGCAAGGAGGTAAACGATCCTATCTCTGCCGATCTGTACAGCATTATGTTTTCCTCCGAGAATGTAATTGAACGGATAATTGCGAGCGTTGTTGAGTATTCTCACCTTGAAACGAAAAAGCAGATGAATAAGTCGCTGAAAATCAAATCATGGGAAAAGGCTATCAAAGCCTATCACAAGAATCTTTATGATGAAATTGACAAATCAAAAGCATTTGTTGCAAACGGATTTCAATTTGACAAAAACCATGCTTTTGATATGACGGTTAGTTTTGATAAGAATCGATCTGCAAGAGTCATTTTGAACGATTCCTTTAGGCAATTCATTGATATATTTACCTATATGGTTTACTTAAAAGACCTGCATATTTTCACCTGTAAGAATTGTGGCACAAAATATCTTGCCGTGGCTGATATGGATTACTGTACAGCCCCCGAATGTCTGGAGGAAAGGGAAAAAGCCAAGCGCAGAACCAAACGACAGAGCCGCAAATATGACCCCTTCGTTCGTCCGTTGGATAATTTCCACGAATACGCACGCGGCAGAAAGCGCGAAATGACGCTTGCCGGAGCAACAGAGGAAGAATTGGCAGCTTTTGAAGAGCTGCACAAAAAGCACGCAGATTATATACGAGGAAGTCTGGATGCGTTCAAGAATAAAGGCGAGTTGCCCGACGACGAATTTGAGCAGATTTGTATTTCCTTTAAAAAGGAATTGAAAGCAAGGGCGGATTATGTTATCAAACAAAAGCGAAACAAGGCATAAAAATACCCCGCTCGGCTGAGCGGGGCGTTTTGGTTAAGCAACATTGGCGTTGATATTGATTTTTTGAATAGTGCCTTTTATTTTCATCCACAGCGTCAAATCGGTAAAGACCTCTACCACGCTGCCCATGTTGGTGAAGGGAGCACTTTGCAGCACGGACATATCGTTTATCATGCCGTTTTGGACAATGTATTCGACAATCTGATTGACAAAGTAGATTTGTCTTTCATCGAGGTTGACGTCGTTCAGGTATTCCGAAAAAGCTTCCTTGGCAGCGTTCATATCCATTCCGACGATGCTTCTGACGAATGCTCCCAACGGTTTGTTGCCGCATTGCTTTTCGTAGTCCTCCTTGGAGCCGAGCTGCTTCCACAGCAGTTCTTCCAATTCGCTGACGTCCTCTTTGGTGAGAGGGATATTGCCTCTTAATTTGGCGATGGCACCCGAATCCTGATGCTGACGTATGTAAAACTCCACCTTCTCTTTGTAGTTTTGCAAATCGTCATTTTCCAGTTCAGATGCTTTCCATTCCATAGAAAGCACCTCGTCGGCAAAATTGGTGGTATAGGTGATACCACGATAAGGAATGTATTTCATCAAATCGCGCAGCTTTTCGCGGATATGCTCAAAATCGTTGATACCGGCGCGCTCTACATAATCTGTATGCAAAATCGTGTCGATCAGCTCAGATTGGGCGTTGATTTCGGGAATGTTGGCAACACTCGCAATGGCAGCCACATTTTTCATCAAATCCTTTTTGCGCCTGCCGAGCATTTTGCCGTTGAGATAGCAAAGCTCAATTCCGTACATCAGCGCGTCAAAGCGCAGCGCCTTCGGGTCGTCGCTATCGGGCAAAATCAGCGGCGCAAGCTCGTTTTTGATATCATATAAATCTTGATTCGACAAGCTGAGATAGCTGTCGGAAATGGAGAATTTCTCGACATAGCGCAGATGCTGCCGCACGGCAAAGTTTTCCTTGTTGAGCTCCTGTACCTTATGGAGCAGTTCGTTGACAAGACTCTCGCGGAATGACTGCAATTCGTCGGTCTGATACGCCAAGTCCTGCAATTTAAAGATGATCTCAGCTTTCAGACTGAAAATGGCGCTTTGCAGGGACATTTGATTTTTCGAGGGTTTGCCTTTGCTCATGCGGAAGAATTCAAAATTGCCGCAGAAATCGAAAATATAAAACTTCTTTTTATCCTCACCGTCGAGCAAGCCTTCGCAAAGGCGCGTACCTCTGCCGATCATCTGCCAGAATTTCGCCTTGCTCATGACCTTTTTAAAGAACACAAGGTTCAGCACCTCCGGCACGTCAATGCCCGTGTCGAGCATATCGACCGAAATCGCGATCTGCGGCAGCTTGTCGGGATTGGAAAATTCATCAATCGCGGTTTGCGCGTAATTGATTTTGTTGTCGATCACCTTTGCGTAGCCCTTTAACTGCGGATATTCGCGGTTGAAGATTTCGTGGATCTTTTCCGCGTGTTTGTGGTTCTTGGCAAAGATGATCGTTTTGCCGAGCTTTTCGCCGTAGTTGATTTTAAGACCATTGGTCATTAAAATATGCAGCACCTGACGGATGGTGTCCTCGTTGAACACCCACTCATTGAGCGCGGCGGAGCTGATGAGCTCCGGCAGATTGCCGTCGTCCTCAAAGGTTTCTTCGTATGCCGCCTTGTCCTCGTCGGAAAGCTCGTCGTAGGAAATGCCTTCTTCCAAAAATTTGAGCGAGGTTTCTACCGAAAGGAAGTCCACCAGATAGCCGTCCTTGACCGCCTGCGCCAAGTCGTAGCCGTAGGTCGGTTCACCGCCGTTCAGTTCAAAAACCTCATAGGTATTCTTGTCGATCTCGTCCTTCGGCGTGGCGGTCAAGCCGACCAGCGGCGCGTCGAAGTAGTTGAAAATATCCTGATACTTATTATAGATCGAGCGGTGCGCTTCGTCGCAGATCACCAGATCAAAATGACCGCAAGTAAATAACTTGCCCTGTTCGTCCTTGATGTTGTCGATGCAGTTCATCATGGTCTGATAGGTAGAGAAAACGCAGTGCGCGGAATAGTTCTCCTTGTCCTCACACAAATTCGTCACCGACAAATCCGGAAGCAGATTGACAAAACTGCGCTTTGCCTGCGTGACAAGCGAATTTCTGTCGGCGAGAAACAGGATGTTTTTTATCCAACTGTGATTGAGCAGCACCTTACACAGCGCGATCACCGTGCGCGTTTTGCCGGAGCCCGTCGCCATGACGACCAGCGCCTTGCGGCGGTTTTCTTCCAGAGAATTGCATACCGCTTTCACGGCGGCGTCCTGATAATACCGTCCGGCGATGTTTTTATCCACATCCACATTTTTCAGGCTTGTCCGGATGGTCTGCAAGTTAAACAGCTTTTCCAGATCGCGCTTGGAATAGAACGCGGCAACGCGGCGCTCGGGATATACATTGTCCTCAATGCGTGTATCGAAGCCGTTGGTGAGGAAAATCACCGGTCGCCTGCCGTACTTTTCTTCGAGAATATTCGCATAGAGCGCGGCTTGCTGTCTGCCGACGGCAGGATCCTTGCAGGTCTTTTTGGCTTCGATCACGGCAAGCGGTCTGCCGTCGTCGCCGTAGAGCACATAGTCGGCAAAACCGACAGCAGAATGATTCGGCATACCGCCCAGCTCCACCTCGTTTTGCCAGTCCTTGCCCTCGATCCAGCCGGCGTCCTCCAGCATGGCGTCAATATATAGCTTGCGCGTTTCATACTCGGTAGCGTCTAGCGGTTTTGGATTGTAGGCTTGCCGCTGTTCGGCACGCGTAGCGGTCAGCTCGTCGCGCAGCGCTTGGTTTTCTTCCATCAACTGCTGCAAATCGACGGTCTTTTCGGTGACAAAAGACAGCGCTTCCTCGGTGGTGAGGTTGAGCAAATCGGGATCAAAGTGCGGCTCTTGGTAGTGACGGTCGTAGCAGCAGGCGACAAAATCCATAAAGTAAAACAGGTTTTCAATGCACAGCTCCACCTTTTTCAAGTCGAGCCTGCGGTCGCCGTGCGCTGCCTGATTGCCGATACGACGGATGTAGTCGATACGCGCCATCAGGCTGTCGTCCACCAAGTCACGGAATTCGCGCGTAGAGATAAGCACCGCCAGCGTGTCCTGATAGGGCATGCGCAGGTCGGCATCAACCGAATACATCCATTTGACGGCAAGCTCCAACGCCCTGCGGCAGTTGAGCGCACTCGCCGCAAGGTCAATATGTAAGATTTTCTCCGCGTTCCCGGCAACCTCCGCAAAGGAAGCAAACCGCGGGTCGGATTTCAGAAAATCAAAGTTGGTCATAGGGGTCACCTAATTATTTTTTATTGCAATAAGTTGATTCATAACAGTATCACCATACGGTGTCAATTTCCAATAGGTGGTTCTGTTGCTCGTGCTTCTTTTCTTTGTTCCTAATGTAATAAGACCTAATGCTCTAAATTGTACTTTTATTACATCAAATGACTCCGAATTTATACAAAACATTTGCGTATATGTTATATTTTCAAATTCTTTATATAGGCTCCATTCATATTGTAGTGAGATAAAATGACTCAACGCATTTTTAAATTCTTGTTCTGAGCATTCATCAATCATTTTGGGAGCAACACACGAAAACAGCTCGTTCCATGTAAAATCTGATTCTGATGAACAAGCAAAAGTTTTTAATGATTCATCTTCTAAAACTTGTTTTCCTTCAAAAGAAAAACCAATTCGTACTTCTTCTTCACCTTGAGATAGTTTCTCAGTACCTTTAGGTGGTTCAGTAGTGATTTTCAATAATTGTTTTTTTAGTTCCTCGTTCTCTCTTTGTAGCCTTGATATTTCAACAACAGATTGTTCATCAACGATGCCATTCGCTTTTACCCATCCATCAGCAGGATTGTTTTTTATTAAACTTATCATACTTCGTGAAACTACCGAGCCTAAATTATCTGCATTTTCCCAGTACTTTACAAGTTTGGTTTTTGCCAGTTTTTTAAACTCTTCAAGCTTTTCCTTTTTTTGGGGATCTTGCTCTGATTTACCACTCGGAATTATTGAAGGGTTTTTATGCAAAAAAGCAATTACAGGCTTGCCTGTAGAAATTGCGTATTCATATTCCATTTGAGTATAACTTTTACCTTCTTCATTTACGCTTCCATATCTGCCGCCAATTATAAGAATATAGTAATCAGAATCATCAATTACTCGCTTTATCAAAGACCACTGATCCTCATTTGCCGCAGGAAATAACTCCATACCTGCCGGAATACAATCCAACTCTAACAAGGCCTGCATAACTTCTTTTCTCTCTTCTTGCAAATCTTCAAATGTGGAACTAACAAACACCTGATATCGTTTTTCCATATTCACACCTCATTTTCAAAATTCATACCCAAAATGGAGTATCATCATATGTTTTTTGGTATATAGATTTAATGTATTCTCTCGCCTCTATTATTTCATCTTCATGATCATCAAAATCATTAACGAAAACTTGAATAATATCAACAGGGTCTATTACTTGACCTAATATTTCTCTTTTCAAAACTGCTAATATTGCACACCACATAAATAATGCAGTTGCAAAAGGTTGATCCTTATATTTTTCTTGATGCAATTTCGATTCAAGAGCAAATATACGTCCTGTTTCTTTTCCGCCATATTTAAGAGTGTTGATTTTATATTTTGCGATTTTGTCAACTTTCATCATTTCATTATATTTCTTTATGTATTTATCTTTCTCGTTTTGCGTTAGTTTTTCATTATCTTTTATTTGAGTAACTCGTACAACATCAAACCAAAAATTAAAAATATCTTTCAATTCTTTGTCATAATTACTTTTGTAGTATTCAAGTTCTTTTAGTTTTAATGTAAATTCACGCTCTCGCCTTGCTTCTGCTTCCTCCATCTTTTTGATGACATTATCTGAAATAATTTCAACTGCACTGGATACTATTTCTTTTTGTTCTGACATATTTTTAATCCTCCTTACCCAAAATACTCCTGCATTAAGCTCTTTTTGAGTGCTTCAAGTTTATCAATGCTTTTTTGTACGATTGTTTTTTGTTGCTCGACTTTGGCAACAAAATCGGCGAATTGGTTTTGTAAATTAATGGATGGAACGATCACTTTTAATTCACTCAGTATTTTTAGGTTTATATTCTTTTGAGCAGATTCGGGAGCTTGTTCTTCAAGTATTTCTTGAAAGAAAGAAAACCAAAAGTGAATAAAAACATTATTAGCTAATTCATTTGCATTAAATCCAACAATGCTATCAGGGAAACAAGAATCAAATGTTAGTATAGCGGTTTTTGCAATATTAGCAGCAATAGTAATACATAAAGTACCTTTACTCCACATTTTGCTTTGCTTAAAGCCTGTTTCGGAATAAGTTGAATTATAATCAAGGATATAAAGGCTTGCGTTTGCAACATCTCCCGTTTGAATAAGAGGATAAACCCCTCCTAACAACTCTGGTGCGTTCCTCGGACGGTGTTTTGATATTCCACGACCAAGCTCGCCTAATTCCGACAGCGTTTTCAATGGAAAATTATGTGAATTTGTGATTGGATCCCCAAACATCTCCACAAACCGTGATTTGACAAGCTCGTCCAATTTTTCCATTTTTAACTTGCATTTGTTTATTATTTCATCAACTGTTGTAATCTTTTTTGCGATTAATCTTTGCGTGTTTTTATCGGGAAGCGGAAATATTGTATTGTCAAATCGTGGTTTTGTAATATGTTTCATTGTAGAGCCGTGAACTTCACCACCCATTCTTTTTAACAAATAACCTACAGCAAGGCAAAAGAAATCTTTATCAACATCAATTTTATCAAATATAACTTTAAAAATGTGCTGATTAAGTAAAGCATCTTCCTTTTCCCAGACAAACACACCTAAGCTTGCAGACCAAGAAATTAGAACATCGCCTTTTTTCACTAAATACTTTGGGTTATATTCTTTATTATAATAGTTAGTTTGATAATCGTTTCCTGTTAGATTCTGTATACGTATTATTGGTAATCCATTATCTGACCAATCGGATGGCTTAAATGCATAGCCATTTATATATGTTGCTATGTCCCCCAATCGAACGGTTCCTTGATTATTCACCCAACATCCCCTCCAATTCTTCCAACCCTTTGGCGATTTCCTTCTGCAACTCTTTCAGCTCCGTCAAAATCTCGCTTGTAGGCGGATATTCTACAGGGACATACTCCACCTTTTTGTACTTATTGATCGAGAGGTCGTAGTCGTTTTCGGCTATCTCGGTTTTCGGCACAAAGAACGACTGCTCGGTACGTTCGCGGGCTTCTTCGGCTTCCAAATGGTGAAAACGATTGATGATGTCGGGAATATCGTTGTCGGTGACGGGCGTGCGCTTGTCGTCGAGCGAAAAGCCGTCGGCTTTCATATCGTAAAACCAAACCTTGTCGGTGCCGCCGTGTCCTGTCTTGGTGAAAATCAGAATACCGGTTGACACGCCTGCATAGGGCTTGAATACGCCCGACGGCATGGAGATCACCGCTTCAAGCCGGTTGTTCTCCACCAGTGCCGTGCGGATCGCCTTGTGCGCCTTGGACGAGCCGAACAGCACGCCGTCCGGAACAATGCAGGCGCACCGTCCGCCGACGCGCAGCATACGCAGAAACAGCGCGATAAACAATAGCTCGGTCTTTTTGGTCTTGCAGGTTTTCAGCAAATCGGCGGATACTATGTCATAATCCAAGCTGCCCTTAAACGGCGGATTGGCGAGGATCAGCGAATATTTTGCCGCGTCGGGATTTTGGTCGGACAGGCTGTCGCGGTATTCTATCGACGGATTCTCTATGCCGTGCGTCATCATGTTCATCGCGCCGATACGCAGCATGGTTCTGTCCATGTCGTAGCCGTGAAACATCTCGTTCATATAATGCGCACGGTTTTTCGTGTTGAAAAAAACCGCCTGCTTGTGATGCTCGCGCAGGTATTCCGCCGCGTTCACCAAAAAGCCCGAGGTGCCGCAAGCAGGGTCGCAGATCACGTCCTCCGGCTTGGGCTGCATCAGCTCTACCATCATGCGGATGATATGGCGCGGTGTGCGGAACTGTCCGTTCAAGCCCGACTGCGAAATTTTACTCAGCAGGTATTCATATACATCGCCGCGCACGTCCGCCGACTGCGCAGCATTCATCATCTGATAAATGTCGTCCAGCGAGGCGTGGGTAGCTTGAAAATCGCGTCATCCATGTATTTGGAATAAGCGCTGTCCTTGTCGGCGTGAAGATTCTTGATGAACGGAAACACCAGCTCCGACACGACGGCATACATCCGCTCGGCAGGAAAATCATGGAACACCGACCACTTTAGCTGCTGTCCGTCCACCTTGCGCCCTGCGACCTCCACCTCACCGTTAAAAATGCTCGTATAGGGCAAGTCGAGCATGACGCTCTCTTTCATTCTGCGGTTGTCGGTGTCGTCAAGGTCGTGAATGAACATCAGATACGTGATCTGCTCGATCACGTCCAGCGGATTCACCAAGCCGCCCGCCGCAAAAATATCCCATAAGCTGTCGATTTTGTTCTTTAATTCGCCTGTTATCATGCTAAAATCTTCCTTTTCTACCCAAAGAATACTTTTTTACAAATAAATTATAGGTAATAATTGCCTAAATGTCAAGAGCAATCACCATGTATCTTTAGTAAAAATGCAACATGGGCAGAAGCTCTCACTTCTGCCCACGTTTAGATAGATAACAACAGACCGCCTATCGTTTTTTCTTGTATCTGCCGTCAAAAGCCAATGTGACAGCAGATTTTGTACTTATCATCGTGATTTTTGCGATAAAACCTATGAATCTGACAGCAAAATTGATAGCATTTCAAGCTGATTGAAGCAGATTCAGGAAAATCTAACTTGATTGTCAAAAGTGCCAAAACCTCAGTATTCAAGCCGTTTTTGCGCATTTTCGGAAATTTTGGCAAAGAAAAAAGGCAGTTCAAAGACTGCCTTTTTTGGTGCCGGTGACCGGACTCGAACCGGTACGGTATCGCTACCGGCGGATTTTGAGTCCGCTACGTCTGCCAATTCCATCACACCGGC
>JBGUWM010000035.1:0-4914 GCA_045221175.1 Acutalibacteraceae bacterium | reverse complement strand
GCTTGCTGTTCCGCTGTCCGTGTCAGACCCGCTGACAGGCGCTGCCTGTACTGCCTGTGCTTTTGTCGGGTGTCCTTCGGAATGCTCCGCCATCTCATCAATGACGTGCTGAATATCCTCCAGTTCATCATCATCTTCACTGCTGTCATAGTGTATCTCGTATTTTTCGGACGAAATCTGTTTCTTATCAATCCGTTTATAAACGAATCTTCTCAACAGCGTATAAAGAACAAACGTAACAGGTCCGCTGACCAGAAGACCGATCAGTCCGAAAAATGCACTGAACAGTACGATTGCTGAGATCATAACGATGGGCGGCAATCCGATTCTTGAGCCAACTACTCTCGGGAAAATCAGGTTGCCTTCAATCTGCTGCAAAATAATCATATAGATGATAAACCACAGAGCCTGCATCGGGTCAGCCGTAGCTAACAGCAACAGCGCTACAATGGCAGAACCGATAAAAATACCGAACATAGGGATCCACGACATGAGCGCCACCACAACGCCGCCGAGCGCCGCATAAGGGAACCCGAAAATCGTCATACCGAGCGCTGTCAGTGAACCTATGATCAGACATTCTATCATCTGTCCCGTAATGCTGTTATAAAAAGACTTGTTCGTCAGTCTGCCTACCTCAACGGCAAAATCCGCCTTTTTGGTCGGCAAAACAGCGTACATCAGTTTTTTGGCACTGGAAGAAATTTTCTCTTTTTGCGCCAGAATATACACCGCCAGCACAATGCCCAGGAACATATTGACAGCAGCATTGATCACAGAACTGATTACCGTAACGGCAGAATTCAGCAGTGTGGTTCCGTTTGTCTGCAAAAAGGTGACAGTCGTATTGTTCAGCGTGTCCCAGTCAATGTTGATCTGGGACGCCAGCTCTCCCATAAAATCGTCCCGCTTTGCCATATCCGCAATCCATTCCTGCATACGGGTAATGGTGTCAGGAATTTTTTCGGCAATCGTTTTCAGGCTGTTGCCGATTTCCGGAATAATGATAACCAGAAACACACCGATGATTACCAGAAACAAACTGATCGACAGTACAATTGAGATCGGTCGTCTGAGCTTTTCTTTTATACTGCTGACAGGCTTACCTTTTTTCGGTCGGAAAAGATGCCGTTCGATCACCTTCAACGGTACGTTCAGAATAAAAATAACCACACCGGCTATAATAAACGGCGTCAGTACGCCAACCAGCCATCCGATGAACGAAAAGACAATATCCATGTGCTTGAAGCTGAGATAGAACAGAATAATACAGGCTGCCAGAAAGAAAACCCTTAGCATATTTTTTCTGTTAAATTCCATTTTCTTCTGTCACTCCTTGATAACCGGATTCAGTATATTACCGATTATAATACACCCTTTGCGGATATGTCAATATGATTTCTTCGTCATATTGTTACTTTCTTTTCCGCATAGCTCTCAGGGCATTCAGCACCGCTATAACCATAACGCCCACGTCCGCAAATATTGCCGTCCGCATATTCGCAAAACCCACTGCGCCCGGTATCAGACACACAGCCTGTTCCGCTGAAACATCGTTTTACACCTTTTGCGGTTTTTTTTCAATGGTTTTCGTCCTGCCGTTACTTTCTTTTCCGCATAGCTCTCAGGGCATTCAGCACCGCTATAACCATAACGCCCACGTCCGCAAATATTGCCGTCCACATATTCGCAAAACCCACTGCGCCCAGTATCAGACACAACAGCTTGATACAGATGGAAAACCATATATTTTCCTTCACGATCCGCATACAGTGACGGGCGATTCGTATGGATTTGGCAATCTTCAGCGGATCGTCGTCCATCAATACTACGTCGGCAGCTTCGATGGCAGCGTCCGAGCCGAGCGCACCCATCGCTATGCCGATATCGGCACGCATCAGTACCGGCGCATCGTTAATGCCGTCTCCGACAAACGCCAGCACGCCCGTATCCTCCTGTTCCAGCAGCTCTTCTACCTTATTTACCTTATCCTCCGGAAGCATACCGCTGCAGTAACGGTCAACACTCAGCTTTTCGGCAACAAACGCCGCTGTTGCTTCATTGTCGCCGGTCAGCATTACCGTCTGACGCACTCCTGTCTTCTTCAGCTCTGCAATCGCCTGGGCGGAAGTGGGCTTCACAACGTCAGACACTTCAATATGACCCAGATACAACCCATTTTTGGCAATATGAATGACTGTTCCGGTATGACGGTGCAAACACTTCTGTACCGCAATCCCTTTTGACAGCATCATCTTTTCGTTACCGGCGCATACCTCATCGCCGTTGACCACAGCCGTTATTCCATACCCTGCTTTTTCCTGAATATTTCTGATTTCACAGCCGTCGGCCTCATTCGGATAAGCTTCCCTGAGCGATACGGCAATGGGGTGAGCGGAATAGCGCTCGACATGAGCCGCTAAATGCAGCAGTGTATTTTCGTCCGCCTGATCGGGGTGTATCGCCGTTACCTCAAAAACGCCCTTGGTCAGCGTACCTGTTTTATCAAATGCTGCGGTCTTGGTCTTCGCCAGCGCTTCCAGACTGTTAGAGCCCTTCAGCAGTACGCCGTCACGGGCTGCTCCTCCGATTCCGGCAAAAAAGGTCAGCGGTATGCTGATGACCAGCGCACATGGGCAACTGATAACCAAAAACGTCAGCGCACGGTAAATCCATACGCCCCAGTCCGCTCCAAAGCCTGCCATCATCGTAAACAGCGGCGGCAACACTGCCAGCAGCACTGCACAAATGACCACAACAGGCGTATAGATACGGGCGAATTTTGAAATGAAATTTTCCGACACGGATTTTCTCGAACCGGCATTTTCCACCATATCCAGAATCTTTGATACCGTCGAATCACCGAATTCCTTTGTCGTGCGGATTTTCAGCAAACCGCTGAGATTGATACAGCCGCTGATCACTTCGTCGCCTGCCATAACGTCTTTGGGAACACTTTCGCCTGTCAGCGCACCGGTGTTCAGGGTGGATTCCCCTTCCACGATCACACCGTCAATCGGTATTTTCTCACCGGGCTTAACGACAATCACAGAGCCTGTTTCCACCTCGTCGGGATCAACCTGCTGCAGCCCTTCTTCTGTTTCAATATTGGCAAAGTCCGGACGAATGTCCATCAGCTCGCTGATATTCCTGCGGCTTTTGCCCACAGCATAGCTCTGGAACCATTCGCCGATCTGATAGAACAGCATAACCGCTACCGCTTCGGTATAGTCTCCTTCGCCCAACACAGCCAGTACAATGGCGCCGATGGTAGCCACCGCCATCAGGAAACATTCGTCAAACGGCTGCAGATTCTTCACGCCCTTTGCCGCTTTGATCAATATGTCATACCCGATCACCAGATAGGGTACCATAAACAGCAGCAGCCGCCAGACGCCCCCCACGGGCAAAAACCAGAACACCGCCATGAGCACCGCCGCTGTGATAATCCTGATCAGGTTCTTTTTCTGTTTCTTCGTCATAACCTCACCTGTCCTTTTACAGCAATGGCACACTCCCTTTTGGTACAGTGCGCCCTTGTCCGAGACATCAGCTTATTTCATTCTGAATGCCGGTTAAGCCCGCACCCCCGCAGCAGGCTGCGAAAGGACTTTCGGGAGATGATCCGCCGGCACGGCAATTCCTCTTCTGCAGGGCAAATGCCGCCTTCAGCACAGACGTTTTGCGCCGGATGAACCCGTTCCCCCGGCATTTTCTTTGGTCTGCCGTTTCGGACACAAGCCTGCTTAATAATAGATTTCGCAGTCACTTTCTACCTTGCGGCAGCTTTTCAGCACCTTTTCCATCACTGCTTTCGGGTCTGCCCCTTCTTCAAACTCCACTGTCATTTTCAGCGTCATAAAATTGACCGCAGCGTCTTTGACGCCTTCTGTCTTTTTGGCGGCAGCTTCCATCTTATTGGCGCAGTTGGCGCAATCCACTTCGATTTTATATGTTTTTTTCATCATTATCCGTCCCTTCCTGATTTAACTCGGAGCAAAGCCCGATGTAAGCTCGCTTAACATCGGTGATTGGTTATAATTAAACAATCGTTTAATCGTTAAATCTATTTTACTCTCTGTTCTCTCATTTGTCAATAAGAAGATCCGATTTTTTTAAAAATAAGCGAAGTATCTCCGCCAATATCTATCAAAAAATGCAGATCGAACCATTTTCGCATCGTCAGCCGCACCTTTCCCTGAGCGAAACAAATCATCTCAGCAGATCGGCTTCAGCGTTCCGATCAAGAAAATGCAGTAAAAATTCTTCTGCAAGACTTCCCGGGCGGATTGCTTTTCTTGCCTGATCAAAGGTAAACCACTCTGCCTTGTCCACTTCTTCCGTATTCAGCCCCTCAAGTCCCTCGCTGCCGGCAACACAACTGAAATTCAGCATCAGCGTATTGGAACGCTGAAAATAACCGCTTTTATTAAAGCGGCACTCTGTCACGCTCAGTCCTGTTTCTTCCTTTACTTCCCGCACCACTGCCTGCTCCGCCGCTTCTCCGAGATTGACGTACCCTGCCACTAAAATATTCGTATCCCGTCCGTATTGCTGTATCAGCAGTATTTTGTTTCTCTCCGGATTCAGCGTAATCATGCTGACGGCGGTGGAAAAAATCGGAAACCGATAGCAGCCGCATCTGCTGCAGTAAGGAATCAGCCCTTCATTCTTCAGAAATCTGTCTTCAAGCGGCGTACCGCATTCATAGCAATAGCGCATCTGTTTTCTTCCTCCTGTCAAACCTGTTATGATATAACCAATCACCGATGTCCCCCACCGCCTAAGAGGGTGCGGGTGTCCAGTGGACACCTCTGCGAAGCAGAAGCACCGGTGGAGTGCCTCCACTGTCGATTTCGTTTTTGAAGCATATTAAGCGACTATGTAAAGATCGTTACCGGAACATATTCGTCC
>JBGUWM010000034.1:0-5975 GCA_045221175.1 Acutalibacteraceae bacterium | reverse complement strand
ATCGTCAAACGCTGACAAACTCATTTGTTTATTCATGCTTTTATTATATCATATAACACCAATTTCCGAAACATCTTTTTGTGCGGTGTTGCCTTTAGAAAACACACCTTTAAAAGTGCCTCCGCAATGCTGACACAAATTATTAGACATAAATATTTCTGATGAAGTAATAGGGTTTTGTAGCTATAAAAACGCTTTGTGCATTAAAGAACCCTCATAGTAATATTTGACAAAAATATACAACCCGCAGATTAAAAAAGCATATCTGTCAGACTTACATTGTGTGTTTTTAAGACAGAGGACGGCAAATTAGTTTGTGTTTCCGATGGTACAAAAAAGACAGCTTGAGCCGGCAAATGAAAACGAACTAAAAACAGCTATTATGCGCTTCAATAACGATAAGACTAACGAAATATCAAAGCTGCCCTCAATTTAGAGGACAGCTTGATTTTTGCAGTATAGTATTATAAATATGATTTTTGTTTTGACTTCTTGTGCCAGCGATAAAACTGCACGGCGACGCACAAATCAATCCGGTTTTATTTTTGATTCAGCCAATCGTGGATGGTTTTATAATCATCCGGCTTCACTTCGGCGTGTGAATCATCATCGTAGGTGATCAGGGTGCAGTTTGTTTACTTGCGTGAAAATCATTTCATTTTTGCAATGGCTCTTTGTATTGCCGTTGCATCCATAATGGTGATTTTTCCGTTCTTATCATAGTCAGCAGCCTCGATGCAGAACGGATCGGGGTTCATCTGAACAAGATATTTCTGTATTGCGGTAACATCGTCAATATTTACTCTGCCGTTTTCGTCTACGTCTCCAAGCAGTCTGTCGGACTTCGTTACGTTGTAAATAAACAGTTTTGTTGCGCTTGAGGTGCAGCCGTCCTTTACGGCGTAGGCGATAATCGTCGTGTCATCTGTGAGCGTAATCGGTCCTCTGTATTTAATTCTGGAGGCGCTGTCGGTAACGCAGGGACAGCTGAGGTCGGTTGTATAGTATATCTCTGCACCTTCCGTAGCAGTTGAAAGAGTGAGCTTTGTTCCGTACGCAACCGTGGAGTTGCTTTCTATTGAAGCCGATACAGTCTCGCAGACAGGGGTGGTGTCAATAGTGCTGTTGACAGTCGTTGAGGCGGTGAGGCTTGAGCCGTCAAGCGAGAGCTTTATTTCAGCGCTTCCGGGAAGCTTTGCGCTCACGGTAAAGGTTGCCGTGCCGTTTTCGTCGGTAACAACCTCCGCTTTGTCAACTGCTATGACTTTGGGCGAGCTCGTCTCAATATAAACAGTTTTGTTTGCTCCTGCCTGTGCCGGAGTAACCTTGAACTCAATCGTCTGATTTTTGCCGTAAAACAGATTGTATTCCGGTTTAACCTCAATAGCCTCGGGTCTTTGTACAACGGCACAGTCGGTGTTGAAAACTCCGTCCATAGCAGCGTCGGCGTAGTTGCGCGCTCCTGTCACTGCGACATTGACAGTGCCTTCAAGTCCTGAGTCGGGCTTAAATACAAATTTGTCCGCGTACTCGATTATTCCGTTGTCTCCCGTTTCGGGGTTTAACGCCGTGAGCTTTCCACTGACCTTTTCACCGTTCAGGGTGATTGTCACGTTTTTGTCGGTCACGGAATAGACATTCATATACTGGCTGAAATTGATCTGGATTTCGTCGCTGTAGGCGTACACGCTTTCCACCTTCGGAGCATAAAGCGAGGTCATACCTACATTTACCTCTGTCTGGGGCGGCGGTACGGGGAGCCAGTCGCTGTAGGTTGTCAGGTAACCTTCCTTTTCGTACTTGACCTGCCACCAGCCCTCGGGCACATACCATTCATAATAGCCTGCGGCGTCTGTGACGAGCGGATTTTTCTGACCGTATTCCTCGGCGTCCCACATAACGGGGTTGCTTCCGTCGGGTTGTTCGCTGTAATATACGGTGGTAGTCACGCCCTCAAGACGGTTGCTTGCCACACCCTCATAAACATAACCCGAGGGGTCGAGAGTGCCTGAAGCCGGTAATCCACTCATTCTTATCTTATCTTCCGGATCATAATCATCATGCTGATAACCCGGGATTTTTTCGCAATACTCAAGCAAGGTTTTAAAATCCCTTACATCACTCAACAGTTTGCTGCCTGAGTAATAAGCTTCCGGATTATTACTATGATGTTTTTTATACAAGTCCGAGGTTTCATTCGGATAATAATCTGCATAAAAACTACCGTACGCAACGCTCTTAACTTGATATAGAGAATCATTTGCGTCATTCAAAAATCCATCCCGAATGTTTGAAGTAATCTTTCCCGATCCCCAGGCTGCTGCGGTACCTCCTGCTAAATATGGATTTTTGCTTTTAATTGACGCAACCACCATACTTGCTGTGGCGGCATCCAATGAAAGCAAAACATCATCGGCGTATATAGTAGCTTCGAGTGAATTCTTCAGTTTTTCTAAATTTTCACCGGCTTTCTTAAAATCTTCATCTAACATTTTTTCAATATCTTTGGTATTTCTGGTTTTTGGGGCGAGTTTACGGTTGACAGCAGTATAGCAAAACTTATCGGGTATTCCCGCCTCCTTCAGCTTAACATATTCAGCCAGGGCAACTTTGTAGTCAATTTCTGAATCTTTTACAGCGTCTAACATTTCTTTTTTGAAACCAACATCTTTATTCAATTGATTTGCATGGTCTAATAAAGAATATCCGGCAGATAATAGACTTGTCATATCGCTCGTCAAGATTTTAAGCTCGGGATATTTGGCTGACAGCTTTAATGCTGCGTCAATCGCCGAGCCAACAGCGTTGGCGTCCACTCCATAATCGGCGACCTTAGCAAGAGTATTTTCATCATTTGCGCCTACAGCTTCACCCGAAGTTTTGTTTGGCTTTTTTTCTATGAAAGTGATAGTGTTTTGAACACATTCTCCTGTGGTAAGATTGATTTCCGTCCTGACATTGCCGTCTGATTTTACGTAAATCAGCTCATTGGAGTAGTTTTCAAGCTTTGTATAACCGTCATTTAACAGAGAATTCTCACTGTAGCTTCCGCTTTCGGCAATCCAGCTTTTGCTATTCAGCGTGTAACCTGCGCTGTTGTTGGTAAATAAAGAAGAACCATCGGACTGTTCCTCGAAGGTTACGTCACATTTTTGATTGATTTCATTGATAAAGGGTTTGAAGGAATCCTGTTCGCAAAGCTCATTTAAAAACTTTTGAAACTCCGCTTTTTCTTCCTCGCTTGAGTTGTTATAGCTTTCAATTAACTTATGCAGTTTTTCATAGTATTCTTTGCGGTAGTTGTCCAACTTTTCACTTGATGCTCTTGTTCGTTCAATATCAACTTTTGAACTTTGTTTTGATAAATTATAATCAATATATATTTTTGCGGGAATCGTGTTTGATGTATACTTAGCCGAACCTACAAAATATCCGCTTTCGCTGTCAAAAACAGTTGGTATAGACGTAGTAGAACCATCGCGGTTTTCAGTAACTACGTACACATCTTCAACAGCGCTTACATCACCGCTGAACTCAACCATGAATGTAAGGTCAGGTCGACCGGGATTGAAAACGTATTTTAACTCCGAACTCATGTTGTATAAGTCAATTATTTTTTCGTAGTTATTGTGATCATACCCTAACATATGAATCTTTGCGGGAGCGGTGGTATCGACCGCATAACCGACATATTTACTCTGTGAAGTAAGAACACTGTTGTTTTCCGTGGTAATCACACAGTAAATTTCGTGTCCGCTTTTGGAGTACGGCTTGTACAGCTCGAGCTCCGCTCTGAATTTGCCCGATTTATCCGAGGTTACCGAGGCAGTTTTGTAACCGTTGTCGTAAACCTCAACCTTGGCGTTTTTGTAGGTGTTTCCCCATACTGTTATGTTTTTATCAGCAACGAGGTTGGGGACATAAAACTCAAGCTCGGAAAGCTGAATTTCTGTGCTTCCTATCGGCTGAGTGTACGCAGTTGAATCAACGTCAAATTCGACGTATGCCGAAATAACTGTCTTGTCATTTGGGCTGATATTTCTCAGGCAGAACCTTACAATATCCGAGCTGCTGTTTATGTTCACCGTGAGCTCTCCGTCTGTCAGTGAATAATCTTGAGCTTCTAAACCGTTTAAGGTTACAGAGTTCTCAATTAATTCGCAGTTGGACGGGATTTTTACAACAACCTTTTGATTTCCGGCAGAATTCTTTACTTTGTCGGAAAGACTGTAGTTAACCCTTACAGAGAAATAGTTGCCGAGCGGCACCGAGGACACGTTGGTGCTTACAGCGCTTTTGTCGGTATCGATCATTGAGAACACTGAGGAGTCAAGCTTTGGAACCTCGATATTGTCAACAGAGGTTATTTTGCCGTCCTCGACTGTAACGGAATACTTTACAAATTCCCTGCCCTCGGTGAGTCCGTACTTGCTTAAAAGGGAGTAATCGGTTATCAGGCTGAGCAGGGAATTGCCGCCCATAACCGCAGCGGTATAGCTTCCCGCTTTGAGACCTGAGAATACCGAGGTATCGTCAAGGCTTTCGGAGCTTACAAATTTTCCGCTTTCGTCAAACAGAACAGCGATGTTGTTTTCGTTATCGCTTTTGCCGAGCGTTAATTCGATTGCTCCCTTTTCGTCCATAACGGGGTCTACGGTGTTTTTTTCGTCCTGCTTATAAGTGAGTTCAACGGACTTGTCAGCGTAAACGCCGTCGCTGTCGGAAAATACTATCCTGAGCTTGTCGCCGTTGCTTACACTGCCGTCAGGCAGATAAACCGCGCTTCCCGAATCAAAAATATCTTTTATTTCTGCATTGGTATCCGCGTTATATACCCTGACCTGAATTGCAGAGGCGCTGATATAGACCCCGTTGCCTCCGCTGAGGGTGTTTGCCCTTACCGTATAGTAAATTTTTGCTCCGCTGAGAATGTTTAAGGTTACAGAGATTTCTTTTCCTTCCTCTGCTTTACCGGTCCAGACGGAGTCAAAATATCCGCTGTGCGAAACTGTTATGTCTGCTTTAGCATTTTTGAGCTTCAGCTCCGCCTTTCCGTCAGCGTCGGCAATAGCATTGGTAATCACTGTTTTGCCGTTGATAACCTGAGAAGCCGTGACGTCGGCATAGGGGAGCGTGTTGCCCGAGCCGTCCCTGATAGTTAAGCTGACCGTGTAGTCAGAAATTTTTTCAAGTGTGATTTCAGCAGGCTTGCCCGCCGTGAACTCATAGCTTTCGGGCTGAACATAGCTGAGCGCCAATGAATCCGAAAGCGTGAGCCTGCAGGTGAGCTTTTCGCCGTTCAGTGCCTTGCTTACCGTGCTTTTTTCCGAAATAAGCTCGTTTGACCTGAACCACTTAACGCTGTAGCCGTCTTCAAAAATATTCCCGTCCGTATCCTTTACCGTAAGCATTGTCGATACAGGCTTGTTTGCGCAGTCAAATTTAACGCTTGCGAGATTGTCTTTAAAGCTTATTCCTGTCTTGGTTTCAAAAACAGTGCCGCCATCTGATACGACCTCGGCAGTGAAGGTCTTTTCCGCGTCAAGACCGTAAATATAAAACAAGGACTCGGAACTTATTTTTCTTGTGCATGTATTGCCTCCGTCCGCGCTGAGCTTTACAATCAAACCGTTGTAGGGGTTTGTGTCAGCGTCAAATTCAACGCTCATAATTCCTGTTCCAGAACCGGAGAGGGGGTAGAAGGGAATGGAATTATTGTAGGCGTAGTCAAAGGCTGGTGACTCATATGAGCCGTATATGGTCAGTGACGGACAATAACTGAATGCCTCCGAAGCAAGCTGCTTAACATTCGGAGGTATAACCACAATCTCAAGCGAGGTGCAGTTATAAAAGCACATATACGGAATTGTATTCAGGTTTTTGCTCAGCTTAACTGATTTAAGAGCGGAACAGTTGTAAAATGCGTATGATCCTAAAGCAGTTACCGAATCGGGGAGAGAAATGCTTTCCAGCGA
>JBGUWM010000033.1:0-21799 GCA_045221175.1 Acutalibacteraceae bacterium | reverse complement strand
ACAAGCGACAGCTTCTTTGCTATCGCTTGTTCCATTCTTCTTTTCTGTTTTAATTCGGATTTACCCCAACTATTGACAAAGAGCCTTACTATTTTATTTATTGGTTTATCGGTGGATTTCCTGTGCGGCATTTCGGACATAATCTCCAACAGGCTGAACACTGTCTTTACCATACTTGGATATCAGCTCAACTATGGCATTCTCGATGATAATACCGTCTGCCAGCTCGGCAAGCTCTGCAAAAGAAACTTTTTCCTGATAATCGCAGCTTACTGCGCAGGGAATATCAGACTCTGATTTTGCATAGGCTGTCATCTCGGCAATGCTTGTCTTTTTAACGGAACCTTCTCCTGTCAGACCTGATGTAATCAGATACAAAAATCCTTCCGCATTCTTTGCAATCGTGCTTGTCCTCTCCTTGGAGGTGGGCGCCGCCATTGAGCAGAGGCTTACTCTATATTTGGTACAGTATGGCTGAAACTCATCTTTTTCTTCATAGGGCAAATCCGGTACTATCAGTCCGTCTACCCCAATCTCATGACAGCGGCTGATAAACTTTTCTGTACCGTAACCGAAAATGACATTACAATAGGTCATAATAACGATCGGTGTCTGAATGCTCTGACGAAGATCCGCTATCATTTCAAATATTTTATCAGTTGTAACACCGTTATGAAGCGCACGAAGATCCGCCTCTTGTATAATAACGCCTTCTGCGATAGGATCCGAGAAGGGGATTCCGATCTCTATAATATCCGCTCCGTTTTCCGCCATCGTCAGAATCAGTTTTTCTGTCATTTCAATATCCGGATCACCGGCTGTGATAAAAGTGATCAATGCTTTCTGGCGATCAAATACTTCCTTCAGCTTAGTCATGAATATCTACCCCCCTGTATCGTGCAATAGCCGCAACATCTTTATCCCCTCTGCCGGAAATATTGACAACGATAATGCTGTCCTTCGGCATCTGTGGTGCCAGCTTGATAGCGTGAGCCACTGCGTGTGAGCTTTCAATGGCAGGAATGATTCCTTCCGTTCGGGACAGATATTCAAATGCATTGACAGCCTCAGTATCGGTAACGGGAACATATTCCGCTCTTCCAGAGTCCTTCAAAGCTGCATGCTCAGGTCCGATACCGGGATAGTCCAGTCCCGCAGATATAGAATAAACCGGCGCAATCTGACCGAACTCGTTCTGACAGAAATAAGACTTCATACCATGGAAGATACCCACACGACCGTTTGCCATTGTTGCTGCATTCTGCGGTGTATCCGCTCCCAGACCTGCTGCCTCACAACCGATCAGCCTGACGCTTTTATCCTGTATAAAGTCATAGAATGCACCTATCGCATTGCTGCCGCCGCCGACGCAGGCAATGACAGCATCCGGCAGCCGCCCTTCCTTCTCAAGCATCTGTTCTTTGATTTCACGACTGATTACAGCCTGAAAATCTCTTACCATCGTCGGAAACGGGTGCGGTCCCATAACAGAACCGATGACATAATGTGTATCGTCTATTCTGTTAACCCATTCACGAAAGGTTTCGTTAACAGCGTCTTTCAACGTCATTGTGCCGCTGGTTACAGGGTGAACCTTTGCGCCAAGCAATTCCATTCGATACACATTCAGAGCCTGACGCTCACAGTCTACTTTTCCCATAAAGATCTCACAATCCATTTCCATCAGGGCTGCTACCGTAGCGGTAGCTACTCCATGCTGTCCGGCACCTGTTTCGGCAATCAATCTCGTTTTTCCCATTTTTCTGGCAAGAAGTGCCTGACCCAGTGCATTGTTGATCTTATGAGAGCCGGTGTGGTTCAGGTCTTCTCTTTTCAGATAAACCTTAGCCCCTCCCAGATCCTTCGTCATTTTTTCGGCATAATACAGCATCGATGGTCTGCCGGTGTAATCACGGAACAACTGTTTCAGTTCCGAACAAAACGCCTCGTCGTTTTTGTAATGGTTGTACGCCTTTTCCAGATCGTTGACTGCATTCATCAATACCTCGGGAACGTATTGTCCACCGTGTATTCCGAATCTGCCCTTTGACATTTTCCTCACTCCTGTTATTTTGTTTCTGTTACCTTTCAAAAAAAGACTTTTGCCCCATCATCATGGGACAAAAGTCTGCTGCTTCTGCGGTACCACCCAAATTGACTGCCTGATACAGTCCGCTTTTTTGTTACTCTGTTGTTAACGGTCAGAGCGCCGTCAGCCTTTACTCTTGCATGAAACCCGAAAAACAATCCTTCATGCAGTTTCCTGCTGCCCTCACAAGTCCATTCAACAGGTTTTTCTGCTGCGCTCACACCTGACGGCAGCTCTCTGAAACGATACCCCTGTTTACTACTCCTGATCTTCGGTTTTTTTTATGAACATTTTTATTATAAATTATTTATACATAATTGTCAAGGTGATCCATCAAAAATGCATAACACTCATTCAGTGTTTTATTATCTTATGTGAAGGTTATGAAAACAAACACCTGAACCGGTCGTTCTTCTGAGATCATCACACACCTACTGTATCACAAACAATCCGGCAAAAAGAAACCAACAGTTTATTTCTACACCGGACGGCAGCAGCAAAGGCTTTTCAGAAAAACAAAAGGCATTCAAAACGACGGTGCTTTGCCGGATTAAAAAGGAAATTCGCTTTCATCTTTGATAATCTTGATATTAACACCAATACTCTTTGCATACTGCTCTGCATAAGAACCGGCTGTTGTATAAACCGTCACATTAGGACATTGATCAAAAATATTCTGTTCGGGTTCTTTTATTTCCTTTATGGTAGAAGGCAGATATACTTTTTCCAGTGAGCTGTTATTTACAAACGCACCACTGCCAATTGTTTCAACACCTTCGTGAACAAAAGCAGACTTGATATCACATACAGAAAACGCACTATCGCCAATCGTCTTGATATGTCCCGGTATCTCCAGACGATCCATATGAATATTTGACAGAAGTCTCTCGGCAAGCTCAGTTACATCATCGTCAAACACAATCTGATTGATATCCGATGAAAAGCATAAAGTATTGCTGTTTTTCGCTACCTGTGCGTTAATATTGACAGTATTCAGTACCATTCCGTTAAATGCGCCGCTTCCGATAAATACCACAGAATCCGGTACTTCTATATCCATTGCGCTTACGCCGTCTTTGCTTTCGTTATTGCAAAAGGCGGGACTTCCTATGATTCTTGTACCGTCTTTAAATGTATATTTTCCTTTTTTGGACAACTCGATAACGCTTTTTTGAGCAGCGTCCCTGCTGGAGTTATCAAACTTGTAACAGTAAAAGACATTACCGATATAAACCTCTCCGACAGGCGATTCATTCAGTATGCCTGTATTATACAGCACGTCACTGCCAAGATAGTTCAACTGTGACGGAAACATAAAATTCTTCAGCTCAATGCAATCCTGAAAAGCATACGAGTCAATCTTTTTGACCGATTCCGGCAGATTGATGTTTGTCAGGGCGCTGCAGCCGGCAAACGCACTCGATTCGATTGATTCCAGCCCCTCAGGAAGCACGATTTCAGTCAATGCCGTACAGTTTTTAAAAGTGCCGGACTCAATGGTTTTCAATTCAGACGGGAGTGTCACAGAAGTCAGTTTTGCGCAGTTAGCAAAACAGTTGTAAGACATACTCTTATATACCTTCGGAATGACTACTTCTTCCACCGCCGTATCTTCAAACAACGAACTGTCCAGAATCTCAACCGGAAGCTCTCCGATTTTTTCAGGGATTGTAACCTTTGCAGAAGACCCAATGTATTTCACAAGCTCTACACATTCGACAGATTTCCCGATATCATCATCTTCATAATAATATGTATTCTTATATTCAAAATCTTCGGTGGTCGATACGTCAGAGGGTTCTGTAACAAAGGAGTCCGTTACAGACGAGTCCGGCGTTACACTTTTCTCCTGACTGTTCATAAAGGAAGGAGCAGAAACAACAGGTTTATTGTCTGTACCCGATGAACAACCACTCACCATACCAAGCGGTAATAATCCGCATAACAGTGCTATATACACTTTACCAGTTATTCTTTTCATAGTAATCTCCTTCTTATTTTCATCAACGGGCTGCAGACGTGTGTTTTTCACGCAGATAGGTAGACTCCAGATCCGCCAGATGCAGCTTGACAGCAAGAGGATATTTTTCATAAGCCAGACTCATGGAAAAACCGCCTGCCCGTACAGAATCATCAAAACCACCCATGTGCCAGCGAATTGCCACTGCCTCAGATGTTTTCAAACGCATGAAACGCTCGATCAGGAAGACGGATTTTTCACCGTGGCCGTATGGAAACTGATCTTCTACCGCATAATACGGTTTCTTTTCCCACTGTCCGGTTTCTTCATTCTTGACGTTGCGGGTCGATACTTTATAGAACTGTGCCTTGCACAGGTCATGCAGCAGCGCACAAATCGCAAAGCTTTCGGCGCTGTCTTTGCCTTCCTCAAAATAGCGCTCTACTAACGTATGATAAACACTCAGACTATGCATCAGGAGTCCCTGTTCACAGGCACAGTGAAATTTCGTGCTTGCCGGCGCCGTAAAAAAATCCGTCTTCTGAAGCCATTCCAACAGCTCCGCTGCACCTTCACGCTTGATGTTTGCGTTATAGATGTCAATAAATTCTTCCTTGTAATCCATGAAAGCCTCCTGTCTGTTATTTCAGTGCATCATTATAATGCGCTCTTTCACCGCCGATAAATTTTGGTCTGGTACGTGCGGCGGTAATATTGGCTTCACCGATCTTTTTCACCTGCAGTGTCAGCGGAACTGCCACTTCTTTCAGGTGCATCCCGATCAGCACGCCTCCGATATCCATACCTGCATCTGCACGGATGTGCTCTACCATTGTGGGCTGTGACAATGTCTGATAAGTGATGGTGGCAAACGAACCGCCTGCTTTTGGCTGCGGAACCACATTCACTCCCTCACGGCACTGGCGCTCTGCGGCTGCTCTTTCTATCACAATGGCTCTGTTCAGATGCTCACAGCACTGGGCTGCCAGATAAATTCCCCTCTCCTGTAAAACAGGATAGATACCGTCAAACAGTGCCTGTGCTATCTCCATACTGGAAGCAGACCCGTATGATTTGCCGCACACCGTACTGGAAGAACATCCTACCACAAATATATCTCCCGACTGAAGCTTTGCCTGCTCCAGTATTTCAATCACCGCCTTCTTTGCCAGCTCTGTCAATTCTTCATACATTTTTGTCCTCCCCTTTTTGTCAGTTGTTTTCAAGACGATAAATAAAACATTAAGGCACCTCTGACGAGATGCCTTAACACGCAATATCATACAATATGATTATTCGGCTGTTTCTTCTGCTGTTTCTTCAGCAGCCTCGTCAGCTTCTGCTGTGAGCAGTTCTTTCATGGAAAGGCTGATACGCTTTGCCTCAAAATCAATAGCAGTAATCTTTACCTTTACTTTCTGACCTACGGAAAGTACGTCCTGGGGCTTTTCGACTCTCTCGTTAGAGATCTGCGAAACGTGGATCAGACCGTCAATTCCCGGAATGATTCTTGCGAATGCACCGAAGGGCGTAAGACCAACGATTTCAACTTCACATACTGTTCCGACCGGATACTGTGTCTTCATGATCTCCCAGGGATTATCCTCTGCCTTCTTGTAGCCCAGAGAAATCTTGCCCTTTTCGGGGTCAAGAGACTTGATGTATACTTCAATCGTATCTCCTACATTGACAACCTCTGAAGGATGCTTGATTCTGTTCCATGAGAGCTCGGAAATATGTACCATACCGTCAATGCCGCCGATGTCAACAAATGCACCGTAGGTGGTCAATGACTTAACGGTTCCCGTATATTTCTTGCCTACCTCTGCTTCTGCCCAGAAAGCCTCTGCCTTCTGCTTACGCTCGTCGTTCAGTACGGAACGGATGGAACCAACAGCACGCTTTCTCTGTCTGGTTGTTTCGATAATGCGGAAGCTTACCTCCTGCTTCAGCAGTCCTTCAAGGCTCTCGCCTCTGGAAGCTGTTGCAAGGCTTGCAGGAATGAATACCTTTACGCCGTTGGTGACAGCGATAACGCCGCCCTTAACGATTTCGGTAACAACACCTGTGACAACTGTCTTTTCTTCTTCAGCCTTAACGATCTCGTCCCAACCCTTCTGTGCGTCAAGAAGTCTCTTGGAAAGCTGTATGGTGCCCTCCTGATCGTTTGTCTTCATGATGATGAGATTCAGCTCATCGCCGATCTTCACCAGATCCTCAATCTTTGCGTCAGGATCATTTGTAAGCTCGGAAAGCTTTACAATACCTGTCTGCTTTCTGCCGACATCAACATAAACCTCTGTGGGAGTTACGCCTACTACTACACCGGTTACTCTGCCATCTGTATTATAATTTTTGGATGACTCTTCCAAGAGCTCCTCAAAATTCTCCTCGGCTTCACTTTCTTGAATATTTTTGATTTCTTCTGTCATGGTAACAAGTACCTCCTTTATTATGCTTGCAGGCGTCGATGCGCCTGCCGTAATGCCAATCCGACCGGCAGTCTTTACAGCCTGTAACGGAAGCTCCTGCGCAGTTTCGATCAGAAATGTCTTTTCGCACTGTTCCCGACAAATCTGGAAAAGCTTATTCGTATTTGAGCTGTGTCTGCCTCCTATCACAAACATCAAATCCGATTCCGACGCAAGAATCTGTGCTTCTGATTGTCTATCAGAGGTGGCACTACATATTGTATCAAATATTTTAGCATTTGTACATACTTTTTGCAATATTTTTAAAGATTTTTTCCACTCTGTTTTATGAAACGTCGTTTGAACCACTACACAAACCGGCTTTTTACACAGATACTGGTTTTCCTTCAATAACGCAGACAGTTCTTCACTGTTCAAAAAAGTGTGATACTCTCCCGAACAATGTCCGACGATACCTTCTACCTCCGGATGATCTTTATCCCCTGCAATGAGTATGATCTCACCCTCTCCGGAGTGTGACGACACGATTTTGTGTATTTTCCTGACAAACGGGCAAGTAGCATCTTGGTAACTGATCGACAGTTCGTTGATTCTGTTCTGTACCTTGGCAGGCACACCGTGTGACCGTATGACAAGAATCTCCCCCTGCTGCACCTCTTCCGGAGAGCTGACGATCCGAACCCCTTTTTCCGTCAGCTCCTGCACCTTCTGCGGATTGTGTATAATAGCGCCGAGTGTACATACCTTTTCGCCTTTTTCAAGAAGCTCTTCTACAATGCTCACAGCCCGGCTTACACCAAAACAGAAACCGGCTGTTTTTGCCACTTTAATCTCCATGTCCTTCCTCCAAAAGCTTTCTCACTGCCTGCTGCAACTGCTGATTCAGTTTTCTTGCCGCCTGCATGGTATCATTTTCTGCAACTAAAGGCATACCGATCCGTACGGTGATTCTGACAAACGGACGAACTCTTTTTTCGCAATAAATGGCCGCAGGCAGCAGCGGCACCCGACAGCGTGTACTGAGCAGCGCTGCGCCCGCCTTGGCTGAAAATTCACCCGTATTCCTTACAATCCCTCCCTGCGGAAAGATTGCAACCGTTTTCCCTGCTTTCAGCAGCTTTGCCGCTTTTTCCACCGATGTCTTATCTGCGCTTCCCCGTTTGACGGAAAAAACACCGCATACACGCAAAAATTCCCCTGCCAAAAAGCCATGCTGCGTAAAAAGCTCTGATTTTGCCATAAAATACAGCTTTCTTCTGAAGCCAAAGCCCAGACACAGGGGGTCAAAAGAACTGATATGATTGCAGGCAAGTACAAACCCCTTTTCGGGTATATGTTCCCTGCCGATATAACGAATACGATAAAACGGTCTGACCAGTATCAGACCGATACAGCGTAGTATTGAGTAGATTATGACAGCTCGATCTCCCTCATCTTTTTAATTTCGTCCATAATAATCCGGCTGGCGTTTCGCAGCTCTGACGGCGTACCTTCCTTCAGCCCCAGTTCCTCCAGCGACAGCGGCTTTCCCCATGATATCACTACCCGCTGGAACAGTTTGATTTTTTTGTTCTTGGGCGTTACACATACCGGTATAACCGGTGTTTTCGTCTGGAAGGCGATTACGGCTGCGCCGGACTTTGGCCGCAGAAACTCTCCGGTCTTTGAGCGGGTGCCTTCGATAAAGATTCCCAGCAGTCTGCCGTCTTTGACCACCTCTTCTGCTGTTTCGATAGCTTTTCCGTCTCCGGCTCCTCTTTCTACGGGAAATGCTCCCAGCTCCCGTATCATCGCAGAAGCAATGGGATTTTTGAAAAGCTCCGCCTTTGCCATATAGTAGATCTGCCGTTTCTGCGTCATGGACACCAGCATAGGATCTGCGTTGGACAGATGGTTCGGACATACGATATAAGCGCCCTCTTTGGGCAGGTTTTTCTTTCCCTTTACTTTATAATGAAACAGCAACTTAAAAATCGGTACCGCCAGTGCTCTTCCGATAATAAACACAAGGCTTCTTCTTTTCATATTCCTGTCTCCTTTATGATATCGGCTATTTTCTCCACTACCTGCTGCAGCGTCATCTCTGTGGTGTCCACTTCAACAGCATTCTCCGCCGCCTTCAGCGGCGCTGTTTCACGATGTGTATCATTATAGTCCCTTTGTACGATATCATACAGTATCTGGTCAAAATCTGCCGTTTCGCCCTTCTCTTCCAACTGCAGCACACGCCGTTTTGCCCGTACCTCCGGTGAGGCTGTCAGAAATATTTTTACCTGTGCATTCGGCAGCACGACGGTGCCGATATCTCTTCCGTCCATGATGACATTATTCTGATTGGCAAAATCACGCTGCAACTGCAGCAAAAACTTTCTTACTGCAGGTATTGCCGACACCTTAGAAGCCGCCATTGATACATTTTCTGCACGGATTTCATCTGACACATCTTTGTCATTAAGCAGTATATGCTGCTCTCCGTTAAAGAAAATGATCCGGATATCCAGCTCCGGCAGCAGAGCTTCTACTGCCTCTGCGTCGGATATATCCGTACCGGACCTGATGCACGCCAATGCCGTTGCTCTGTACAACGCACCCGTGTCTACATAAATAAAGCCCAGCTCTTCAGATACTTTTTTGGCGATGGTACTCTTGCCTGCTCCTGCAGGTCCGTCAATGGCAACCGCTATCATATACTATTCCTCCGTTTTGGCTTATTTATACTTCATCTTCATACCTTTATTCCCTATTATAGCAGATTATTCTTAAATTACAACCTTTTACGCACAAATCCTTTTCCCTTCTCTCACCATTTTATCTCCTTTTGTTCATCACCTGCTTTTCATTATCTCTTTCTTTTTTATTACAATGTTGTATATTTTTTCATTAATTATAGACAAATATGGTAAAAAATGCTATACTGATTCTAACAAAACAGTAATCAACTTTTTTGTAACCTTTGGTTCCGAAACAGATTATTAGTGTAAAAGAACGGTTCAGAACTGTCAAATTCTTTCAAAGGAGTGTTCTATATGAAAAACAAAAAGCTTTCCATGATGCTGCTCTGTTGTTTCCTTTCCGTTTCAGCATTAACCGCCTGCACAAGCAGCGCCCCTGCCGCTAACAACGGCACTTTGCCTCTTAACCCTTTGAATACAGTTTCCGGAAGCAATGCCCCTGCCCCGACCGGTATTGACGCTCAGTTGAAGCTTACTCAGGGAGGCTGGAACAATATCGAATGGACAACCTACAGTGATCAATATGTTACGCTGCAGGTTCCGAAGGGCTGGAAAGTCGAAACCAAGGATCTGTATCAGGGCGGTACAACCGGTTCCGGTACCGGTGTGTTTGTCAAGAGTCCGGACGAAAGCGTACTCACTGAATATATTGATTTTGTTTCGGTCCCTTCTTTTTCGCTCAAATCTCCCACTATTGAATCCTTTTTTACCGATGTCGTTGCTGCCAACGACAGCACCATCACCTCTTTTGTCATTACCTCCTCTGCACAGTCCGATCAGCAGAAACAGTTTGCTGCCGATAACCCGAACGCTTACGTCGACGGAAAAACGCTTTCTGCCGATTCTGTTGTAAAAGGGAAAAGCTATGAGGGGTATTACAGTGCTACCATGATTGATAACAATTCTTCCCTGACCGGTTTGTACGGTGTCATCACTGCCGTCGATATGGCTGCGCCAAAGGGTGAGCTGAATAACTGGGTAAATATTCTGGTGCAAATTCAGAATTCCATCAAGCTCAATCAAAGCCGTTATTCTGCCGGTTCTGTCGTTGGCAGCAGCTCTTATTCCGGCTCCGGCAGTTCCATTTCGGACGGCATAATGGACTCCTGGAATAAGCGCAATCAGTCAGAAGATATCCTCAGCCAGAAACGCTCGGACGCTACGCTGGGCTATGAAAGAGTATACGATACCTATACCGGTGATATTTACCGTGCGAACAACGGGTTCTATGATTCCTACAGCGCACAGGGCGGTCAACGCTATTCTCCCATCTCTGATGATATGTACGATGACGGCTACAGCGGTTATCTCAGCTTTTGATCGGTTTTTTCCTTCGGAACACCGCTCTCTTTTTCCTCAGAACCTTTTCCTGCCTGCTAAGTGCGGTAACCCCTGCTGAGTCATTGCTTCATTCTCCTTTGTCAACACTGCAGTGCAGCAATTTTCCGTTTCACCCGCACAAGCGCCGTTATCTGAGGCTAGAAAAGCTGTTGCAATGCCATGCGCCGATATCCTTCGGCTGCAAAAGCCTGCCATTCAATGGAATGCGTTTTGGCTGTACATACCGGTTTCCGTCTGCATGACCGTTGCGTATACTATGTAACAATGCTGAAGTAAACATAAATTTTACCTCCTTGTTATTTGCCTTCTTTTCATGAAAAGCCAAAAGAACACGACACCTTGTCAACCTTGGTGCCGTGTTCTTTTTCGCTTTTTTACATCTTTGTTTTGTTATTCAGGGTTGTGGGATCTGCCTCTTTGACAATTTTATCAAGACTGATCAGCTTATGATCCGACTCTGCCGGCATTTCTTCGCCGCCGGCTGCTTCTTTTTCTTCTTCATCTGCTGTTTTATCGGTTTCCCCTGATCCGCTGTTCTCGTCATCAGCTTCTTCTTTTTCTTCGCAGTCAACCTCTTCCGTTTTTTGATCCGCTTCTTCCTCTTCTTCTGCTGCTTCAGGTTCTTCTTTCTTAACCTTCAGCTTTCGGCTTTCTTTCGGAGCACAATCGTCAATCAGGAGATAGCTGCCGTCTTCACTTTCTCTTTTCTTAACCTTCCACAATATCATGTAGGCTATAAAGAGTATCACGCTGACGCCGCTGACAATTAAGCCGGCTGTCAGTCCGGGGGTTTTGTAGGTGAACTGAATGGTTGCGTTGGAGTTTCCGGGAACCTTCACCGCCATAAAGCCTACGTTTACTTTCTCGATCTCTACCGGCGAACCGTTTAGTGTAGCGCTCCAGCCGTCTTCATAAGGAATGGAGAAGAAAACCAGCTCTGCCGAATTGCCTGTTTTAATCTTAGCCGTTATCCGATTGTTTTCAAACTTGACAGAACTGCAGGTAAGCTGCTTCCTGTCGCTGCAGTCCTTATAATACTCTGTCTGAGAGTATGCATAATCCTCCAGTTTTTCATCATGCTTCAGGAAACTTCCGTATTTTTTGGCCTGCTCCTCTGTCAGCACAATAGATTTCAGCATCAATTTGCTTCTGTTGGCTTCATCTGTCTTTTCATACTCTTCTGTTGTAACATAAGTGTCGTAAGTAAAGCCGTAGGGAATAAAGTACTTATTCTGATATACCTTATATCCATGTTCTTCACTGATCTCTTCCCAGCCCGGCATCAGATTATAGCTTTCATTCGTCGCAAATCTCTTGCTGTCTGAAGTATTGTCAAACAGATACTTGCAGGAAAGGAAGCTTCTGATTGCATATACATCGGTCTTCGGGCGTGAACCGACGGATCTTTCAACACCGACCGACTTGTAATATTCCATTACAGAACCCGGTACTATACTCTGGAATGCCTGAATCGTCGGTATCTGCCAGTACATTCCCATGTTATCCATTTCGTTATAAAAGTCAGACCGTACTTCCTTCAGGTCTTTAATATCATCAAACTCGTCCTTGTTTCCCAAAGCGTACTGAATAATATAATCCTTTGTATAACTGGCATTCAGTACACCTGTTCCGATCAGAATATTGGCATACCCCGCTATCACAACGCTGAGCATAACCGCTGAAAGACGCACAAATACTTTTTCCTTTCTGCGGAAACACATGGCGATCACCAGCACCGACAAACCTACTATTGCGATGGCTACCCAGATCCAGAAACGGTCGTCGTATTTTTCCAGACCGTAGCTTGTCACTTTTTCGCCTTTTGTATTCGTTGAGGTGGTAGGCATGAAACCGATCAGCGCCGCTATCACCACCGTAATGATGAAGGTAAGCTTCAAAGAAGGTTTGAAGTCTGTTTCTGTTCTGTCCAGTGCAATCACCGTAGCCAGCGCAAGCATCAGGGTCAGCATATAGAACCATCTTGCATAATACGCCGAATTGAGCAGTTGGAACAGGCTGTTGAAGATCGGTATATAAGCAAACACAAACAGCAGCGGAATCAGTATACGCAGCCATTTATGAGTTTTGTGCTGATAATAGGCAAATACACCGACCATGCTGAACATCGGCAGCCACGCTGCAACTGAAGCCCATTTTGCGTTGGAATCAGGTGTAAAGTTAGCGTATGCGGGCATATCCGGCGGGAAGAAGAAGGATACCAAAATATGAATATACCGCTGTTCACTGGAATAAGTAAGTCCTCCCCAACCGCTGAACGAGCTGCTTACACGGGAATTCTGCAACACAGCCAGTACGGACGGAAAAATGATGATCGCCGTTGCAAAGAATCCCAGCAGCACCTCCAGGGCAAATCGCAGAAATTCTTTGATACTCATTTTGAAGCTTCCGGTCATCATTCTGATCAGCCAGTAAATAAACACGAACACTGCCTGACCCGCAAAGAAATAATAATTCATAATGCAGGCAGCAAAAACCGCAAATGCCAGAACACCCTTCCGCTTTTCGTAAATAAAAGCGTCTACCGCTGCCAGCAAGAATGGAAAGGCTATCATTGCCTCATGAAAATGGTTAAAGAATACATTATATATGCCAAAACCGGAGAATGCGTAAATGATGGCGCCGAATACAGCATACATCTGGTTGTTGACATATCGCCGTAAAAACGTATAAGCCGCCAATGCAGCCAGTGCAAATTTGAGCATCAGCAGCGGTGCCAGAAGATACGGCACTACGGCACTGGGGAACATCATCGTCAGCCAGAAAAACGGGCTGCCAAACATATAAAAGCTATAGGAACCGATAATATTGGCGCCAAGGTCTGTTGTATAACTCCAGCCGACGTTACCGCTCTGTACACTGTCATGTATCATCTGATAAAACGGAATCTGCTGTACGTTATAATCGCCATAAAAGAAAAAATAGCCATTGTTAAAAATTATCCACGGGAGAAAGAACAGCGCAGCCAGTCCCAACGCCCACAGAAAAGTCCGCAGATAGTAGTTTTTTTTGACGGGCCGCAATCTGCTTGCTTTTGTCATATTTGTGCCTCCTTCTTTTTTCTGCCGTCACTTCAGACAGCAATGCTTTTTTATTGTAGCATATTCTTTCAGAAAAATCTACCATCTTTATGCACTTCGGTAAAATTCTGTCAAAATTCTGACCGTATTTCCTGCATCATTTCCATCAATGATCTCTTGGTATCTTACGTTTTCTCCTCGTTTTGTCAGCAGATTTTCAGGTCATCTTTGGGGAGCTTCACAGGATCTGACCACAGCACAAGCACGTCAAAAGCTGTTACGGTTATCTCTGGAGGCTTCTTTCTGAAGCATCTATTATCGGTTCTTTACGTCTTTTTCCCGGATAATACGCTGTATGGCTCTGAACTTTTTCCCCGGAATACTGTCATACATCTTGTCAAAAGCTTTCGAATACTATCATCTTCCCACCTTTTCCTGTATAGTCCGCTGCGCGTTCCTTTGACACTCCTCGCTCGCCGCTTCGGATAAAGATATTACTTCCGACACTGCTCGGAAGCATACAACAAGCAGAAAAACCAATTTTCAAAACTTCAAAGCCGACCGCATATCGAGTCCTGCTGATTCAAATAATTACTTCACAAAAAATCAGCATCTTTAGGAAAGGGGCTTCTGACTGCAGTGGACACCTCTGCCGCAGGCAGAAGCACCAACCGAGCCGACATGGGGATAGGGAAACCCCTTTTTCCGCCGGAAAAGGGGTTTCCCTATGCAACTGCCCCGACAAAATTGATTTCCGTGTACAACAGGAAAAACAGTTGTTTTTTAGTTAAAAATATGATAAATTGATGAATAGCAGTAACATAAACGGAGGAATTAATATGAACGGGTATCATTTTTTTGCAGTGATGTCACGCATGAAATACATCAACCGCTGGTCACTGATGAACAATACACGGCTGGAGAACATCAGTGAACACAGTCTGACCGTTGCGATGCTTGCTCATGCGCTGTGTGTGATCGGCAACAGACGCTTCGGCAAAAACATTGACGCTGAACACGCAGCAGTACTCGCTTTGTTTCATGACTGTACCGAAATCATCACCGGTGATCTTCCTACACCGATCAAATACGCCAGCAGAACCCTCAGAAATGCCTACCATAATATTGAAGAAGAAGCAGCGCTTCAACTGCTCAGCACACTGCCGGACGACCTGAAGGAAGACTACCATGCTCTTCTGCTGCCCGATGAATCCGATCCTTATATTCTTCGTCTGGTGAAAGCGGCGGATCGTCTGTCTGCACTGATCAAATGCATTGAAGAAGAGCAGATGGGTAACCGTGAGTTCAGCCGTGCCAAAACGGAAATCATACATTCTCTGGAAGAGATGCACCTTCCCGAAACAGCCGTTTTTATACAAGAGTTTCTGCCATCCTACAGTTTATCTTTGGATGAACAGAATTTCACTTTGTGATGTGTTCGATATTATCCACAATAATATTACGGTAACCTTCAAAAAAATATAAAACACGCTGTTTTTTCAAAATCTATTTGCCAAGAGCATTTTTCTGATATATAATAAATAGAACAAAGTCTTTTTTATAGTATCAGGATATTTTTCGTGTCCGGTGTCATCAAGGGAGGCTGTTTTATGGACAAAGAGCAAAATAATAAGTCAAAACCATCGTCCGATAAAAAAACATCTGATAATGATGTTGTTTTTTATCGTACAGATAAAAAGAACTCCGAAAAAAAGCCTGTCTCTTCTTCCGGCAAGCGTTCAGCCGTAAAACCCGGAAAACTTACTAAAAAACGAGTAATTCTGAATATCGTCATTTCAGTCCTGGGTACGCTGCTCATTCTCGGCGGCTGTGTCTGTATTGTTGCTTACACTTATTTTCACCGTATTAATTATCAGGAGATTTCTGTTGATAATACCGGTGATCAGCAGCAGTCCTCTACCTTTATCCATCCGGATTCTTCTCAGGCTTCCGAGACTTCGGAGATCAATCCTTACACCGGTAATCTTCTGAATGATCCTATGGTACTGAATATCATGCTGTTTGGTGCCGATACAAGAGCAAACGCCGATACCGGCAATTCCGATACAATGGTGCTGTTCTCTATTGATACCAGACACAAAAAGCTGAAAATGCTCTCTTTTATGCGTGATACCTATGTGGATATTCCCGGTCATGGTGAAAACCGCATCAACGCTGCCTATACCCTTGGCGGCGCTGCTCTTACGGTCAGCACCATTCAGAAAAACTACGGCATCAAAATCGACCGATACGCTGTTGTGGATTTCGGAAGCTTCAAAAAAATCATTGATATTCTCGGTGGTATTGACGTTCCGCTGACTTCTGAAGAAGTAGACTATATCAACTGGCAGTCCTGGATCAACGATCAGGACGAATACAGCAATGCTGATGGTGACTATAAAGAATCTATCAGAGCAAATCTGCGGGACGTATGGTTTGCTACCGTAAGCGAGGAAGACAAACCCATTAACAAAAATACCCTTAACTTTGCTGCTGCCGAAGAAGGCGATGACCCGACCGCTGTTGTTCATCTGAACGGCACACAGGCGCTGTGGTATGCCAGAAACCGTGGTGAAGACGGCATTTGCAGCGGCGATGACTTTACACGGACAAAGCGGCAGAGAAATGTCATCAATATCATTATCAATCAGCTTAAAAGCGCCGATATTCCTACTTTGCTCTCCGTTATTTATGAGATCGGTCCACTGATCACTACCAATGTTAAAACATCTGAAATCACAGATCTTGCCGGAGATTTGCCGGCTTATCTGAAATATGACATAGTTTCAGAATCCGCTCCGCACGTCAACGGCATCGGCACAACCTTCTACTTCTCAGACGAGAATCACCCGATTTACATTAACGGTGCTTTCTCTTCCGTTATTCTTATCTCTGACTGGAATAATTTCCGCCGTCAGATTGCCGAATTCCTCTATGAAGAACTGGTTGTTGCTCCTGAAAACAGTGAAGACAGTCTGTCGATCGTTTCCGAATAACATAATAAAACAGACACACTCTGATGGAAGAGGGTGTCTGTTTTTTATTGATGTTGATTTCATGTTGTTCCTGCAGAATAGTTTCTTGCACAATATACATTGCGGTCATCAGCAGTGCTGAAAAACGTCTGCATAATGCCGGCAGCAGATTCTTAAATATCCGCCGCACAAATGATAGAATAAGATGAGATATCACGATTCCTCTGCTTTCGGAGCAAACGGCACTGTATCAAACACTTCCATCACTCTGTCACGCATCCAGAGCATAGGAGTTACACGCACTGCAAAACCGTAGCCATTATCCATTCTCCAGCGATAGCTTTCTGCCTGCGGAATGCCGTACATTGCCAGTATTGTCATAATGACGCCGCCGTGGGTAATGACAGCGGCTGTTTTCGTTCCTTTGGCAGACATTTCTTCTACAATCCGTTCGAAGCCACGGCATACTCTCGAGGCGAATTGCTTGCCGCTCTCACCTCCGGGCGGCGGCGTCTTGTCCGAGTTCTGAAGCCATGCGGCAAATTCTGCGTTACCGGCAAGCTCTGCTGCACTTTTTCCCTCCCATTCCCCAAAGTCACATTCACTCAATGAACTGACTATACGAATATCCCTTCCGGGATATAGTACAGAACAGGTTTCGATACAGCGCATCAGCGGACTCGTATAGATTTCTTCTGCAGCAGGATAGCCAAACTGCTCCGCTATCTCCTTCAGGGTCTGTCTTCCGTGTTCCGATAAATGAACGTCTGTTCTTCCGATATATTTGCCTTTGTTAGTTTCTGCCACTGCACCGTGACGAATCAGATAGATTGTATATGACTGCATATTTCCCTTCCTTTATGACTTCATCGTAACGATTCTTGATCATCAGAACCGTCCTTAATTGATTTCTACACTTCTGATACCATGTGCTTTGTTCAACGCCTTCAGCATACCCCACAGCGCTGTATCTATATCCTTATGATCCACATTTCCAAAATACTGATAAACCGTTGTCTCACCGTTCATATCGTAAACATCTGTAAAAACACAGCAGCGTTCTTTTTCTGTACTTTCTGAAAGCTCTCTTCAACTGCCTGACAAATCTCCTCTGTCTTACCCGCTGCATCATCTTCTTCCAAGATGACACTGTAATAAATACATTCCCTGTCGTAGAAGCATTCATCGTGCGGCTATGCGAAATGTACTTCATAACGGAGCTTTTGCCTCTCTTTCAGAAACATATCATTCCACAATTTCGCAGTCATTCTGCCGCATTCCTTTCTCAAAAAAGATGTACAGAAAATATGAATATTATCATAAAAATTGTACAGACGAAACGCAAAAAAAAACTTTACAAATTGTTTTGAATGGTATATAATTTACATACTGTTTAATTTGTAATTTATGGTCGTATTCTGTCCTTTTATCAAACGATGACAAGATGACTGTATCCAATATAGTATTTTTTTGCTAAATTGTCAAGAGGGAGGTGCATTATGAACAACGATTTTCCCCGAATCGTCACTCTGCTTCGTAAGGAGCGTGGACTTAGTCAGAAACAGGCAGCTTTGGAACTCGGCGTATCTCAGGCACTGCTTTCTCATTATGAAAAGGGTATCCGTGAGTGCGGTCTGGATTTCGTCGTCAAAATCGCTGATTACTATCAGGTGTCCTGCGATTATCTGCTCGGCAGAAGTCTTGAACGGACGAACAGCACTGTTTCTTATGCATCTGACAATGCTCCGGTTGTCGCTCCCGTTGTTACTGAATTGAAACCAGAAGCCCGTCGTTCATCTGCTCTCATCGCCATGAATAAAAAACTGGCTCTCAACTCCCTTCAGATTATTTTCGCTCTTCTTGAAGAAATTGACCATAAGGGACTTGCTTCCGAAATGTCTTCTTATCTGATGGTTACCATCTACAAAATGCTTCGTTCCATATATTCTGCCAATTTCAAAAATCCTCAGGCAATGTTCTCTGTCATTCCGGAACTTTATACAGGTCTTTCCGCCGCTTTGCAGAGTATTGAGGAATCTAACATCAACTGTCTTGCACAAGGAAAACCCCTTGCCGGTATCAGCGGCGTTGAAAGCAATACGGTGCCTTATCTGTCACCTGACGTCATTTCTAAAAAATTTCCCGACTGTGCGCCTTCCCTTTATAACCTGATTCGTGATACCGAAGAAAAAATGAAAAAACTGATGTAAAAAAGTCGTAGCCTTCTATGTGGATACGACTTTTGTTTTTTACTTCATTTTGTTAACTATAAACTGTTTATGAGAAATAAACCGTTTCTTCTTCAGGCTTATTCGCATTCCTGACTTCTTCGACATAAAGCATCGGTCCAAGCTCACCGCCGAACAATGCGTCTCTCTGCGCCTTCATTTTCGCTTTTACAGTATACCAGCCTTTGTTTGCGAGTGTTGACGCCTGATTCCATCTGCACAAAAATCCCACGTAACGAATATCCTCCACACAACAGGTCATGGCAAATCTGCCGCCCACAAAGGTATCCTTCGGTAACTTGGGATTGCGTGCTACCAGAGCTTTGAACTGAACCGTCTTGCCGTCATAATCCTGCGGCTTGTCCATTGCGTCCAGATATAACAAACCGAAATCCTCGTCCTTTACCTCAATCACCGGCGCATTGACATCAAACGGCAGAGGATCTGCAATTGTGTCATTTTCAATGGTGCCGTCTTTATATTCATACAGAATATTGGCCCTGCGATTGATGGCTCTGACAATGGTATGCAGCTTCATTTTGTCAATAGAATCCTCATACCGGTTGAAGAATATTACCTCAGTTGCGCTGATCTTATCATAAACCAACTGCCGCATATTGCTGTTGTACATATCGAATGTCTGTGCGTCAGCCATCATCATGATCTGGAATATCTGCCAGTTTTTCGGCAGTACCTGTCCGAGATCGTTCAGCAGCCACATTCCGTTATATTCGATCATCACTCTTTCGGCTCTTGCTTTTTTGGCGGCCTGCTGTAAAAATTCTTCTGTCAGTTCTTCCTGACTATCTACCGTAACAATCGTCACGTTTCTGCCGCCTGTGTATTTTGAGGTATCCAGTTCTTCTTCTCCCTCTTCACAAAGAACAACCAGTGTTTTTTCACCTGTCATAAATTCCTTATCACACAGGTTTTCATGTATAAAGCGGGTTTTTCCGCCGTCTAAAAACCCCAGAAACAAATAGACGGGAATGACTTTTTCCATCTGATTTCACTCCGTTCTTTTTCTTATCAAAACAGCTTTTCAAGCTCTGCTTCCTTCAGCTTTGAACCGATTACGCAGATTCTTCCGGTATAGTCTGCGCTGCCGCTGCGTACATCGGATTCTCCGGGTACATAGTCAAAATGAATCCATGTGCCGTCCTCTGCCGGAAGTATACCCTTTGCACGAAGTACCATTCCGTATGTTTCGCTGTCTTCCAGCGATTTGAGAATATTTTCAATCGCTTCTTTTGTATATTTGCGGGCTGTCTCTTTACCCCAACTGATAAAGACATCGTCAGCATGATGGTGGTGATGATGTGCATGCTCCCCGTCGTGGTCATGATGGTGGTGATGGCACTCACACTCAGGATCGTCACATTCTTCATCATGATCGTGATGATGCTCATGCTCCTCTTCGTCATGATCGTGATGATGGTGATGGTGGTGACACTCACATTCAGGATCGTCACACTCGTCTTCAAACTCTACATCGTCTATCGTCAGCAGGGCCTTTCCTTCCGTAGCTGACAAAATCTGAGCGCCTGTCAGGTCGTCCCACGGAGTTGTGACAATGGCAGCCTTCTGATTATGCTGACGAATAAGCTCCAGAGCCTGTGCCAGCTTCTCGTCAGATACCAACTGTGTTCTGCTGAGAATAATCGTGCTGGCGCTTTCAATCTGGTTGTTATAGAATTCACCAAAGTTCTTCATATATACCTTGCACTTGGACGCATCGGCAACCGTAATAAAACTATTAAGTACCACCTCGTCGCTGGCAACCGTCTTAACGGCGTTGATAACATCGGAAAGCTTGCCAACGCCTGACGGTTCTATAATAATTCTGTCCGGATGATATTCTTCCAGCACTTTAGTCAATGCCTGACGGAAATCTCCCACCAGTGAGCAGCAAATACAGCCGGAATTCATTTCGTTAATCTGAATGCCCGCTTCTTTCAGAAAGCCGCCGTCAATGCCGATCTCTCCGAATTCGTTTTCAATAAGCACCAACTGTTCGTTCTGATAGCCTTCTTTAATCAGCTTTTTGATCAGGGTTGTTTTTCCTGCCCCGAGAAAACCTGAAAAAATATCTATTTTTGTCATGATTCCATCTCTTCCTTTCATTTCCTGTTTCTCATGATCTTTCTTATCCTTCGGTTTTTTACGCCTAACCTATATTATATACCATTCTTTCGAAAATTTCAATTTCTTTTGACCACTATTTTAGCCTCATATCCCAGAAAACAGCTTTTCTGCCTCTTGCTTCAGTTCTTCAGGCTTCATGATAATGCGTTGCACTGCGTCGGCTGCATAATATGACACAATATAGTTCTTCATTCTCATCGTATGAACGTCTTTCATTTCCGGCAGTTCATCTGTAATACCGCTGAACGCTCTTGACATTCCTTCTCCCGTCAGCTTTGCATAACATTCCTTTCTTGTCCAATACTCCAGAAAACAAAGCGTCGGATCGGCACTCTTTTCTATTCTCTGCTGTTCGCTGATAGAACAAACCCGTTTGCTGATATCGTTCCTGAGCTGCCGCAGATCTGTAACATCTATCGCCGTTGCTTTGTCTGAAAGAATACAGCCGACGGCTGTTTTGCAGTGACTGATATTGAAATGTATCGCAGGATAGTCCCGTAAATACGGCTTGTCATGCTCTCCGAACACAAACACAGGTGCCTGCGTAATTCCGTATTCCTTCAATAGTGCTATCCTCAGCAGTATATAGGCAGCACAGCCGTCTGTTTTATCTCTTACCGTTCCATAGCCGGCAAGCTTTTCACTTCTCTGTCTGCTCAGATAAGGCATTCCCCACGTTAAGAAATCCGTATTCAACCCTTCCGTATCCTCCAGAAGATATACCATTTGTTTCTTACCTCCCCTTCCCTTTCATTTTGCTATCTTTGAACCTTATAACCAATCACCGATGTCCCCCGGGTCTCGCCTGCCGGGTGCGGCAGCGTGACGCTGCACCCGTGTCCGCCTTTGGGGTAGTTTT
>JBGUWM010000032.1:0-59901 GCA_045221175.1 Acutalibacteraceae bacterium | reverse complement strand
AAAGATCGTTACCGGAACATATTCGTCCGGTGCGGTCACGCACCCGGCAGGCGAGACCCGGGGGACATCGGTGATTGGTTATAAGATAAAGGAGAACGATATGGCACGTTTTATTGTATTTGATGTTGAAACTCCGAACAGAAGGAATCATCGGATGAGCGCAATCGGTATTACAGTGATTGAAAACGGAACTATCACAGATAACTTTTATTCACTTGTCAATCCGGAAACAAACTTTGACTGGTTTAATGTTCAGCTTACCGGTATCAGTGAAGAAACTGTTTCAGAAGCTCCGACTTTTCCGGAAGTCTGGACAGAGATAGAGCCTTTAATGACAGGCGGACTTTTGGTTGCACATAATGCTGTTTTTGATATGACAGTACTGAAAAAATGTCTTTTAGATTATAACATCATTTGGAGACCGTATGTGCATTATTTATGTACGGTACAGATGGGAAGGCGACTTTTACCGGGAATCAGTCATAGGCTGAATGATTTATGCGATTATTACGGAATTGAGTTACGGCATCATCACGCAGACAGTGATAGCAATGCCTGTGCCGACATATTATTGCATTATCTGGAAAATGGTGTCGATATCAAGCAGTTTATCCGAACATATTCATTCATAGATAAAGGATAGTATGAATGATTTTGAGAATAATAAGAGTAGTATAAAAGCGTATGACTGGAGAAAAGTCCAAACAGGATTCTGGTAATGATATAAATGATGATATAAAATATGAAAAACAGCTTGACAAATATAAGTTAGAGATGTATAATCTACAATAGTTAGAGCAATCTAACTATTGTGTAAATCATTGTATCTCCCGGATTTGCTGCAATCCGGGAAGGATACAACATATCACATTAAAAAATGATTGTTCGGGAGGTTAATATGAATTATTCAGACATTGAAAAAGTATTTGCCAGACAGATTATAGATTCCAGAGGTAATCCCACTGTTGAGGCAGAAGTAACGCTGGCAGACGGTACAGTTGGCAGAGGAGCATCACCGAGCGGTGCATCTACAGGTGAATTCGAGGCGCTTGAGCTCCGTGATGGAGATCAGTCCTGTTACGGAGGAAAGGGAGTACTGAAAGCCGTTGAGAATGTCAATACTATCATTGCACCGGCTTTGGTAGGTATGAACGCCGCCGATATATATGCTGTAGATAAAGTAATGCTGGATCTTGACGGAACAAAAGATAAGAGCAAGCTGGGTGCAAATGCAATTCTTGCTGTATCGATTGCTGCAGCCAGAGCTGCAGCAAATTCACTTGACATTCCGCTCTATAAGTTTTTGGGGGGAATTCAGGGTACGACATTGCCTGTTCCGATGATGAACATTTTGAACGGTGGCGCTCATGCTACCAATACGGTGGACACACAGGAATTCATGATTATGCCTGTAGGTGCTCCGAATTTTAGTGAAGCGCTCCGCTGGTGTACAGAAGTGTTTCATGCTCTTGCCGGTATTCTTAAAAGTAAAGGACTTGTAACATCGGTTGGTGATGAAGGCGGTTTTGCACCGGATCTTTCATCTGATGAGGAAACGATTGAAACAATTCTGTCCGCGGTAGTAAAAGCCGGCTATGAACCCGGAAAAGACTTTATGATTGCCATGGATGCTGCATCTTCTGAGTGGAAAAGTGAAAAGGGCAAGGGATACTATCATCAGCCGAAATCAGGAAAAGACTTTACTACAGATGAACTGATTAGTCACTGGGAAGCATTAGTGGACAAATATCCGATTATTTCAATAGAAGACGCTCTTGATGAAGAGGACTGGGAAGGCTGGTGTCGACTGACAGAGCGTTTAGGAAATAAAGTGCAGCTTGTAGGCGATGATCTGTTTGTAACGAATACAGAAAGACTTGCAAAGGGAATTGCGGGAGGATGCGCCAACTCCATTCTAATCAAGCTCAATCAGATTGGTACAGTATCAGAAACGCTTGAAGCAATTAAAATGGCTCATAAAGCCGGATATACTGCAATCTCTTCTCATCGTTCAGGCGAAACAGCAGATACGACGATTGCTGATCTGGCTGTAGCGTTGAACACGTGTCAGATAAAAACTGGTGCGCCAAGCAGAAGTGAAAGAGTAGCGAAGTATAATCAGTTGCTCAGGATTGAGGAACAGCTCGGATCAGCCGCAAAATATGCAGGTATGAATGCTTTCAATGTAAAAAAATAATATTACCCTTATCATTATGAGGAAAATCGGAACTATGTTAATTATGTAGTTCCGATTTTTCCTTTTAAAAGATAAAATTACGATAATACTCAGCTCATGTATAAATGAAAAGGGATAACAGAATCTGACAGATAAGCAGATATAAGTAAGTGACAACGAAATCTGATGGTTGTTTATTTACTATCAGTGAGGGCGAAACGATCTGAAAGATGTGATTGCAAACTGATAATGGTGTCAAGTAACGATAGTATTGATCTTTGGAACTTTGGTCGCTTTATTACATGCTGCCGGAAAAATGTTTGCAATGTCAATGAAGGAAAGGTTACAATACAGGCTGCCAACTTCAGAATATGGTAAAAGAATTATTTAAGTCATTATTTTATAATCAGTTGTAACGGATAGACTGCAAAATGCCATCTTTTATTAACACGATTGGCATAGTCTATTTGTTTTCAACTATTACTGATAGATCCGAACTTGATCTTCAAGAAGAGATGAGTTGGCAGAATGGATACTTTTGAATAGAAACAGATAAGAATCTTCAAAATTTGATAATTCTTACTAAAATGAAAATGAATATTTTAGTGATTTTTTTTTCGAAAATCAAATAAAAATCTTGAAGATATACCATTTTTTTGGTATAATGATTATATTAAGATGAAGAAGCAGCGTGGGGGTGCGATGATGTCCAAAGGAGACAACAGGTTGAAAATACTGTATGTACTTGATGAACTGAAGGAAAACAGTAAACGCAGATCCGACTTAGAAGAGGACAGATTCCTCAGTGCTAATTATCTGATCAGTGTCCTCATCAATAAATATGACCTGACAGCAGATCGCAAGTCGGTTTATAATTATATAGACAGCCTTATCAAATATGGTTATGATATCGAAAAAAGCAGACGAGGCTATTATTTACGAGAGCATTATAATGGTGATGAAGCAGAAGTATTAGAAATAGCAGAGTTAAAGATGATAGTAGATGCTCTTACAGCCTCAAGATTTATTTCTGCTAAGAAAACAAAGTCAATTATCAATAAACTGAAAAAATTAACAGATAGTGACGGTCAGCGTTTATTGGACAGGCAGCTTTTTTATGAGGAAGCCATAAAAAGCACCAATTCGTCGGTCATTTACAGTATTGATGCTATCTATACGGCAATTCGCGACGACAGAAAAATTGAGTTTAAGTATCAAAAGACTGACGTAGCGTATAATCTTCCCGGAGGAAAACTGATTCCAGTTACGAAGAAATCGGAGGACGGTACCATAAAGGTATATTCGCAAAGTCCGTATGCCTTGATCTGGAAAAATGAGTTTTACTATGTCATTTGCTATGATTCACAGACGAATGGCTCTAAGACGTTTCGTGTTGATAGAATGAAAGATGTGACTGTCATTGAAGAGGAACGAAGAGAAGGAGCCGACGTGTTTAACAAAATCAATATAGCAGAGTATGCTAACACAGCTTTTTCTATGTATGGCGGAGAAAGCACTGAAATTGTTTTGCGGGTCAAAAATGATTTGGCAGGTGTTATATCTGATCGTTTTGGTCGAGAAATTGATGTGTACCATGATGACGATAAAGACTATTTCCGTTGTTGTGTGAAGGTACAAAGCAGCCCGCAGTTTTTCTCCTGGATCAGTGGTTTTGGCAGTGATATCGAGCTGATATATCCTGAAGCCCTGAGAAAAGAGTATATAAATTATATTGAAAAAATATTGACGCATTATAAAAATAGTTTATAAAGCATTAAAAAAAGTATTTTTATCATTCAAGAAAAATCCCGGTGATTTAACAGTAATCACCGGGATCATTATATTGTTTTATTTAACTCGGAGCAAAGCCCGATGTAAGCTCGCTTAACATCGGCTGCGACGAGGCAACCTCACCGCAGGAGCCTTAGCTCCTCGGGGTTTCAGTGGGGGATTATAACCCCCACTGAAAGTCCGAATGGCACCCGCCGCCTAAGAGGCGGGGGACTTCGGTGATTGGTTATATTATACTATAAAACAGACGATATGTCAATTGCTTTACTCTGTGTTAATTATGTTGTGTTGTTTATGCCGTACAGTACCGACGGGCTGCTGAGAGCAGTTTTTGCGGGAGTGATGAAAAAGCATTGGAACAACCGTCGTTTATTGATGATGGCGAGAGAAAGTGAAAGGATCACAATACTGTCGTCGGATCATACAAATGAAGGGGAAAATCCGTTGGTTGATCCGCTCGATGATCATCTGAATATCGTATCCGGCAGTACAGGGAAAGCGCATTAAAAGAAATCCGAAATCGGATTAATGCCGCTGTCGGGCCTGCCTGCCTTATCTATATATCCCAGTGCCTTGCCGCAGCCACGCACCACACAGGTGGAAGGATCCGGAGCAATCCGGACAGAGAGGTCTGTCACCTTGCTGATCAGACGGTCGATACCGGCAATCTGAGAGCCGCCGCCTGTGAGTACAATGCCGTCCGTATAGATATCACCGATCAGCTCAGGAGGTGTTTCTTCAAGAATATCCTGAATGCGGCTGATAATGGTCCGTGATATTTCTTCAAGAGGTTCTGCCATTTCGGAAGCGTCCAGATCAACCCATGAAGGCATACCGGTAATCAGGTTTCTGCCTTTGACACGATATTTGCCGGAGATCACACCCGGAATCACACAGCCGATATTCATTTTGGCTTCTTCTGCCGTGCGCTTGCCGATCAGCAGATTGTATCTGCGCTTGACATACTTGATAATTTCCTCGTCCATGGCGTTGCCCGCCTGTTTGATAGAGCGTGACACAGCAATACCGCTGAGTGAGATAACCGCCATGTCTGTCGTACCGCCGCCGATATCCACAACAAACGATCCGTGCGGACTGCTGATATCCAGATCAGCGCCCATCGCCGCTGCCACCGGTTCTTCTACAAGGCATACTCTTCGCACCCCTGCACCGCTGATAGCGTTGACCACAGCCCGTTTTTCCACTTCTGTAATATCACTGGGAACACAGGCTACCGCTCTGGGCATTCCGATTTTTGATGAAATAACGCCCTTCAGCATCACTGAGATCATGGCCTCCACCAGACCGAAATCGGAAATGACGCCGCCGGACAGCGGGTAAACCGCATCCATTCTGTCCGAAGTTCTGCCGATCATCATATATGCATCGTGACCTACGGCAACGATATCGTCGTTTTCCAGATTGATTGTAATAACAGAAGGTTCATCTACTACAATTCCCTTGTTGGGAAGATATATTCTTGTTCGTGAGGTTCCCAGATCAATTGCCACATCTACTGCCATTCACTTCACCCTTTCCAGACTTTTCTTTACCATTATATTACAAATAAACCGACGCTTCAAGTAAAAAACGCAAAAAGCGCCCGCACATTTTTTAATCGGCTTCAGTGAATTCCGGAATGCTGACAGAGGCACAGCTTACAGACAGGGCGCCTGCCTGCCGCAGCATCAAAGCGCATTCCTTTAACGTACTGCCGGTGGTACAGATATCGTCCACTAACAAAATAGTCTGTCCCTTTATCTGATCCGGACGAACGGCTTCATAAACGCCGATCACATTGAGGCGCCGCTGTTCAGGAGAGAGAGTATGCTGCACCTGATTGATCTTTGTTTTCTTCAGCAATCTGCGATACGGCAAATTCATTTTTTCGGCAATTTTTTTGGCAAGCACCTCAGACTGATCATACCCTCGTTCGGCCTTTTTGGTTTTATGCATCGGAACAAAGGTGACAATATCCGGTTTGACGCCCTTAGCCTGCAAAACACGAACGATGGCTGCTGCAAAGCTGTCTGCATTGTCAGGCATTCCATGAAATTTGAAGTTATGGATGGCTTTTCTGACAGTTCCTTTGTAATAAAACGGCGCATAGCAAACGGTGTTTCCATCAATAGTGCGCTGCAGGAAAGCATTTTCTGTTGTTCTGCGGCATTTGTCACATTCTGTCTGTGAATGAGCGATGATCTGATGGCAAAAAGGGCATCTTTTGGGAAAAAGCAGCGATACAATAAGTTTCAGCATTGTATCAATTCCTTTCCAAAAAGTCTTTCAGCGCAGAATACCGCAGGGTCTTTTTATTATTGTCTACCATTATTTTCAGTGTGGATACATTGCCCACCAGAATCAGCAGCTTTTTCGCTCTGGTGACTGCTGTATACAAAAGGTTGCGGTAATACAGCATCGGCGGACCGTAATACATGGGCATAATCACGGCGTTAAACTCGTTCCCCTGACTTTTGTGTACGGTCGTCGCATACGCAAGCTCCAGATTCAGCAGAGATTCCTCATCGTATAGCACGCTTTTATCATCAAACCGTATGCAGGCGGATTTGGCGGCCTTATCGACAGCCTCGATCACACCGATGTCTCCGTTAAAAATACCTGCCCCTTCCGTGCCGTTATCTTTTGTCCACAGAAGGTCATAGTTGTTTCTTGTCTGCATCACCTTGTCACCCGCACGGAAGGTATAAAGGGGAAGCTGTAGCTCGGAATGCTTTCCGACAGAAGGATTCAGCATCTGCTGCAGGCGTTTGTTCAGCTCGATGACGCCAAGCTCTCCTTTTCTGCCGGGACACAGAATCTGAATATCCTCCAGCGGTGAATACTGATAGGTGGAAGGAAGCCGGCGGATATACAGATCGACGATGGTGGCAGCAATCTTTTCTTTATCGGGATAGGCAAGAAAGAAGAAGTCTCCGTCTTTACGGGTGATTTCGGGCATCTCTCCATGAACGATTCTATGTGCGTTGGTGATGATCAGACTTTGCATAGACTGCCGGAAGATTTCTGTCAACTGTACCACTGGAACCTTTCCGGAAGCTATCAGATCGCCCAATACGTTGCCCGGACCGACTGATGGTAGCTGATCGCTGTCACCTACCATGATCAGCCTGCAGCCCAAGGGCAGCGCACGCATCACACTTTCAAAGAGCTGAGCGTCCACCATGGACAGTTCGTCTAAAATCAGTGCGTCGCAATCCAACAGATTCCGCTCGTTTTTTTTGAAGGCAGGAATATCGTTTTTGTCCCACTCCACTTCCAGCAAACGGTGTATCGTTTTTGCTTCTCGTCCGGTTACCTCTGACATTCTCTGCGCCGCACGTCCTGTCGGAGCAGCCAGCGCTACCTTCAGACCATGCTGAAGATACAGTGTGATGATGGCGTTCAGAGTAGTGGTTTTGCCTGTTCCGGGGCCTCCTGTCAGAATCAGCAGTCCGCCGGACAGCGCTTCGATAATTGCCTTTCTCTGCAACTGTGCATACTGTACTTTTTGCTGCTGTTCAAACCGCTCCAGCGCCATTTCAACGCCTGTTATGCTTTCCGGCGGAAACTGCAGCATCATGGACAGCCGTGCTGCCGAAAAAGATTCGCTTTTGTACATGGCAGGCAAAAATATAAAAGACTTCTCGTGCAGCTTGTCTTCTATCAGGCTGCCGTCCTGCAGCAGCTCGTTCAGATTTTCTTCGATCAACGGCATCTCCTGCTTCAAAAAATCCTTAGCAACCCGCAGGAGTTTTTCTCTCGGCAGACAGGTGTGACCGTTTCCGGCGTTGTGCCGCAGAATGTAAGTAATGCCTGCCCGAAGCCGAAAAGGTTCGTCTTCGGGTTTTTTCAGAGCTGCCGCTATGAAATCCGCCCGTTCAAAGGGCAGGTTTACGCCGTTTCCGCACAGAATATACGGATTATTCTCAATAACGGCTATCGTGTCGGCGCCAAAGCTTTTCCAGATTTTGACACATTCCTGAGGTGAAATGTGAAACCGTTGCAAATAGATCATAGCTTCTCTCATACCGAAGGTTTTTCGTATTTCGGCACTGAGTGCCATCGCTCTTTCGTGAGAAAAGCCCTTTAGCTGTTCCAGTCTGCCCGGGTCATTCTGGATTACTTCGAGGGTATGTTCGCCAAAGGCATCTACCAACTTTTTAGCGGTTGCCCTTCCCACACCCTTAACTGCGCCGGAAGACAGATATTTGAGGATATTATCCGATGTTGAAGGAATATACTGTTCATAATACTCAAAAGCGAACTGTTCGCCGTAGCTGGCGTGGGTCTTCCAGTTGCCGACTAACTTCAGTTCGTCGCCTACGTTGACGTCCGACATAATGCCCACTGCCGTGGTGCTGGCACCGTCGCACAGCATGGTCATGACAGTATAGCCGTTATTATCATTCCGAAAAATTATTTCTTCTACTGCTCCGCTGAGCTGCAGCTTTTCTTCTCCTGCCATATTGTTCACCTGCATTGTTATATCGTCTGCTTTTAGTTTACCTTCTTCCCACGGCACTGTCAAGTCTGTCTGAGCTGATCGCATCACTGTCCGCTGACGGCCTGTATAATTGTATCCTGCACATCTTTGTGCTGCTTTGATCAGGAATCTCCCCTCAGAATCCTGCCGGTAGATTCCTGCCGCCGCAGATATGTACAGGGCAATCCCTGCTATTCCGGAACCTGCTTGAATTTAACCTGTTCTCTGTCGCTGCCATAAAGGGCAATTCCTGTTGTTTCGGAACCGGCAAAAGCATGATGATTCAGCATTGGGTTTGCCTGAACGTATCGGAGATTTTTGCTGCCGGTATAGCCGGGACACTGTGTGATTGTCTGTCGTTTTGACGGTCATCTTTGCTTGCCGGAAGTGTCAATCATTTCTTTGCAAGCCTTGATTCCGGAACGGTCCGATTTTTTGGGGAGCAGCGCTGTGATTTTTTGTCCCTACACCCATTGATTCCGGCGGAGATTGACGTTCCGGCACCTGTATGTTACTACTGCATTACGCAGGAGGAGTGCATCCGGCATAAGATAGTCCGCCGACTTTGCAGTGTACTTCCGTGCTACGCAGGAAAAGTGATTTCTTATGGCTTTTTCTGTGCGTTTTCCATTCTCCTCCAGTTAAAGAAGCCGTAAGCATCGTTAATGAGAAATACACAGAAGCAAACCACCATCGGTATGTATGATGTTTCTACGGCAGCGGCAAGGCTCCACAGAACCACCAGTACCACGTCGTTCATTGCATAAGCAAGAGCAAAATACGGACTTCTCAAGAAGGTTAGATATGCTGCCAGAAAACTGGTTGTGACCGACACGGTGCTGAAAAACAGATTTGCATTCTGCAAAGCGCCGAGAATGAAGTAAAACGCCGCTGTTATGCCTGCTGTCAATAACAGCATGACGGTCACCTGTTTTTTAGATATTTTTGCAACGGCAACCTGTGCCGTATCCTGATAGGGATGACGCAGCCATGCAGCCAGACTGACAACCGACATTGGCAAAGTCATGCCGACGTAAGTGACAAGCTCTCCGTAATAGCGGAAGAAAAAGGATATGATGCCATACATGACAGAAAAAGCGATCATCAGCGCAGGTCCCACAGGGTTTCCCTTAGCTGCGTAAATCAGTGACGTTACGCCTATCAGTGAAGCCGCAAGGGTCAGATAATCTGCTGAAAACAGCAAAAACGCTGTTACTACCGCTAAAACGGAGCCGATCCAGAGGCACCACTCAAATTTTGTCAAATCAAACAACAGTTTTTTCAGTTTCATTCATATCCCTCCATCAAACAAAAAAACATTCGACCGATGTATCTTCAAAGACCTAACGATACATTGCCGAATGTTTCCATTCCATAGCCCCGGTGGGCCGATATTTTCTTTTTTAACCTGTATTAACAAAGCCGAAGCATTGTTTCCGGCTTGCAAGCTGCCTAAGTGTTCTCTGTAATACTTATTATAACCGATTGTCGGTTTTATTTCAACCGCTTCATACAAAAAATCGTCCGTTTTGCCTGATTGACCATCGCATACATTCTGTCAGCCGTTTTTTAATCCGTCAAGGTTCCCGATATTTTTTTTGCAGCGCATTGGTATTTCTTTCCCAGAAAACGCCGTTGGTATATCCCTGTATGGACGAATCGCTTTCCGCCATTTCCAGTCTTTTTTCCGCCCATACACAGTACTGCGGATTCATTTCAATGCCGACGAAACGTCTGCCGAGTTTTTTTGCCGCAACAGAAGTTGAACCGGAACCAAGGAACGGATCAAGCACGATATCTTCGGGGTCGGAACTTGCCAGTATCAGCTTTGCCAGCAGCTTTTCCGGCTTTTGCGTCGGGTGGGCTGTGTTTTCGGGCATCGACCAATACGGAATTGAAATATCGTCCCAGAAATTTGACGGACAGGTGTTTCTGAAATTACCGTTTTCGGTTTCTTCCCAATCTTTCGGTTTTCCTGCGATTTTATAGGGTGCGATGACCTTCCTTCTGAGCATGACCGCATCGGCGTGGAAAGCGTAGGTGGGGGATACGGTTGCAAACCAGATATCTTCCATGCCGTTTTTCCAGTTGGAAACTGCGCCGCGGCCCTTTTCACGCTGCCATGTGATTCTGTTCTGAATATAAAAGTACTTTTTCAGCACTCTTTCCACAGAGGAACTGCACGCCCAGTCACAGCATACATATACCGAGGCATCGCTCTTTAACAACGGAAGTACCGCCCTTACCCATGATTCTGTATATTCTTCGTATGCTTCATCGTTTCTTTTCTGAAATTTGTTTCCGTGAAAATTCTTGTTAAGATTATAGGGCGGATCCGCAATCAGCAAATCTACAAATTGGTCAGGCAGGTGCTGCGATACCTCAAAAGTGTCTCCCAGTATGGTTTTATCAAGTATTTCCTCAACGGTTTTCGGCGTATTCACACAGATACAGCGGTTCAGATAACAAGCACCCTCTTCCGTACTCATATCTATTGTTTTGTTTCTTTTGGATTTCATGTCAATGCTCCTTTTCTTTCCGTTCTGTATCGGTACATGGCTGTTTTGGCATATGCCTGTACACCGTTTCGCCTTTTGACAAGTAAAGTATACCACAAGCGGCTGCCGTTCTTCAAGTTACTGCTGCACAGTGCGGCAAATAGGCTGATTGTTTCGTTTTCAGTCAGTCTGATAGTGTTTTGTCGGAAAAGGAAGTCTGACCCAACGCATGACTTTTTCAGTCCGCTGTGCTTGCCGTGAGGTTCAGACGAGCAGCGCAGGGTCTGTACGTTCGGTTTGCAAAGTATGACAGTGTTTTGGTTGGAAATGGAAGTCTGACCCAACGCATGACTTTTTCAGCCCGCTGCTCTTGCCGTGAGGTTCAGACGAGCAGCGCAGGGTCTGTACGTTCGGTTTGCAAAGTATGACAGTGTTTTGGTTTTGGTTGGAAATGGAAGTCTGAGCCAGCGCATGACTTTTTCAGTCCGCTGTGCTTGCGCTGGTCTTCCGGTGAGAGGAACAGATCCTTCGTGTTGGTCAGCACCTGAGCTTGTTTGCACTTCGTTGGCTCACATTCACTTACGCATTGATACACCGCATGGCAATGACGGTGATGTCGTCATCATGACCGTCAGCCCGGCGTGCAGTGGCTTCATCATTGATCAGATGTGCCAGCTCCTGCATACTTTTATCTTCCCATTTCATAATGATTCGCTCGATCCATTCTTCGCCGCAGGCAACGGCTCCGTCTGATACCATCACGATAATATCCTCGGCAGAAAGGGTATCCGCTGTACAGGTGAAGGACACCTCCGACAAAATGCCGACGGGCAGGGAAGGGGTTTCCACACGATACATATCGCCGCCCTTGCGGATAAATGAGACGGCGGCGCCTGCTTTGCGGAATTCCGCCTGACCGGTATAAAGATCTACCGAAACCACGTCAAGGGTTGAAAGTGACTCATCTTCTGATTTGACCATCAGCGCCGAATTGACAACCTTCAGAGAGCAGTCAAAGCCAAGCCCTGCCTTGATCAGCTTTGAAAAAATACTGACTGCCATACCGCCGTCAACGGCAGCTCTGCCGCCTGTACCCATTCCGTCGCTCAGAACAGTGATCATTCGTCCTGCTCCGTCGGTAAAATAACGGAAATGATCACCGCTGAGCAGACCGCTTCCGCAGGTGTGCTGACTGGCGGCAATTTCAATGTCAAACGTCGGGCGTTCACTCAGAATCATACGGCAGCGTCCGAAAGCTGCGGTAATGCCCGGAGCGTCAAACACTCTGCCGCAAAGCTTTGATAATTCGGAGGCAATCATGTTTCGCTTCAGCTTGCGGCGGTCTTCGTCATAGATTTCCGTTTCAATCGTCATTCTGCCAAGACGGTCAACCCGACAGCTTACGCTGATGGGAATGAGTCCCAGTTCCTTCAGCTTCATGCTGATTCGTTCGGCTGTTTCGTTGTCAAAAAATTCGTAGCTTTCATATTCGTCCGCCATCTCTTCCAGAATATCACCGAGTCCGCAAAACTGTCCCGCAACAACCGACCTTACCTCTTCTACCCGTCTGGAGGCGGCTTCCGAGGCAATAAAGTTTTTATAATTTCTGTTGACAGCCATCGCCATCTCGGGACAGCGACAGCATTTTCTTCTGAAATCCTCCCGAAAATCTTCCGCTCGTACAGAACCGCTTTTTGTCAGTTTTTCGGTAATATAGTCAAAAGATTCCATGCTGACGCCGTCACGGTGTTTCCAGCAGAAAACCTGTAAACCGCACCGCTGACAGGTATCGTCCACAGACTTTTGATATACCGATTCCAAAGAAGGCGTAACGATACGGGACAGCTTTTGTGCTACCTCTTCAACATCTGCGGAAACATTGGAAAGTGCTTTGGACGCAAAATCCAGTCGCATAATGATGGAGCGGCGCAGTCCTTCGCTGTGTTCGTCCTGACTGCCGGTCATAAAAACGGCGGACAGAAAACTGCCGGTGTTTTTGGGCAGCAGGAAAAAGACGGCGCCTGCAATAATGGTTTCGTAAATCAGAGTAACCACCATCTCTACAGAAACCGACTGAAGCGCAATAATGCAGCATCCCAGCAGAAAAACGACGGAAGAGAGAATGCGTCCGGTATGTGAAAAGATACCTGCCAGCAGTCCGCCAAAGGCATAAGCGGCTCCGACAAAGAAATATTCCTGAGAAGAAAAACTGAGAACTGAACCAATGGCAATGCCGGCAACTGCTCCGCCTGCGGCACTGCCGTATTTTGCTGCCATCAGAATACACAGAACCGAAAGGATTCTGCCGATTGAAATAATGCCGAGATGAATCCCTGACAAAGCGAGCAGAGCGATGCAGCCGCTGAGTACAAGGCAGGCTGTTTCCGGCAAGGCGAGCATACCCAGACTTTTTGTCCCCTGCAGAATGATATTGGTCCGTGAAAAGAAGTAAGCCGCTCCGGCACTGATCAGAGCTTCCAGACAGAAGGCGAGAAAGGATTCTGCACGAAATCCGCTGACGCTCATGGAAGCAAGTCCGGTAGCCAGCGTCGGAACAAAGCATACGGCTGCGGCATATAGAGAGTGTCGGTTCAGACGCCTGATGTCACCGAGTGTCCAGCGAATGGCGATGACAGCCAGCATAGCGGCGATATAGCGAAATGGATTGCCTCTGCCGGAAAATGCAAAATAGCCTGTTACCGCTCCCAAAAACGAAGCAAACACGCCGCCCTTCGGAACCGCTGCCGCTGCACTGACGCCGAAGGGGGCATAGGAGCTGAAAAGGGTTCCCCCTGCCGAGATAAAGCCGATGCCAAAGCAGGCAAGCTGAGAAAACAGCCGTTTGCCGATATTGCTCTGTAAAAGATAACCTGAAGTAACCCTTGCCGTAAGCTCGCTGACCTTCAATTCTGACCACCCCGAATAAATCATTATCTGCCGCAGTTGGCTGCCGATGAACCAATGCGGCTGTTTTTATGATTGTATCACAGCGCTTTTGCTCAGTTTGTCAGAATATGGTTTTCTGAGGTTTGCTTTTTTGAGCCGGATACTCTATAATAGAAATGATTATCAAAAAGCAAGGAGAAAAGATTGTGGAACGATATACTACGCTGCTGATGGACGCCGATGATACCATTTTTGATTTTGGAGCCTGCGAAAGCAGAGCGCTGTGTGAAGCGTTGCAAAGCGAAAATCTTCCCTTTGATGACGAAATATGCCAAAGCTTCAGTGCTATCAATGCGGCACTCTGGAAAGAGTTTGAAATGAATAAGATTACACGTTCACAACTGCGTGTAGAGCGTTTCAGAGAACTGATCCGAAAGTGTCTGGAGGGCTATGAGAATCCAGAACGGTTAGCCGACAGATACATAGAAGCGCTTGCCAAGCAGGCGATATATTTTAACGGAGCGGAAGAAGCGGTAAGGCAGCTTGCAAGGCGTTGTTATGTATACATTATCACAAACGGTCTGAAAACCGTTCAGAGGGGACGTTTTTTGAAGTCAGGGCTGGAGAGATTAGTTGACGGTGTGTTTATTTCGGACGAAATGGGTGTACAAAAGCCGATGAAAGCGTTTTTTGATGCTGTTTTGCAGAGCATTTCCGAAAAAGAAACGGACAAGATACTGGTAGTGGGAGATTCTCTGACGTCGGATATGCAGGGCGGCAGAAACGCAGGCTTGGCGACCTGTGTATATGATCCGGGAAAAAGGGTACAGATGCCCCATGCGCTTTGTGATTACCGGATTGAAAGTCTGCGGGAATTGTGCGGGATGGTAACAGAAGCACGAAATGAAGGAAAACAGAAAACATAAAGTGCAGGAGGGAATCGCCGATATGCCTGAATTTACAGTGCCGGAAGAACTGGAAGGTATCAGCGTACAGCATTTTTTGCGCCGCTATTGTCATGTTTCGGCAAGGCTGCTGGCAAAGCTGAAACGAACGGAAAAGGGTATGACAGTGGGAGAACAAAAGATCAGAAGTATAGATACGCTTCATGCAGGAGACGTGGTTTGCCTGCGTTTTCCGCAGGATACTTCGGATATTATACCTGTTTTCATGCAGCCGGATATTGTCTACGAGGATGAAACACTGCTGATTGTCAATAAGCCGCCCTTTATGCCGGTGCATCCGGTGAGGGAACATCAGACGGATACCCTTGCCAACGGGATAATGTTTTACAGCAGGCAAAAAGGCGAAAACTACACGTTCCGGGCGGTTAACCGTCTGGATAAGGACACTTCGGGGCTGATTGCTGTGGCAAAGAATGCGTATGCACACACCTTTCTGATCCGGCATATAGAAAAAAAGTACCGGGCGCTCTGTGAGGGGGAGCTGTACGGCAGCGGAACGATTCGTACGCCGATCAGACTGAAAGAAGGGTCTGTGATGCAGCGGGAAGCTGCGGAAGGGGGAATGAGTGCCGTTACCCACTATACTTCCGTCGCTGTAGAGAACGGACATACGCTGTTGTCGCTTTGGCTTGAAACAGGGCGGACGCACCAGATCCGTGTCCATTTGTCAAGTATCGGACATCCCCTTGCAGGAGATGAGCTGTACGGCGGAAGCCGCCGGATATTTCAGCGTCAGTGCCTGCATTGTGAGTCGTTGTGTCTGACACATCCTGTCAGCGGGGAAAAAATGATGTTCAGCCGAAAGGCGGAGGATTGGATGAAGCTGCTGCGTGATTTTTCATCGTCATGATGAATGAAGAACGCAGCAGCTTCATATATTTTTACTGTGTCATTACTTTGATGCCATACATAACGGGAAGAACAAACAGTTTCAGCGGCGATACGCCTCTTGTTTTCAGCAGCTAACAGCTCTCATTTCTGTTTCACCCGGAAAAGGTTTTATCCCTCTGCGCTTTGCATCATCAGGAAAACCATTGATCCTTTCTGCAGTTTTGCGGCAGATTGAGTGGATGATGCTACGGTCATGGCTGCCGTTTTGGTCTGTGGCGGAGCTTTGCAGAGGTGCTTCGAGATACAGCATTGCATTCCGGAACCGACAGGAGCAGGAATTGTTATTTTTGCATTGTTTAGTCTGTTGTTTCACACGGGAATCGTATAGCGCATTGATAATGATGAAAGGGGTACAGAAGCTTTTTCAAACATAAACCGAAACATATTCATCGGCAAAGATGAAGGATCAACGCTCACCAAATTGGCAGAGGGGAATAAAATATTAATGTGTTGAGCAGATAGGTAATGATTATTTTTCCCTTTGACGGGACAAAATACTGATATCGACACATCCCTTGGCGGTGGAACCGCAAAATAAAGATTCGGAGCGTGAAAAGGATATGAATATCAGACGAGGCGACATTTACTACGCAGACCTCAGTCCTGTTGTCGGGTCGGAACAGGGCGGCATACGGCCTGTTCTGATTATTCAGAACGACATAGGCAACCGTTTCAGTCCTACGGTGATAGCCGCAGCCATTACCAGCAGAGAATCGAAGGCAAAGCTTCCGACACATATTCGCTTGTATGCTGACAACAGCGGACTTTCCAGAGATTCGGTCGTATTGCTGGAGCAGATCAGAACCATTGATAAACGACGGCTGAAAGAAAAAATGGGAACGCTGAACCGATTTGATATGTACAAGGTAGATGCAGCGCTGGCGGTCAGCTTCGGACTCTCTTCCGAACAGCCGAAAACCGCCGCTTCACAGTGAAAAAACATTCAGGCGTCATTGCTTCTTCCGACATCTTTCTTATGGCCGTTGTGAGATAATCAGTGTCAGCGGAGGGAAGACAATTGAAAACAACGATTTATCTGGACGTGCTGTTTTGTGTGAATTTTATCGTTGACTATATGATGCTGCTGTCGGTAAGAAAGATGATGGCGCTGAATGTACGCAGACGGCGGCTGCTGGCAGGAGCGGCGGTAGGAGGACTGGGCTCCTTTGCTGTACTGCTGCCGCCGATGCCGGTGATAACGTCGTTGCTGCTGTCGTTGATGCTCAATGCTTTGATGACGGCAGCGGCTTTTTTACCTGTAGGGATCATCAGATTTCTGAAATGTGTTCTTGCGCTGTTTACCGTCAGTTTTTTATACGGCGGCGTTATGACAGCGGCGTTGGCGTCAGGAAACTTCAAAAATCTGACGGTCAGAAACGGTGCGGTTTATATCGGCATACATCCGCTGGTGCTGATTGCGCTGACGCTGATTTGTTACGGATGTCTGCAGCTTTTTTACGGGCTGACATCACACAAAGCAGATGTGAGCGACCGCTGTCGTGTCAGGGCAGTCGTCGGGGGAACCACTGTTGCCGCACAAGGTATTACCGACACCGGCAATACGCTTCACGAGCCGTTTTCCGGTGAATGCGTTGTGGTGATGAAACGGGAACTGTATCCTGCACTGCCGGATATGAAAGAGTTTGCCATCGGCAGCTGTGAAAACGGATATCGGTCTTTCAGAATGATTCCGTTTCATTCCGTAGGGGGAAGCGGTGTGCTGCCTGCACTCCGGCCGTCTGAAATGATCATTGAATATAAAAACAAGGAAGTCAAAGTCAGCGCCTATCTTGCTTTCAGCGAGGGTGCTGATTTTTTTGAAGGCTGTGATTGTATTGTGCCTGCAGAACTTATCAGGAAAGGGTGTTAGAGTATTGAAAGACTTTGGCGCATTATTGTCATCTATCAAAATGAAACTCAGCGGTGTGGAAGGCATTTACTACATAAACGGACCCGAAACGCTTCCGCCGCCGCTCAAGCGTGACGAAGAGGCTGCTATTATGAAAAGAATCGAGAACGGTGACGAAAAAGCAAGAGAACCGCTGATCGTGCACAATCTGCGTCTTGTGGTTTATATTGCAAAAAAGTTCGAGTCACCTTCTGTTAACGTGGAAGATCTGATTTCTATCGGTACCATAGGACTGATCAAGGCGGTTAATACCTTTTGTCCGTCAAGAAATATCAAACTGGCGACTTATGCGTCCCGGTGTATTGAAAATGAGATTTTGATGTATTTTCGCAAGAGCGCTCAGCAAAAAAACGAGATATCCATTGATGAGCCGCTGAATGTAGATTGGGACGGCAATGAACTGCTGATCTCGGATATTCTGGGGAGCGATTCGGACATTGTCAACCGGCGTCTGGAACAGGAGTCGGAAACAGCACAGTTGATGAAGGCTGTCAACAAGCTGGAGGAGCGTGAACTGACGATTATGGAGCTGCGTTTTGGGCTGAACGGCAAAACGCCGCATACACAAAAACAAGTGGCAGATTTGCTCGGCATTTCCCAGTCGTATATTTCCCGGCTGGAGAAGAAGATCATTTTGCGATTAAAGGAGGAAATGGCTGAAAAATAGACCGGCGTCGTGTGAAGAATCACATTGCAGACTGTTTTGGGCTGTCACACAGGGTGAAATGTATTGCCGTGTGTGACAGCCCTGTTTTTGCGGCTTTCTGAAAGAAGAATTCTGCTGAATCAGCCATGGAAATCATTTTTCAAAATCTGATCGTCGAAAGCATACTGATTCATCTGTTTTGAACGATATACCAAAACATGTTTTACATAAATTCAGCGGTTTCAGGAAAGGGGTGAGAGGTGTTCGTTGGATACCTCTTCAGCAGGCAGAAATGACGACCGAACCGACAGGCGAGATAGAGAAAGACACTTTTTCACTTAAAAAGGGTTTTCCCCATGTAACTGACTTTACAAAATTGATTTCCGTGTGAATCAGCCGATAATACTTGATATCATTGCTGTGATGTGGTAAAATAATACGGATAGACGCTTGTTTTTTATTTGAAACAGGCGCACCGTGAGGGTGGTGAAAAACAGGAATGATAATTAATGTATTGGGAGCAGGTCTGGCAGGCTGTGAAGCGGCTTGGCAGATTGCAAAACGAGGCATTGGGGTACGGCTGTATGAAATGAAACCGTCAAAGATGACGCCGGCGCATCAAAGCACAGATTTTTGCGAATTGATATGCTCCAATTCTTTGAAGGCGGCAAGGGTCGAAAGTGCTGCCGGTCTGCTGAAGGAAGAAATGAGAAGAATCGGTTCGCTGCTGATGGAATGCGCCGATCAATGTGCTGTACCGGCAGGAGGTGCTTTAGCGGTAGACAGACATCGGTTTTCCGCCATGGTAACCCATGCGCTCAGACATCACCCGATGATTGAGATTCTGGAGCAGGAGGTTGTTGATTTGCCGGAGGACGGTATTACCGTTGTGGCAACTGGTCCGCTGACAAGTGATGCACTTGCCGGAAAAATAGCTGCCCTGTGCGGCGGCGCCCTGCATTTTTTTGACGCTGCAGCGCCGATCGTAACGGCACAGAGTATTGATATGCAGTTTGCTTTTGCAGCGTCACGCTATGATAAGGGAGAAGATAATGCCTATATCAACTGCCCCATGAACAAGGAACAGTATGAAAGTTTTTATGCAGCGCTGGTCAGCGCCGAAAGAGCGCCCAGACATGACGTGGACGTTCAGAATCCAAAGGTTTATGAAGGCTGTATGCCGGTTGAAATACTGGCGCAGAGAGGACATGATACCCTCCGTTTCGGTCCGATGAAGCCCGTAGGTCTGCGGGATCCTGCAACCGGTCACCGTCCGTGGGCTGTGGTGCAGCTAAGAAGTGAGAATGCGGAAAAAAGTATGTACAATCTGGTGGGCTTTCAGACGAATCTGAAGTTCCCGGAACAAAAAAGAGTGTTTGGAATGATACCCGCTCTGCATGATGCCGAATACGTCCGGTACGGAGTCATGCACCGCAATACTTTTCTTGATTCACCACGGATTCTCGCTTCCGATTATTCCATGAAAACCAGACCGGATTTGTTCTTTGCAGGACAAATGACCGGCGTGGAAGGATATATGGAGTCTGCGTCCTCCGGTATGATGGCAGGCATCAATGCGGTGAAGCGGATGCAGAATAAAGAAACCGTTACACTGCCGCCGACAACAATGATCGGTGCCTTGTCACGTTATATTGCAGACGAAACGGTCAGTGATTTTCAGCCGATGGGTGCAAACCTGGGGATCCTTCCGCCGCTGACGGAACAGATCCGTGACAAACGGCAAAGAGCAGAAGCTTATGCAGCAAGAGCATTATCCGAACTGGAAGGATATATCAATAGATTGAATGAAGAAAGAGAGGACAGAATATGAAAGTTTTGGTTGACGCATTCGGAGGAGACAATGCGCCTCTTGAAATCATAAAGGGTTGTCAGTTATGTCTGAAAGAATATCAGGGTCTTGAAATCGGCATGGTGGGCAATCAGGCAATAATAGAAAAAACAGCAAAAGAAAACAATATTTCTCTGGAGGGACTTCAGATTTATGACGCACCCGATGTCATTACCATGGAGGACGATGCCGGAGAAATTATGAAATCCAAGAAAAATTCTTCCATGGCAGTGGGCTTGCAGCTCCTCTCCAAGGGAGAAGGCGACGCTTTTTTGTCAGCCGGCAACAGCGGTGCGCTGATTATGGGTGCAACGCTGATCGTGAAAAGAATCAAAGGCGTCAGAAGACCTGCTTTTTCACCGGTTATGCCCACCTCAAAGGGACCGGCCTTGCTGATAGACAGCGGCGCAAATATTGAAGTGCGGCCGGATATGCTGCAGCAGTTTGGTATCATGGGCTCGGTCTATATGGAAAACGTACTCCATATTGACAACCCCCGTGTAGCGCTTGCCAATGTGGGTACCGAGGATCACAAGGGCGGAGAGCTGCAGCATGAGGCTTTCCGTCTGCTTAAGCAGTCCGGATTAAATTTTATCGGCAACATTGAGGCAAGGGACATTCCTGCGGGCGCCTGTGACGTTATCGTTGCGGACGGTTTTACCGGAAACGTCATTATCAAGATGTATGAGGGCGTTGCCAAAGAGCTGATGAAAAAGATCAAGGGCGTCTTTATGAAAAACGCCAAGACCAAACTTGCTGCGCTGATGATTAAAAAAGAAATATATGAACTGAAGCAGTATTTTGACTATAACCAGTATGGTGCGTCGCCGGTGATTGGAGCTGCAAGGCCGGTTCTGAAAACACACGGCAGTGCCAAGGCAGAAACGATTGTTACTTCGATGAAATCTGTCATAGAGTACACGAGTTCTGATGTTACCGGGAAAATTGCTGCCCGTCTTGAGCAGTTAAAGGCAGAAAAAGAGGAGAAGGCAGACTGATGGGTGAAAACGGATTATTAAGAGAACTGGAAAAAAAGATCGGCTATCAGTATAAGAATATTTCTTATCTTGACAATGCTCTGACGCATTCGTCCTATGCCAATGAGGTCAGGCACGGTGTCAAAAGCAATGAACGGCTGGAATTTCTGGGCGATTCGGTGCTTAGTGTGGTTGTGTCCGACTATATTTACCGCAACTGTCCGGAATTGCCGGAGGGCGAGCTTTCAAAGCTGAGAGCGGCTCTTGTTTGCGAAAAAAGTCTTTGCCGTTTTTCAAAGTCGCTGGGGGTGGGCGATTGCCTGAAGCTGAGCCGTGGAGAAAAAAATCTGAAGGGCAACGAAAGACCGTCTATTCTGGCGGATGCTTTTGAAGCAATTATCGCTTCCATCTATCTTGACGGCGGTATGGAAATGGCAAGGCGGTTTATTCTTCGCTTTGTGGAGCCTGAAATTAAAAATCCCAAGCCCAGAGCTTTTAAGGATTATAAAACCATGCTGCAGGAAATTATTCAGAAAAATCCTGAGGAGCATTTGTCGTACGTCCTTACCGGAGAGGAAGGACCCGATCATGACAAGCACTTTACCGTAGAGGTTCATCTGAATCACAACGTGATCGGACGTGGCGGCGGCAGAAGCAAAAAAGAAGCCGAACAGCAGGCTGCACGGGAAGCATTGGAGCTGATGGGCTATTGAAGCATGCAAATGTAGCTATATTTGTGCCGCATAACGGTTGTCCGCACGCCTGCAGTTTTTGCAATCAGCGAAAGATTACAGGACAAAGCGTTCAGCCCACTGCCGAAGATGTCAAGACAGCGGTGAGTATTGCACAAAAAAGCCTTGGCAGTCAGAGCGGTACAGCCGAGATAGCTTTTTTTGGCGGCAGCTTCACGGCAATTCAAAGGGACTATATGCTGGAGCTGCTTTCTGCGGCAAAGCCCTATGTTGCAAACGGCAGTTTTTCGGGCATTCGCATTTCAACCAGACCTGACGCTGTCGATCAGGAGGTTTTACATATTTTGAAGGAATACGGCGTTACGGCTATAGAGCTGGGCGCTCAGAGTATGTCAGAAGAAGTGCTGCGGCTGAACCGCAGGGGACATACCGCCGAAGACGTCAGAAATGCGGCAGGCAGGATCAAAGCGGAAGGCTTTTCCTTAGGCTTGCAGATGATGACGGGACTTTATGGCAGTGATGACAGCAAAGACCGTGAAACGGCTGAGGCGCTTGCGGCACTCAGCCCGGATACCATGAGAATTTATCCTACCGTGGTACTGCGGGATACCGAACTTTATGAGCTGTTGAAAAAAGGTCTGTATCATCCGCCGGGGTTAGAGGAAGCTGTTCAGCTTTGTGCGGAACTGCTGTTGTTTTTTGAAGAAAGAAATATCCGTGTCATTCGTATGGGACTGCACGACAGTGAAAGCCTGAGAGAAAACATGGCGGCAGGTGTCTTTCACCCTGCTTTCCGTGAACTGTGTGAGGGAGAGATTATGTACCGCAATGCAAGGTCTGCCTTGGCGGAGAAGAATATTCAAAGCGGTAAGGTTGAGTTTATCGTTCACCCTGCATCGGTTTCGAGATTTGCAGGACAGAAAAGAAAAAATCTGATGCGTCTTCAAAGCATGGGCGTGACGCCTCATATCAGGCAGAATCAGAATTTCTCAAAGTTTCAGGTAGAGGCGGAGAGAGCTGCCGGAGCAACGCAGGAAATACATCGTACATGAAAGCGAGAGTGCAGAGGAAAAGCAATTGATGCCGGCTGCAAAGGGAGAGCTCAGAGAAAAAACGATGTAAGCGGTTAGAGCGGCTTTGATCAGACAACTGATCAGGCAGAGTTCATATAGAGATTATGCAGTAATCATACAGACACGGACAGACAGCTTTGCGCATGATGTGGCAGATTGCGTGAACGGGCTGCGGTAAGTGAGGGAAATGAAGGAATGAGATTAAAGTCATTAGAGGTACAGGGTTTCAAAACCTTTCCGGATAAGACAAAGCTGGATTTTACCGATGGTATAACGGCTGTTGTGGGACCGAACGGAAGCGGAAAAAGCAATATCAGCGACGCTATCCGCTGGGTGCTGGGAGAACAGTCGGCAAAGGCGCTGAGGTGCTCTAGAATGGAAGACGTGATCTTCAACGGAACACAGCAGCGTAAAAAAACAGGCTATGCCCAGGTTACGCTGTCCATTGACAATTCGGACAGGCTGCTTCCCTTTGACGGAGATGAAGTAGCGGTAACCAGAAGGTTTTATCGTTCCGGCAACAGTGAATATCTGATCAATAATACCAATGTCCGTTTACAGGATATTCACGAGCTTTTTATGGATACGGGACTTGGAAGAGACGGCTATTCCATGATCGGTCAGGGAAAAATTGATTCTATTGTATCGACTAAAAGTGAAGACAGACGAGAGATTTTTGAAGAAGCGGCAGGTATTTCACGCTTTCGCTACAGAAAGGCAGAAGCGGAAAGAAGGCTGGACAAAACAGAAGACAATCTGGTCAGACTCAGGGATATTCTGACAGAACTGGAAAATCGGGTGGAGCCGCTGAGAATACAGTCGGAGAAGGCACGCTCGTACCTGACCTTTGCAGAGGAAAAGCGTGGGCTGGAGATTGCCTTGTGGCTAAAAACACTGGACAAAGCCTCTGTACAGATCAGGGAGCAGGAAGATAAGCTGGCTGTTGCCAAAGGACATCATCAGTCTGTGGAGAATGAGCTGAATGCTCTTCAGGAAGAAAGTGAACAACTGTTTGTCAAGCAGAGCAATCTCAGTGCTAAGGCTGACGAGCTAAGACGGCAGATTATTCTGTCTGACGAACAGGCTTCCGCCAAAAAATCTGAAATATCGGTGCTGCAAAACGATATTCTGCACAATGAGCAAACCGTAGAACGCATAAAAGGTTCTATCGGCGATATGAAGCAGTCGGATACAGAGCTGAAAGAGGAAATCAACGCTAAAAAGAATCTGATAGCTGACAGCGAAAAACAGCTTGCTGTCAAAAAAGCAGAACTTGCAAAAACAGAGAAGGCGCTGAACTCTCTGCGAAATGATGAAGCTTTGTCGGCAGAGCGGCTGGACGAGATCAGCGAGCTGGTGTCCGGGCTGAAACAGCAGGCGTCGGAAGAGCGCATACGGTTTATGACGGCCGGCGCTTCTGTGCGGGAACTGGAGGAGCGTTCGGAAGGCATTGATAATTCTCTTTTGGCAAAGCATTCTCAGATGAATACGTTGCAGCAGATTATCGGGGATTACGACACTATGCTGGAGGACTGTGCGTCGCAGTATGCGAAGCAGCAGGAGGAAATAAAGCAGCAGCAGAACCGTACGGAAGAGCTTCGTCAGAAATGCGAAGAGCAAAAAAATAAAACAGAAAAGCTGTCAGCCGAAAGCCGCCGGCTTTACGACAGGGCAAGATTGCTGGAAGATCTGGAACGAAATCTTGAAGGGTTTGCCCATAGCGTCAAAACTGTCATGAAAGAGGTCAAAAAGGGTACGCTCAAGGGAATTAGAGGCCCGGTATCCAGAGTAATCAAGACATCTGCAGAATATACGGTTGCTATAGAGATAGCTCTGGGCGCTGCTATGCAGAATATTGTGACCGAAACCGATGCGGATGCCAAAAATGCCATTGCTTTTCTGAAGAAACATGACGGAGGAAGAGCAACCTTTTTGCCGATGTCTGTCATTAAAGGCAAAACACTGAACGAAACAGGTCTTGAAAACTGTGCGGGTTTTGTGGGAGTAGCTTCTGAGCTTTGTACCTGCGAGCCGTGCTATCAGGATATTCTGAGCAACCTTCTCGGAAGAATCGTGGTCGCCGAAAATCTTGACGCCGCCACAGCCATTGCCAGACGCTATGCCTATCGTTTCAGAATTGTGACGCTGGACGGTCAGGTTGTGAATGCAGGAGGTTCGCTGACCGGCGGTTCTCTGACAAAGAACACCGGCTTGCTCGGCAGGGCAGAGGAGATTGAAAAAATCCGTCAGAAGGCGGCAGCCATCTCTGACGAGGCTGCAGTGGAAAAGGCAAAACTCCAAAAAGCACAGGAAATGCTTGCTGCCGGCAATCAGGAAATTGAAGAAGGCCGCAAGTTGCTGACGAAGATCAATGAAAACAGAATTAAGATCACGGCAGAACAAAACAGCCGTAAAGCAGAGCTGGAGGCTGCAGAGGAAGCTTATCGGGAGATTAAAGAGGAACAGGAAAGCTCCGCAAAGAAAATAGCGGAATTGAAAGCTGCCGTAAGCGAAGCGAGAACGGCTTATGACAAACTGTCTGCCGAAATCAGCAGCAATGAGGAATTGGTAGAAGTATTGTCCGGTTCCAGAAACGACTATGTCAAAAAACGGGAAAAGCTGAACGAAAGTCTGCAGGAATTGAGAATTACGGTACTGACTTTTGAGAAAGATATTGCTGCGGCACAGAATGAAATTGACAATGCCGATCTGCGGCGCACTGTTGCGAAAGAATCATCGCAGCGTTATCAGAAGGAGATTGAAGAACTGCAGGAAAAAAATGCAGCTATCCTGATCAGAATAGAAAATCTTCGTCAGCAGCGGGAGGAACTGAAAACAGGCTCCGGAAAGCTGAGCGAAGCAATTGAAGAAATGAACCGGGAGCGCATTTCTCTTGAGCAGAGAGCTGCTGTGCTGAGAAAAACCGAGAGAGACAAGACGAGTGAAAGAGAAAATCTCGGCGGCGAACTGGCTCGCCTGGAGGAGCGCAGGACAAATTTGCAGAAGCAGTATGATGAAATTACCGGAAAGCTGTGGGAGGAGTATGAGCTGACCCGCAGAGAAGCCGAAAATGTTGCTGCTGCGATTGAGGATACAGGAAAAGCACAGCGCAGGCTGTCTGAGCTGAAGCAGAAGATCAAAGCGCTGGGCAGTGTAAACGTATCCGCCATAGAAGAATATAAAGAAGTCAGCGAGCGTTACCGCTTCATGAGTGAGCAGTTGGGAGACGTGGAGAAGTCCAAGGCTGAGCTGCTGAAGCTGATCAATGAGCTGACAAAACAAATGAGAGAAATCTTTATCGAGAGGTTCCGCCTGATCAGTGAGAATTTTTCTGCCACTTTTGTGGAACTGTTTGGCGGCGGCAAGGCTTCGCTGTCCCTGACAGATCCGGAAAATGTGCTGACAACGGGAATTGAGATTTCCGTAGAGCCGCCCGGAAAAATCGTATCGCATATTGAGCTGCTTTCCGGCGGTGAAAAAGCGCTGGTAGCCATTGCGTTGTATTTTGCCATTATGAAGGTAAGACCTTCGCCGTTCTGCGTGATGGACGAGATCGAAGCAGCGCTGGACGATGTCAATGTTTATCGGTTTGCGGCTTATTTAAGGCGAATGAATCAGAAAACACAGTTTATTTGCATAACGCACAGACGAGGTACTATGGAGGAGGCAGATGTGCTGTATGGCGTTACCATGCAGGACAGAGGTATTTCTAAGCTGCTGGAGCTTCATGCCGGAGAGATTGAGCAGAAACTCGGTCTGAAGGAATAGCTCGACAGCGGATATGTAAGCAGGAGGATTGAATATGGGTATTTTCAGCAAGATTAAAGAAGGACTGCGAAAAACAAGAGACGCCATTTTCGGCAGAATTGACGCAATGTTAAAATCCTTTACGAAGATTGATGACGAGTTGTTTGAAGAACTTGAAGAACTGCTTGTCATGGGTGACGTGGGCGTCGTGACTGCCGAAAAAATCTGTGACGAGCTGAAAAAGCGAGTCAAGCAGGAGGGTATCACTGACCCGTCCATGATCTACGGCTTGCTTTCAGAGGTCATTACCGAGATGCTCAAGGGCGGACAGGAGCTTCAGGTGAATACAAAGCCTTCCGTTATTTTAGTGATCGGCGTTAACGGCGTCGGCAAAACAACCACTATCGGAAAAATGGCTGCCCGCTTTGCCAGAGAAGGCAAAAAAGTGACGCTTGCAGCGGCGGATACCTTCCGTGCGGCTGCCATTGATCAGCTTCAGATCTGGGCAGACAGAGCCGGCGCAGATATTATCAAGCAGAATGAAGGGTCTGATCCGGCAGCGGTTGTTTTTGATGCGATTTCTGCAGCCAAGGCAAGAGGCAGCGATATTATTATTGCCGATACGGCAGGAAGACTTCATAATAAAAAGAATCTGATGGCAGAGCTGGAAAAAATCAATCGGATCATTAACCGTGAATTACCTGATGCGGACAAGGAAGTTTTGCTTGTTCTGGACGCAACAACGGGACAAAACGCCGTGAACCAGACCAAAGAGTTCAAAACGGCAGCGGGCATAACAGGCATTGTGCTGACAAAGCTGGACGGCACCGCCAAGGGCGGCGTCGTACTGGCAATACGGGAAGAACTGGACGTACCGGTGAAGTTTATCGGTGTAGGCGAGCAGATAGATGATCTGCAGCCCTTCGAGCCGGAGGAATTTGCCAGAGCGTTGTTCGGCGCAGATGAGCTGGAGGAAGAAGCCGAAGCAGCGAAGGCAGCAGAACGGACAGAAGAAGGGCAAACTGAGGAAGAAGTAAAAGCAGAGCCGGCAACGGCGGCTATCTGGGCACAGATTGACGCTGAGGCTGCAGCAGAAGCTGACGGACAAAAGACAAGTGACGCTGAGCAGATGACCGCAGAAGAGATAGAGCAGAAAAAAGAAGCGGAGCGTCTTGAAAAAGAAAAACGGGCAGAAGAAAGGCACAGCAGAGCAAAATCGAAATATAACTGGAGCAGTGCGCCTGTGGAGCAAACCAAGGAAGATGACGATTGGTTTGAAAAATGGAAAAACGGCGGAGAATGATATGGTTGATTGAAGAACATGAATGAAAATGAAATAAAGAGAGAGGGAAGGCAATATGACATTTGTAATTGCGTCCAATAACAAGAAGAAGATTGAAGAACTGGAGAGAATATTAAGTCCACTGAATATTTATGTCAGAACGCTGGAACAGCTTGGTAAAGAAAGCATAGAAGTAGAGGAAACAGGAAAAACCTTTGCAGAAAATGCAGAGCTGAAGGCAAAGGCTGTATGCGAATATACGGGCATGGCAGCAATCGCCGATGATTCCGGATTGGTGGTAGATGCACTGAACGGTGAGCCGGGTGTTTATTCTGCGAGATATGCCGGAGAAAATGCGACAGATGCCGAAAAGATTGACAAGCTGCTGCAGGAGCTGATGAAATCGGGCAGCAGCGACAGAAGCGCAAGATTTGAATGTGTCATCTGCTGTTATTTTCCGGGTGGTGAAAAGCTTTTTGCCACCGGCACCTGTGAAGGTACCATCGGTTATGCACCGAGAGGAATGAATGGCTTCGGCTACGATCCTATTTTCTTTGTAGAGGGCAATAAAACCTTTGCAGAACTGAGTGATCATCAGAAAGACCTGATCAGTCACAGGGGAAGGGCGCTGAAAAAACTCAGCGAAATGCTGAAGAAAAAATATAATGTCAATTGATCGTAAGGAAAGGAACAGAATATGCTAACAAGTAAACAAAGAGCTTTTTTGCGCTCACTGGCGATGAATATAGATACAATACTGATGATCGGAAAGGGCGGCATGAGCGATCAGATTATCAAACAGGCGGACGATGCCCTGAAAGCAAGAGAACTGATCAAGGGTAAAACGCTGGATACAGCCGATCTGACGCCCCGTGAGGCGGCTGAACAGATTGCGCTGGAAACCAACTGCGAGGTTGTGCAGGTGATCGGTTCAAAATTCGTGCTGTTTCGCAGAAATCCCGATGATCCTAAAATAGAACTGCCCAAAGCCAAAAAGTCAGGAAGAAAATAATGCGTTCTCCGTCGTCAGCATTTGTGTATCTGACTGATAGAGAATGGCAGCAATTAATGATGAAAGAATGAAAGGGTGACAGCATTGAAAATCGGCGTATTCGGCGGAAGCTTTGATCCTGTGCATAAGGGTCATGTAGAGTTGCTGCAGGCATTCAGCAAAGCAATTTCTCCGGATAAGCTGCTGGTGATACCGGCTTTTGTATCCCCCTTCAAGCAAAAAAGCGGCGCTGCCCTGCCTCATCAGCGGCTGGAAATGTGTCGTCTGGCTTTTGCAGAGTTGCCGGATACGGAAGTCTGCGATATGGAAATTCTTCGTGAGGGTCCCAGTTATACATACGAAACGTTGCAGACACTCTCACAGTTATATCCCGACAGTCAGCTATATTTTCTGACCGGCGCAGATTCGTTTTTAACGATTCAGAACTGGAAACGGCCTGATATCATTCTGCAGCTTGCGACTGTCTGTGCGGCACCGAGAAATACGGCGGATATGGCGGCACTTCAACAACACGCAGCCTTTTTGCAGCGATCCGGCGGCAGAACAGAACTGTTGAACGTCCGGATTATGACGGTATCGTCAACGGATATTCGCAGGCGAGTTCGTGACGGTGAAAGCATCAGAGAGTTGGTTCCGCCTGCGGTAGAGGCGTATATACACAGAAATGGATTGTATCTGACCGGGCAGGTTTCCGGCAGTGCCGAATGAATGACGGCTTTGGTACGGCACACTCTTTCTTGTAACGATCTCGTCAGATTGTCTCTGATTCGCTTGGAAACCCCTTGGGTTTCCGGCACTCATTTGATACAATCTGACGAGTAAAACAGACGCTGCACTTCCGCCGGACGGAGTGTATCGGCGGTTTTTTGATCAGAGGTGAGACAGTGGTTAAGAATAAAAAAATGCTGACGGCGCTATTGCTGTTTTGCGTGTGGTTGTATGGTGCATGGACTCTTGGCGAAACGGTACTGTTTCCCTTGATGAAAAATGCGCTTCAAAATGAATATCTCTATGCCCTTCTGAGAGACGGCCTTATCAAGAATCTGATATGGACAGTGCCTGCGTTGGCGCTGATACGCCGCTTCAGCACTGAAATGTATGTCGGCTTCAAACAGCTCTATGCTTTTCGCAGGGAACATATCAAATACCTGCTCATAGCCGTTCTGATGGCGGTTTTTGTCATAACAGGGTCCGTAGTGCGCCGTCATGGTCTGTCGCTGAATCCGTCCTTTCATCCGGCACAGTTGATTGTTGTTTTGTTTGTCGGCTTCAGTGAAGAAACCGTATTCAGAGGATTTCTGCTGAACGCTGCGATGAAAAATGCCGACAGCGATATCAAAAAATCTGTTGCGGTCGGCGTCAACGCCCTGCTGTTTCTGGTAATTCATTTTCCGATCTGGATGAGCAGCGGTACCTTTATCACGAGCTTTAGTACGATGGCTTTTGTGTCCATTCTTTTGCTGAGCGCCGTATTCAGTTGGTGCTTTATCCGCTGTAAAAGCCTGACGGTTGCGGTTATTCTGCATTCTGTCTATGATCTGCTGGTGTTTTTGCTGGCAGGCTAAAGTTTTTGATGAAAAAACCAGTTGGATGCTTGAAAGAAAGCATAGAAGTTGGTATAATATAGTGTATTGAACCGCAAAATGGAGTTGATCAGAATGGGAATAAAGCAGTATGAGGAAATTATCAGCAAAAGAATGAAAGCACCTCGCTTTAAGCATTCTAAAAACGTCGCAAAAGAAGCTGTGCGTCTGGCTAAAAAATACGGAGCCGATCCTCAAAAAGCAGAAATTGCAGGTATTTTGCATGACGCTACAAAAGAAACGGACGGCGAAGAACAAATGGCGCTGATCGCAAAAGCCGGTATTGAACTGACGGAAATGGAAAAAGCGTCGCCAAAGCTGTGGCACGCTGTTTCGGGTTGTGCCTTTGTGCAGACAGAACTTGGCATAGACGATCAGGAGATTATTGATGCGATTCGTTATCATACAACCGGTCGGGCAGGGATGACGCCGCTGGACAAGGTGATTTTTATCGCAGACTTCATCTCGGCAGACCGTGACTATGACGGTGTTGATAAAATGCGAAAGGTTGCCGAAAAGGATCTGGACGAAGCCTGTCTGGAGGGTATGGCATTTACCATTGCCGATCTTGCCGAAAGAAAGCTGACGATAGCGCCGGACACAATGGCAGGGTATAATGAATTTGCCGCTGCACGGGCAAAAATTAAAAAGGAATAAAACCGGAGGAGGATTGCTTATGACAGCATTAGAAACGGCACGACTTGCCGCTAAAGCACTGTGTGAAAGAAAAGGGTTTGAAATCAAGCTGATCAAGATCAGCGACATTTCTTCCATCGCAGATTATTTTGTGATTGCCACAGGATCATCCACTACCCATGTCAAATCTTTGGCGGATAATGTAGAATACCGTCTGGATAATGCAGGAATCAGCGTCAGCCATATTGAAGGCTATCGCTCTGACTCATGGATATTGCTGGATTATGTGGATGTTGTTGTTCATGTGTTCTCAGAGGACGCAAGAGAATACTACGATCTGGAAAGATTGTGGGAAGACGGTGAGGTACAGGATATTTCCGATATTGAAAACCTGCCGTTGGAAAAGCTTTTTGAAAAAGCATAAGACTGACAGACAAAGCGTCGATTCAGAAAGAAAAAGGAGAGAGAGTTTTGAAGTACGACCATAAAAGTATTGAAGCCAAATGGCAAAAGCAGTGGGAAGAGGCTGGCATTTTTCATGCCGAACAAAACAGCAGCAAGGAAAAATTCTATGCGCTGATCGAGTTTCCCTATCCTTCCGGACAGGGACTTCATGTAGGACATCCCCGTTCTTATACTGCTTTGGATATTATTTCAAGAAAACGCAGACAGCAGGGATATAATGTACTTTATCCAATCGGTTGGGATGCTTTCGGATTGCCTACCGAAAACTATGCTATCAAGAACCATGTTCATCCGAAGCTTGTAACGGAAAAGAATGTCGCCCGTTTCAAAAGTCAGCTTCAGTCTTTGGGTATTTCTTTTGACTGGAGTCGTGAGATCAATACGACAGACCCCAAATACTACAAGTGGACGCAGTGGATTTTCTTACAGCTTTTTAAGCATGGTCTTGCGTATAAAAAAGAAATGGCCGTTAACTGGTGTACCTCTTGTAAGTGCGTGCTTGCTAACGAAGAAGTTGTCAACGGCGTTTGTGAACGCTGCGGCAGCGAAGTTGTCCGTAAGGTAAAATCTCAGTGGATGCTGAAGATTACTGCGTATGCTGACAGACTTATCAATGATCTGGATCTGGTGGATTATCCCGACAGAGTAAAGGCACAGCAGAAAAACTGGATCGGACGTTCCACCGGCGCAGAGGTCGATTTTACAACGACAACAGGTGATATCCTCACTGTTTATACGACTCGTCCGGATACGCTGTTCGGCGCAACATATATGGTTATTTCTCCCGAACACCCCATCATCGAGAAGCTTTCAGGCGTGATTACCAATATGGATGAGGTAAGATCCTATCAGGAAGCGGCTGCCAGAAAATCTGACTTTGAGCGTACCGAGGTAGCGAAGGATAAGACCGGCGTTCGTATCGGCGGTGTAGAAGCTGTCAATCCTGTGAACGGAAGACAGATTCCGATCTTTATTTCCGACTATGTATTGGTATCCTACGGAACAGGTGCTATTATGGCTGTTCCGGCGCACGATACCCGTGACCATGACTTTGCTAAAAAGTTTGACCTGCCGATCATTGAGGTTGTCAAGGGCGGAGAAAACGTGCAGGAAGAAGCGTTTACCGACTGCGCAACAGGCGTGATGGTGAATTCAGGCTATCTGGACGGATTGTCTGTAGAGGATGCTAAAAAGAAAATTATAGAGGAACTGGAAAAGACAGGCAAGGGTCACGCCAAAGTGAATTTTAAGTTGCGTGACTGGGTATTCTCCCGACAGCGTTACTGGGGCGAGCCGATTCCGATTGTTCATTGTCCCTGCTGCGGTGCTGTCGGACTGCCTGAAAGTGAACTGCCGCTGGAGCTGCCCGATGTTGAATCATACGAGCCGACAGATAATGGTGAATCACCGCTTGCAAAGATGACCGACTGGGTAAACACAAAGTGTCCCAAGTGCGGTGCCGATGCTAAGCGTGAAACAGATACCATGCCCCAGTGGGCAGGATCTTCATGGTATTTCCTGCGCTATATGGATCCCCATAATGACAATGCGCTGGCAAGTGAAGAAGCGCTGAACTACTGGTCACCTGTAGATTGGTACAACGGCGGTATGGAGCATACAACCCTGCATCTGTTGTACAGCCGCTTCTGGCACAAGTTCTTGTATGATATCAAGGTTGTTCCGACCCCTGAACCTTATGCAAAAAGAACAAGCCATGGTATGATCCTTGGCGAGAACGGCGAAAAAATGAGTAAATCCCGCGGCAATGTTGTCAATCCGGATGAGATTGTTGATGTATACGGCGCTGATACAATGCGTTTGTTTGAAATGTTTATCGGTGACTTTGAGAATGCTGCTCCGTGGAACTCCAGCAGTATTAAGGGCTGCCGCAGATTTGTTGAACGTTTCTGCGGCCTGGAAGGAATTCTTCAGGGGGATAAAATCCGTCCTGAGCTGGAAGCAGCCTTCCATAAAACCATTAAAAAAGTCGGTGAAGATATTGAAACGCTGAAGTTTAACACAGCGATTGCAGCTTTAATGGCTTTGATCAATGATATTTATGCAACAGGATCTGTTACGAAAGAGGAACTGAAAATATTTACCATTCTGGTAAGTCCTTTTGCACCCCATGCAGCTGAGGAAATCTGGAGTGTTGCCGGACTTGGCAGAGGGTTTGTATCATCTGCTGAATGGCCGTCTTATGACGAGAACAAATGTATTGATGCAAGCGTAGAGATTGCTGTTCAGATCAACGGCAAAATCCGTGATAAGATCATGGTTCCCGTGGACATTGATCAGCAGGGGGCAATGGATCTGGCAAAGGCAAGTCCTAAGGCTGCTCCTTATCTTGAGGGAAAGAATATCGTCAAAGAGATTTATGTCAAAGGCAAGCTGGTCAATATCGTTGCCAAATAATTGAGAAATGAGAATTGAATAATCCCTGAATCATTCAGCGCCGCTGAGCTTTTACCTGTAAACAGGAAGCTCAGCGGCGCTTTTGTCGGACTTTTTATCCGAATGCTTTTACACTCTGTCGGGGAGATCAGAGTTTTTTCAGAAAAAGTTTTGAAAAGACAATAATCCTGAGTTGATATGGTTGCTTTTGATTTAAAAACTTGATTGTTCAACTGTAGAGGGTATCCTTCACTATCTGTCGGTCGGTTGCCGGAATCATGCTATGACAGAAAAACCGTACATTGTTGTTGTGTAAGAAATGTTTATGATGTTTTTAAGACCTGTCGGCGAAAATGCTCTGTGACAGTTCTTTCTGACGATCTTCACAATGACTGACTGTTCGTTTTGCCTTGAACGCCAAAAACTGCTCCGCCTTACTTTTCAGTAAAGCGGAGCATTTGATTAAACTTTCAGAATATGATGACGAAGGTCAACGAATTCTGATCATTATTTCTTAACCAGAATAGTGTAATCCTGAATGATAAGCTGACCTGTAACCAGATCCTTTGCCTTTACACGGATATCATATTCGGTAGCGGCGGAAGGTTTAACGCTGATAGTACCGTTGCTGTTGTACTTACGAACAGTGTAGTACTGATCCTTAGAGCTCTTCTTGTACCAAACGCCATAGATGAATCTGCCGGAACCACCTGCTGCATCGCAGTTGACAGTAGCTGCATCGCCCAGCTTGAGGGTGGTGTCAGAGAGGTTGACAACCAGCTTCATTTCTTCTACCACATTGATAACAAAGTATTTCTTCTGAAGGATACCGCTGCCATCTCTGGTCTTAACGCAGATAACGTATTTGCCGACGGTTGCAGGTTTTACGTTAACTATGTTGTTAGCAGAGAAATCCTGCAGAGTGGACCACTTCGCAGAAGTAATCTTGCGGTAAAGCACAGCATATTCATAGTTGCCTGTGCCGCCGGTAGCTGCACACTTAACCTTCAGAGATTCGCCGAGAACAACACCGGTAACATTGATATCATTCTTTGTGGGAAGAGTAGGATTGCTGACCAGTGTGTTGTTCTTGAGCATTGTCTGACCTGTAACAGAGGAGATTACACCGTTGTTGTAGAAGTACAGACCCTTTGTGAAAGAATAGTTCTGACCGTCCAGATCATCTACGCCGCCCTTGCCGTTGCTGAAACGAACGACTGTTCCTTTAGCGGAACCAAGGTCGATTGTGTACTTGTGAGTGGCGCCGAATTCGGTAGTAATTCTCTTCATAGCAACTGGCTCAGACCACTCTTCGCTGTCTGTCTGATACTCAATCTTCGGAGCAGCATAACCCTTGTAGTAGATGGTTACTGTACCGTTGCTGACAGGAGTAACTTCTTCTCCGCTGCCCTTTACGGTAACGGTGGTGCTCTGTGTTTCAAGGAGCTTGTTGTTGTAATACAGCTCATTTGTTACGGTATATGTACCTGCTTTGTCGGGAGTCCATGCAGAGGAATATGTATGGACTTTTGGATTGGTAACCACTAAAGATTTAGTTGTGGTGCCATCGCTGACGGTGTTCTTTACAATACTTCTGTCTGCATAACCCGTTGCAGTGGAAGTAATGGTTACTGTTTCACCGACAGAAACCTCCGTTTTATCGGTTTTGAAGGAGTGAATGTAAGCATTATCACCGATGATAATGATGGAATCATTGACGGTTTTGCCCTTGCTGTCGGTAACCTCAAAGAATACTTCGTAGGGACCGGATTTTGTGGGTGACAAAACATATTCTGTATCAGATACTTTCTGGGGTTTATCTGCATAGCCGCCTTGGAATTCGCAGCGTACACAGTTGACGTTGTATTGACCGGAGCCGCCCTTTGCGAACACGTTGATTGTAGCAGTCTGACCGATTGCAACGGTTGTTTCATCTGCTTCAAGCGTCATTTCCAGAGCGTCATCGGGATCCTGAACTTCTACGGTAAAGGTTTTGGCAGCATATTCCATATCATTCCAGATAGCGGATACTTTCACCTGATAAGTACCTGCTTTAGTGGGCGTCCATGTGGCAGCTCCGTTATCGGTAGTACCGGTTTCCGGAGCATCAATCGTCTCAATGCTGCCTTCCGGGTCTGTAATGGTATAGCGGGTAATGTATGGATGGTTGCCGATACCAACAGCCATGCTATTGAAGGTCACTTCCTCATTTACATTGGGAGCTGACGGGTTTGCATAAGCAAAAACAAAATGACCTTCAACAATCTTGATTGTTTTGGTAGCTGATACTTTCGTGTCATAACCGTCTCTTACAGTGACAGTAAAATTATAAGTGCCGTTTTCTGTAAAAGTATACTCAAAGCTGTTGCCGGGCTTGAAATCCTGAATTTCAGTAGTTGTTTCATTGCCGTCTTTATCCTGATAATTGAGTACGAACTGATATTCGTATCTTTCTCTGCCGCCTGCAGCCTGTGCCAGCAGTGTTACGGTATCGCCCCTGATGGGGATTATGTCGTTGTTTTGAACTGTATCGAATTCTACAGTAAGCGCCTCAATCTCATCATCTGCTCCCGGAAGTGCAGATACGTCATAAGGATTGCCCGTGATGACTTCTTCTGCATTGGCTGCTAAAACAGCAGCGCCTGAGGAAACAATCAGAGCGGACAGGAGAAGAGAAATAGAACCTTTAAGTAATTTCTTTTTACCCATTGATATTCACTCACCTTTCTTAGTAGTAATGGCTTCAATGTGATTGATCAGGCGGTGTGTCCCATCAAAAACTGATGGGACAGAACGCCGTAAAGTTTTTAGTAATCAGGAAGACAATAATTGTTTTTCAACCTGAAGGGAAAGAGTCTGTTCTGCGACTCTTCCTGTTACCTTATCCTTAATTTTAACCTTGATGTCATAAGCTGTTGCGGCAGCAGGAGTTACAACAACCTGATTGTTGCTGCTGTAAGCCTGAGCGCTGGACCACTTCTCGGAAGAAGCCTTCTTGTAAAGTACAGCATACTCAAACTTACCGGAGCCGTCTTCTGCCACGCAGTTTACTGTGACGCTCTCGCCCTTCTTGATGGTATCTGCAGAGAGGGTGGAAACAGACTTGACAGCGCTTATTACATCAATTGTAAAGTATTTCTTCTGAACAATATTGCCGTCCTTTGCCTTGATGCAAACCATGTATTTACCTGCTTCTGCGGGTGCAAAGTTAACACTGTTGTTAGCGTCATACTTCTGAATGGTTGTCCATGTATTGCTGTCAACAGACTTGTAGCTGAATTCAAACTGATAGTTGTTTGAGCCGCCTTCTGCTGTGCAGGAGAGTGTGTTGTTCTTGCCCAGTGTGATGTAGGTGTGAGCAACAGAAGCCTTGCTGACAAAAGTATTGTTGTTCATGGCGTCTCTTGAGGGGAAGAAAGTGATAACGCCGTTATCATAGGTATAAAGACCGGTGTTAAAGGTGTAGTTTTCGCCGTTAAGGTCATCAAGTTTGCCGCCGGCTGTGCTGAAGCGTACTTCTGCACTCTTTTCGGAACCCATATTGATGGTATACTTATGTGTCATACCCGGAACTGCAGCAGTTGCAGGTAATTTTACCATTTTTACAGGAACAGACCATTCACCGTCAGCGATCTTGTATTCAATGTAGGGAACGGAGAAGCCGTTGTAATAGATTGTAGTAGTGTTGTCGTTGACTTTTTTCTCTACCGTGTAGGGGATGGTCTTGGTGTTGACAACTGTGTCATTGAACAGTACGGAAGCGCTGACAACATAGTTGCCGTCTGTTTTGGGTGTCCACTGAGCAGCGCCGTTGTTTGTTGTAAGAGTTTCTGCTTTGCCGTCCTTGGAAACGGTATAAACAAATGTTACAGGAACGTCCTTTGCGTTGGAAGCTGCTGTAAAGGCAACGGTATCGCCTACCTTGGCAGCAGTCTTGTCAGCGTTGAGAGCAGTTACTTTAACAGCCTCTACCTTGAGCTGCTGTGTAGCTTCTGCAGTTGCGCCGTAGCTGTTCTTTGCAGTAACCTTAACAGTATATGTACCGTTCATCTTGGGAGCAAAGGTAGCTTCTGTGTTAGCGGTGAAGTTTTTGATGGTCTTTTCTGTGCCGTTGAATACATAGGAATACTTGTAAGTAACGCCTTCAGCGGCTGTGTCAGCAGCTTTTACGGTAACGGCTGTGTTAACGGGTACAGCGTTGAAATCCAGTGTGCAGTCTGCACTTACTTCGCTTGCTGTTACATTGCAGGTTGCTGTTGTGAAAGCAACAACCTCGCCGTTGTAGAGAGCTTCTGCGGTGATGTTGTATTCACCTGCAGCTTCGGGAGTCCATGTTGCTCTGCCCTGAGGACCGCCGACAATAATGCCGTTGATGGTTGTAGCGGTGCCGTTGTAGTAGACGATGAATCTGTAGGTAACACCAAGCTGAGCAGCATCGCTGAGCTGAGCAGAAAGTGAGCAGCTCTTGCCGACTGTAGCGGTTGCAGGAATGCTTGCGGTAACTGTATCGGTATTAAAGACGCTTACATAAGTAACAGCGCTCTTTACGATATTACCGTTGCTGTCTTTTACCTGAGCATATACAGAGTAGTTGCCTGTCTCAGCAGGATTAAATACAGCCGTATTCTTGGTGGAAAAATCCTGAACGGTAACAGGTTCGCCTTCGCCTTTTTGATAGAAGAATGCGTACTGATAGGAAGCAGCGCCGCCTGTTGCGGTAGCTGTAACGGTTGCAGGATAATTGAGCGGAAGGTTTGTACCCGGCTGTACATTTACAGAAACTGCCAGATCACTTTCCTTAACGGTATAAGTCTCTGTTTTCTTTTCAATAACAGGATTAGCTACACCATTTTCGGTTGTATCACCATAGAGTACTTCGCCGACGATGGTGTAATCGCCTGCTTTTGCAGGAGTCCATTTAGCGGAAGTAGCACCAAGCTTGCTCAGAACGGTGGTATTGCCGTCAGGATCCGTAATAGTAAACTTAGAGGTTATCGGGAAGGCGCCTATGCTGGAGGGAAACGCTGAAATGGTAAGTGTTTCACCGGGAGTAGCATTTTTCTTTGAGAAGCTAAGAGAAGATGGAATTGCTACCTTGCTGGTGAATGTCAGGTCTTTTGTTATTTTCTGTCCCAGAGCATCTGTAACCTTAACAGTAAGGGTATATGTGTGATTGGGATTGTGGCTTTCAATTCTGAGTAAATTATTGTTTTGCGTGATGTTCAGACTATCATCAATACTAGCTGTTGTTTCGGTAACTTCATAAGTATAGGGTGCCTTGCCGCCCTTGCCTTCTAGATTCAAGGTGATGGGGGTATTAATCGGAATTGTTGTATTATCGCCGAAGCCCGCTTTTGTATTCATGTTATCAATCTCAACATTCAATACATCAAGAACATCCAGCAGAACAGTCTTCTTGGCATAACCGCCGCCGTAGCCGCTCATTTCGAAGGTGAGCGCATAAGTGCCGGCTTCTTCGGGAGTCCAGAAAAGTGGGTTGCCGGGATAGTTATCTGAAACAACTGTAACAACCTCACCGTCCTTGACGACTGTCATATCTCGCTTGTTATAATGTCCGTATTTCACCGATACATGTGCAGGGTTGGGAACGATACGGATTTCTTCGCCGACTGTAGGAAGACCTGTTGCTGAATCTGTTTCTATCTGAACGTCAGCAATATAGCCACCCTGAAGTTCAAAGTCGATGGTCTCTTCGGCAATGTTGCCGTCCCAGTCTTCTACTGTAACGGTAGCTGTGAAGAAGCCCTTGCCTTTATAGCTTTCTTCTGTATCATCGGAATAGAAGCTATTACTATCATTCAGGTAGTCAATGGTTTCAACTACTTCACCGGCTTTTTTGATCTCTATTACTGCAGATTTAAGCTTACCGTCCTTCAAGACGGCATTTTCAACCTCCAAATTGAAATCGCAGTAACAATAATGCGGAGCAGATGAAGCAGAGAAGTCTGTAATCTTCATTTTCGCCCAGACCGGTTTGCCGATGCGATACTCTGAATTAAATTCTGCTAACCAGAGCTGCAGAGCGGTAGCGTCGGCAATATTAATCTCACCGTCGCCGTTGACATCAGCAGCAATCAGATGTTCATCATCAATTTGATCGTAGTTTTCGTTGATGTAGCGCTGAATTGCAGTTACATCTGTAACATCAATTCTATCATCACCGTTGGCGTCACCCAAAAGGATAATTCTGTCGCCGACATGCTTTGTCGGGATATTTGCAAGATATCTCTGAATTTCAGTTACGTCTTTGATGCTGAGATTGTCGTCTTCGTTAGTATCTGCAGCAACAAGATACTTATCAGCAATAACGGCATCCGGGTACTCATCTAAGTAACGCTGAAGAAGTGTAGCGTCATCTTCCGTCACTGCGCCATCTCCGTTAACATCACCCATATACAGGGGGAAGATGCCGGTAATCGGCTGACCAATGGCGTACTGTGACACATACCCCGCTAACCAAGCCTGAATCTCGGTAGCGTCAGCAACAGTAATTTCACCGTCACCGTTGACATCTGCCGCAAGAAGTGCGCCGCCTTCGAGCAGTTCCAATTCTGAGATGTGTCTTTGAATTGTTGTTACATCTATGATATCAACAATTCCGCTACCGTCTGCGTCGCCCAGAATAATCGGGCTGGTTGCTGCCTTCGCATTTGCGGTGAAAGAAAGAGCTGCTGTGCTTGATGAAACAATCAATGCAGACAGTAGCATCGCCAGAGAGCTTTTCCAATACTTTCTTTTCATGAAAATTCACTCACCTTTCTCTAAGTATGATTTGCGTTGAAAAATTGGAATAAGCGATAAATAATAGAAACAAGATTCTACTATTTATAGTATAATAGCACAATTGTATCAACAAGTCAACTAATTAAACAAAAAAAAAAAAAAGGAAAGTAAAAAATTGTATAAACACACAATACTTTAATTATAGATACGGTATCTTTGGCACTTTTAACCAGTTGTCTTTAGACTAATTTATTTTTTTGTCAAAAAAGCTCAAATCAAAAGACATTATTATTAAAAAGATAATACTATAATAGTAATACTTTGTTTTTAAAATAATTGCTGATTCTGTCAGACATAGCTGAATGACAGAATCAGCAATTGTGAATATTCTTCTTTTTGTCAAAAGAAGAATACTTGAAAGTGATGATTATTTAGCGACCAGTACGGAAAATTCCTGACGGCTGATAACGCCTGTTTTGGTGTCCTTTGCCTTTACGATGATTTCATACTCGGTTGCGGCTGCGGGCTTGACATTTACCACCGTTGTTTTAGAGTAGTTCTTTACGGTTGAATAGGTATCGGAAGCCTTCTTTTTATAGAACACGGCATAGGTATAATTTCCGGAGCTGCCGGCTGCTGCACAGTTGACGGTGACAGTTTCGCCGAGCTTGATGTTTTCTGCGGAAATGTTGGAAGCGGATACAGCCTTGTCCACAACATCGACAACGAAGTATTTCGTCTGAACGATGCCGCTGTCGTCCTTGGCTTTCACGCAGATGACGTACTGACCGTAAGCGGCGGGTTTAACAGTAACGCTGCTGTTCCCGGAGTAATCCTGTGCGGTTGTCCATTTTGCGGATCTGATCTTGCGGTAGCTGAAGGCATACTGATAGTTGCCTGTGCCGCCGGTGGAAGTGCAGGAAACGGTAACGCTCTTGCCCAGAACAACAGCCTTATCGGAGATGGCCGGTGTGCTGACAAATGTATTGCTGTTAAGCATATTTCTGTCTTTCATTGTGGAGATCAATCCGTTGTCGTAGACATATAAGCCCTTGGTGAAGGTGTAGTTCTGACCGTTCAGATCATCTACGCCGCCCTTGCCGTTGCTGAAACGGACAACTGCTTCTTTTGCGGAGCCAAGGTTGATGGTGTACTTGTGGGTTACGCCGGCAACTGCGGTGACACGGGTCTTTTTTACAGGTTCGAACCATTCTTCACTGTCTGTCCGGTATTCGATCTGAGGAGCTGCGTAGCCTTTGTAATAGAGGGTTACGGTGCCGTTGCTGACAGGAGGTATTACTTCGTCTTTGGCTACGGTAACGGTCAGTTGTTTGGATTCGATCGTACGGTCATTATAAGTAAGGGAGGCGGTTACGGTATAAGTCCCGGCTGTTTGCGGAATCCATCCAGCGGTATACACACCTCTCTTTGTCATAACTCCGTCGAAGGTCTGTACAGAGGTGCCGTTGCTTATGGTGTACTGCACGGAAATATTGTTGATTGAGCCGGAAGCCTTTGCGGTCAGATTAACAGTCTCATTAACTTTAACATCTGTTTTATCGGCTTCTAAGGATTTGAGCTGTGAGCTGTCGCCGATCACGATAAAAGAGTTGCTGGCGGTATTGCCCAGACTGTCTGTTACTTTGGCGAAAATTTCATAAGGACCGGCTGATGTGGGCGTTAGCACATATTCTGTATCGGAAACCTTTGTGAGGTTATCAGGAGCGGGGTGACCCTGCCAATCGCAGGATACGGAAGAAACGGTATAGATACCTGTGCCGCCCTTGGGGTAGATATTGACGGTAACAGGCATTCCGACGGCTGCCTGACTGTATTCTGCTTCAACGTCAACACCAAGGTCCGTGTCTGCAACTTCTACCGATATCGTCTTGCTGGCGTATACGGTATCTTTCCAAATGGCTGATACTGTAATGATATAAGTACCGGGTTCGGAAGGCTTCCATGTGACAGTCTCATCTTTTTTGCCGTTGATGACGGTTGTTGTGTTACTGCTCTTGATTTCGTAGGAGGCTGTATAGCTGCGGTTATCCAGATTAATGGCATAACTGCTCAGTTCAACCTTTTCGTTGACCATTGGTGATGCCGGTGATGCGGTAGTATAAACGAAATACGGTTTTATAGCATTAATTGATCTGGTAGAGGTGAAGGTTGCGCCATAACTGTCTTTTACATTAACGGTGAATTCGTATGTACCGACCTTGTCAAATGTGACATTAATACAGTTGTTGCGGGCATAGTCCTGCAGAACAGTTCTGGTGGCAGTTTCATCATTGGTGCCTTTGTAATTGCAGATGAACTGGTATTCCAGTCTGCCTTTGCCGCCCTGTGTTTCTGCCACAAGCTGCATTTTTTCGCCCTCAAGAGCATTTGTATTATAATCGCCGAGCAGTGACAGTTCCAGACTTAACGGTGCGGTTACTTCAAATTCTTTGGAGGCAGAAGTCTGGGCGCCGTAGTAGTCACAAATGACGAAATTTGCCGTATAGGTGCCGGTTTTCGTGGGAACCCATGACAACGGTGCGTCATTGTAATTCATTGTGGTAACCTTTTCTCCATTGCTGTCCAGAATATCCACATAAGCAAAGTTATAGGAATTGTAAGACTTCTGAGCGCCGTATACTTCAATGTCGATTCTAATGGGACGGTTGGTGACGTATCGGGACGTTCCCAAACATGTGAGATCAAATTTTGTTACGTAAATGTCATGCGAAAAGCCGGGCGCTTCGTCAGTATAGTAATTGTCTGTCATAATTTCTTGTGCGTTTGCCGTCAGTACGGCAGCGCCTGAGGAGATGACCAATGCCGATAATAGAAGAGCAGCCGAGCCCTTCAGGATTTTCTTTTTACCCATTGATATTCACTCGCCTTTCTGAATCATTGTCAGGTTTTGCTTTTATTGTTTGGTGACATGGCTGTCCCGCAGGATAACAGGCATGACAGCGTGTCTTTCAGTCAACGGTTATTCTTTGGAAACCGTAACAGTAAAGGTCTGTTCGTCTGTTCTGCCGGTAACCTTATCTCTTACCTTTACCTTAATGTCATAGACAGTTGCGGCAGAGGGAGTCACTTTGACAGTTTTGTTGGCGCTGTAAGCCTGTACGGCAGACCATTTTTCGGAAACAGCTTTTTTATAGAATACGGAATATTCAAATTTGCCGGAACCGTTTTCTGCGCCGCAGTTGACGGTAACCTGCTCGCCCGATTTGATAGACACTGCGGAAATAGAGGATACGGACTTGACCGCTTCAAATACACTGATTTCAAAATACTTCTTCTGAACAATGCCACTGGCGTCTTTAGCTTTGATGCAGGCAAGATAGGTGCCGGCTTTTTCGGGAGTAAATTCAGCGCTGCCGGTTGCCGCATAATTCTGAAGGGTCTTCCAGGAAGTATCGTTCTTTTCTTTATAGCTGAAAGAGAACTGATAATCACCGTTGCCGCCCTGAGCGGTACAGGAGAGCGTAATCGTTTTACCCAGTGTGATAATCTTGTTGGAAACTGCGGGTGAACTGACAAAGGTATTGTTGTTCAGCATGGTTCTGTCCTTAATAACGGAGATCAGACCGTTATCAAAGGTATACAGACCGGTAGTGAAGTTATAGTTTTCGCCTGACAGGTCATCAACACTGTTTTTACCGTTGCTGAAACGGACGTCTGTCTGCTTTTCGGATTTCATGTTGATGGTATACTTATGCGTCATGCCGGGAACAGCAGAAACAGGAATCATCTTTACAGGAACAGACCACTTGCCGTCAGAGAGCTTATATTCAATGTAAGGAACGGAATAGCCCTTGTAGTAAATGGTGACCAGATTATCGCTGACCTTCTTTTCAACGGAATAAGAAATGGTCTTGGTTGACAAGGCGGTGTTGCCGAAGCACATTGTTGCGCTGACAACGTAGTTGCCGGCTGCATTAGGCGTCCACTGAGTGGAACCGCTCTTGTTTGTGGTCAGTTTTTCGGTCTTGCCGTTCATGGTTACGGCATAATCAAAGGTTACGGGAATGGCTGCATTGTCGTTAGCTGCGGTAAAGGTAACGGTATCGCCGACCTTAGCGCTTGCTTTATCAGCGGTAAGAGCGGTCAGGCTGACGTCTGCAGCAGTCAGTTCTTTTGTAGCGGTTGCCGTGTTGCCGCTGCTGTCCTTTGCCGTTACTTTAATTGTATAGGTGCCGGCAGCTTTGGGAGTAAAGGTCGCGTTCGTATTGGAAGTGAATTTTTTGATAGTTTTTTCTGTACCGTCGAAAATATAGGAATACTGATATGTACAAGAACCGGAGTTGTCACCGGCAGAGGCTCCGATATTGACCGGTGCGTTGACGGGAACAGTGGTATTATCCAGGGTACAGTCTGCGGAGAGTGTGTTAGCCGTGACTGTGTAGGTTGCTGTTGAAGAAGCAACGACTGTTCCGTAGAAAACAGCTTCTGCGGTAACGGTGTATTCACCGGCTTCAGTCGGTGTCCATGAAGCGTGAGCGGTAGGACCGCCAGCCACAACGCCGTTAATACTTGTTGCTGTACCGTTGCTGCCTTTTACGATAAATCTGTAAGAGGGAGTGATGCGCTGAGCATTGCTGACCTCGGCGGAAAAATAGCAGGGTTTACCGACAGTGCCTTCTGTGGGAACATTTGTCATGAAAGGCTCCGTATTGAATCCGGTAATGTACTCAGAGGGGGTTTTTCTGACGACAGCGCCTGTGCTGTCCTTTACATCGACAAACAATGAATGCGAACCTTCAAGAGCCTGATATTTCAAGACGTTCTTTGTGGAGTAGTCCTGCAGAATCACGTCTTGGTTGTTTTCGGTGTAACCGAACCGGTACTGATAATGACCGGAACCGCCATTGGCGCCAGCCTTGAGTGTGACAGAATAGCCTGTCGGCACGGAACTGGTCGGCGTATAACTGAGATTGGCAGAAAGATCGCTTTCTGCTACCGTATAGGTGACAGTTTTGGTACTGAAGGCGGGAAGATACAAGTTAGAGCTGCCGTAAACAAAGTTTGAGGTAATGGTGTATTCACCTGCCACGGAAGGCGTCCAGGGCGTGATAAGAGAACCGAGTGTTCCGATTATTTCGGTTGTACCGTCAGGCTTTTGGATAGAATATCTTGCCGAAATAGGCATAATGCCCATGCTGTTGGCTGTAGAGGAGATGTTGATAGTTTCGCCGGGTTTTGCGTTTTTCTTGCTGAAATCGACAGACGACACATAAATGTTGGTGCTGACATAGTTAAACGTCTTTGTATAGACACGGTTCAGAGCGTCCGTTACTTTGATATCTGTCTTACAGGTTACCGTGGGATGACCCGCCTGAATGTTGAAGATGTTGTTGTTATTCGAGTGAGTGATCAAATAATCGCTTCCTGCTGTTGCAGCGTTTTTGGTAACCTCATAGGTGAGAGGGGGCTTAGCGCCCTCAACCGTGATCTCAACAGGAATAGCCACGCCGTAGGGAATCTGGGAGCCTTCTTTCAGAGATACGGAAACATTCATCTCGTCACAAACAAAAACAGCAATGGTTTTTGTGGCAGTGCCGCCGCCGTAGCCGCTCATTGTGAAGGTGACGGTATAGTTGCCTGTTTCTTGGGGCGTCCATGTAAGGGGGGTGCTCGAATACGAGTCATTGGCAGTTGCGACCACTTCTCCGTCTTTCTTGACGGTCATGGTTCTTGACATATAGAGATCATACTTTTGGGGGATATTATAGCCCTCAGGAGTAAACCTGACGGGGATTCCCACTGTAGGAGTGCCTGTGGGGGAATCTGTTTCAATCCCGACATCACCGATATAGCTGCCCTCCATGTCAAACTCAATAGTCTGGGTATCCGTTTGTCCCCTCCAGTCTTCAACCTCAGCTACCGCCGTATAAACACCGTAAGGGGTTCCGTCATTATTCTCTATTGTGAAGGTTCTGCCCGGATTCGTCAGATAGTCAATGGTCTGAATAATCTGACCGCTTTGCTTGATGGTAATGACAGCCTTTTTAAGCTGATTATTCTGTAGGGTTCCGTATTCCGTCTGCAGAGAGAAGCTGCTGCTCCACAAAGGGTTGGTGGGGTTTGGAGACGCTTCAAATCTGGTAATCATCAGCATTGGCTGACCGATGGGATAGGAAACAGTCTGACCGGAGACGTAGTTCTGGATACTTGTTGCATCAACTGCGTCAATCGTACCGTTTCCGTCAACATCAGCCTCTCTCAGGTACTGTTTGCCAATGGCATCCGTAGAACCGTTGGCATAATTCTGCACTGCGGAAGCATCCGTTACGGAGACCATACCGTCGCCGTTGACATCTCCGAGGATTCTGACCGGAGAGGCTGCATTTGCGTTCAGTGACAAGACGGCCGTACCCGAAGAAACGATCAGGGCAGACAGAAGGATTGCCAAAGAACTTTTCCAATTCTTTCTTTTCATTAAAGATCACTCACCTTTCTGAATCATTAATCATTCGATTGGAATTAGCGTAAAATAGTCAAATATTTTCCACTATGCGATATTATCATATCGTTATAATACAAAACTGTCAATAATCTTATTATTTGTGATAAATATTTGGCTGTAATTACAATATCTTCATCTCATGAACAGCAATGCTTCGATAGAAAATTGATTTTTGCATATCTGGTAAAGAAGAACGAAAGTGCCTTGTGCGGATTTGACGGCTTTTTGATACCCTGAACAGGAAAGTAACGAAAAACCGCTCCTGCGAGAGAAAACCTCTGCACAGAAGCGGACAGGCTTGTGACAAGTGAAACAGCAAACAGCATAATGAAAGCAGCGGTTTGTACATTTTCTGCCGAGAGTAAAAACACATAACAAAAGCGGTGGTTTGGACATTCTCTGCCGAGGATTAGAACATGATGAAAACCGGCAGTCAGCCGTATTTTCTGTTGAATAGCAAAGGACATCTCAGACAGGAAATCAAAACCGCTCCTGCGAGAGTCAATCTCTGCACAGGAGCGGACAGTCTTGTGACAAGTGAAACAGCAAAGCGCTGTCAAAAGGTAATCCATGCGGTTTTAATGATTGACGATTCATGGACAAGGGCTGAGCCTGTACATTAGTTCTTGCTTTTGCGGGCTTGCAGCTTTGTCTGATAGGCACGGATCGCCCGCATTTCATCTGCTGTCAGTTCACGAAATTTTCCGGGCTGCAGCATACCCAGCTTGACAGGTCCGATAGCGGTTCTTTTGAGTCTGGCAACCTCCAGACCGATTGCCTCGCACATTTTACGAATCTGACGGTTTCTGCCTTCTTCCAGTACGATTTCCAGTACGGTGCGTTCTTTTTCGCTTGTCACAACACGCACGGAAGCCGGCATGGATTTTCTGCCGTCAATTACAACGCCGGTGGTCAGTGAAGTCAACTGTTCTTCTGTGATATGCGGATGGACAGTGACCCGATAGGTTTTGGCAAAGTGGGTGGAAGGGTGACTGATCATATTGGCAAAGTCGCCGTCGTTGGTCATCAGCAGCATTCCTTCGGAATCCTTGTCCAGCCGTCCGACAGGGAAAAGGCGGGCGGGAACCTCGTCAACCAGCTCGGCAACGCATTTTCTGCCGCCCTCGTCGCTCATGGTTGTGATAAATCCACGGGGCTTGTGCAGCATGATATAGTATTTTTTGGCGTCTTTTCTAAGCCGGATTTCTCTGCCTGCCACAACAATTTTATCTTTTGCGGGGTCCGCCTTATCGCCTAAATGACAGCGCTGACCGTTTACGGTAACGGCACCTTTTTCAATCAGCTCTTCGGCTTTTCGGCGTGACGCAAGACCTGCATCTGCAATGATTTTTTGTACTCTGATTTTATCCTTGTTATCCATTAGTCATCTTCCTTTTGCATTCTGACAGCTTCTGCCGTCACCAGACTGACAGAAATTCTTTTCTTTTTATAGTATATAACAGCTTCTCCCACAACAGTACCCGCCGGAACGGGAGCATAAATAAAGCGGGGCAGATACAATACGGTTTCCGGTGAATCCGGATCGTTGATGATACGGGTGAGGGAACGCTCCTGAGAAGGCTTTACGGTTACGGTATCACATTCGCCGCCTGCTACGGGCAGTTGAAAGCGGTCGTCGGCATGAACAGGAGTGATCTGTTCTGTACCGGAAAAACCGAAGTCAAACAATGCGGCGTGATCGTTCCAGTCGTCAGGCGCATTAAGTGTAACGGCGATCAGACGAACGCCGTTTTTTTCTGCACAGGAGGTAAGGGTACGTCCTGCTTTTTTGGTAAAGCCGGTCTTAATACCGATACAGCCCGGATACAGTGACAGCAGACGGTTATGATTTTTACAGTACTGCTGTTTGCCTTCCGGTGAAACAAAGCTGACGGTCAGTGATTGTTGAGAAACGATACGGGCAAACTGCGGCTGATCCATGGCATAGCAGCACAGCAAAGCCATGTCCCGTGCGGTGGAATAGTGGTTGTCATCATCAAGTCCGGAGGGAGTGACAAAATGTGTATGCGTCATACCCAGCAAAGCGGCTTTTTGATTCATCATCATAGCAAAGTTCTCTTTGCTGCCGGCAATTCCTACGGCAAGAGCGTTGGCAGCGTCGTTGCCGGATACAGCCATCAAACCCTTTACCAGTTCGGAAAGACGAAGTGTGTCGCCGGGTTTGAGATACATACTGGAGCCTTCAGCCGTCATTTGTTCCGTAAAGCAAACGGCACGGTCATTGACCTGAACATATTCAAGCGCAATCAGTGCTGTCATAATTTTAGTAATACTGGCGATTGCCATTTGCCGGTCGGCATTTTTTTCAAACAGTACGGCGCCGTTATCAGCGCACATCACAATAGCGGATTCTGCACTGAGCGTCGGGGCCTGACGTTCAGCGGCGGCAGAAACCTTGCCAAAGGCGATTGTGTAAAACACCACAGAACAGGTCAGTACCAGTGAAAGTATGCGTTGAATAAACAAAAAACCACCCGCCCTTTCTTGCTAAAAATATATGCACAGGGCAGGCAGCTTCATGAATCGGCAATGATTATTCTTCGGAAGCGTCAGCAGCCGTTTCGTCATCAGCGGCAGCGTCTGCTACATCTGACGAATCGTCGTTTTTCTTGTCCTTCTTGAACAGAGAGATAATCTTGTCCAGAAGCTCGGGAACCATACCGACAGCTCTGTCGCCGGTATCCTTGAAATTGCTGACGTTCAGCAGCTTGACATCATCTTTGGTAATCGCAATAAAAGCGATGGGGGTGATGGTAACGCCTGCGCTGGCGCCGCCGCCGAAGAGATTTTTTTCTTCTGCCTTTTTGGGATTGAACTCAGACCCGCCGGAAACAAAGCCGTACATGATCTTTGAGATGGGGATAACGGTTGTGCCGTTGGGAGTGGAGATAGGAGAGCCGATGACTGTGTTGACATCAACCATTTGTTTAATTTTATCAAGTGTAGTGTCCATAAGACCTTCTATGGGACGATCACTCATGATAAACACCGCCTTTTTATTATTCATCAACTGCGTATGCAGTCATTTGCCATAGTGATAGTATTATAATATATCCTGAATTATTTTGCAAGAGCTTTCAGCGCCTTTATCAAGGAGCCGAGAGCGCCGCTCAGGATAAAAAACGGCATAATTCGTGCCTTGAGCAAAAAATGCACTTTAGTTTCTGTCTTTGTAAACACCGGAATGATCTGTTCACGGTGGCGGCATTTTTTGACGTGCTGTTCGATAAAGGAAATCAGCGGAAAAACGGTAGAGCAGGCATAGCCACAGTTCAGTGCCGTCTGTGCTGCGTCTTCGGTGGCGATGTCAAGCTGCAGATCCATCTGAGAGATGACGAGATGATCGGTGATCTTTTTCATCAGATATCCGAGGATACGCACCAGTTCTTTCAGCAGCTCAATAATGCCTTCCAATCCCTTGCTCTTAATTTGCTGCAGCAGCGGATTTTGTTTCTTTTCTTCTTTTTCCTGATCCGGATCAATGCCTTTTTTTCTGAGTTTTTCTTTTCGTTTTTCTTCTTTACGCTGTTTTTTCTCTTCTTTTTTATGCTTTTTTTCCTCTGCTTTTTTCAGCTTTTCCGGATCTGTTTCCTGTTTGTCGAGTCTTATGGTCAAAACGGGGAACAGATAGCCGACCTTTAATTTTACTTCGTCTTCAAAGCGGATTTTGATGACAAAGGGACAGAAAAGCAGCAGCAGTATGAGAATGATGATACCGGCAAGTATCAGCAAAAACACATTCATAATGCATCTTCCTGTTCTGTCATGGATTGATCATAATAAACGGGCTTGGCAGTATGCTTTGCCACAAAAGCCACCAAAAGAGCGGCAAAAATCAATTTTGCGGTAGTAGACAGTGCCTTGATCGCCGCAACTGTCAGCGCAGCGGCAGCCGTAACGGATACTGCGGCTGCGGTTACCAGCAGCGCTTCTGCCACAACGGGCTTAGGGGCGTGCTGTACGGCAGGAACCAGTACCTTTTTCACCACCGGCTTCACGACTTTGTTGACAAGGCGAGAGGTATATTCCTGAAGATCGGTTTTTTCCGCCTGACGGATCAGCTTTGCCGTACCCTGCAAAAATCTGTCGAAGGCAGAGGGTCGGGGCTTTTTTTTCGGCATACCGTTCAGAATCCTGACGGTTTCACCGCTGCTGTCAGAGCTGTTGCCGGCGGGTTTTCGTACAATGATCTGCGCCGGGGCATTTTGCTGAACGGAAGGCTCCATGTCACTGCCGGCAGAATCGGCGGAGTTGTTTTCCGGCAAAGAGCTGCCGTCATTTCCGGAATCATCATCGGAAGCGTCGCTGTCTGGACCGTCATCCGTATGACTGTCATCAAAGCCGCCGCTGCCGCCGGAACCCTCAGGACCGTCAGGATCATCGGCGTCACTGTCGGAATCCCGGTTTTCATCATCGTTATTATCACTATCATCGTCGTCATCACTTTCCGGCAGAGGCGGAAGATCCTGCAAAGAAGACAGGTTAAAGCAGAGCAGAAAATGTTCCGTGGTTCCGTAGACAAGGGGTTTTCCGGGCAGCTCCAGACGCCCCTGCTCCTCGATGAGCTGACGGGCAATCAGACCGGAGATAACGCCGGAACAGTCGACACCCCTGACCTGCTCGATGAAAGCTTTGGTGACAGGCTGATTATAGGCGATGATTGCTAACACTTCTGCGGCGGCCTGTGAAAGCGGCGTATTCTTTTTCAGATCCATGACGGTACGAATCGGTTCGGCAAATTCTTCCGGGGTACACATCTGATAGCTGTTGTTGAGCCTGACGATGCGAATGCCTCTTTCGGCTTCTTCATATTCCTGCATCAGCTCGTCGCAAAGAGCCGTAACCTCATCTTCCGAAAGTTCAAGAGCCTGAGCAATACGTTCTGTTTCTACCGGCGTACCGCAGGCAAATATGATGGCTTCAATTGTGCTTTTCAGTTTTCTTCGTTCCATTCTTTTTCACCTTCATCGCCGCTGATGAGCATTAGTTTACAATCATCGCCGTCGCCGTGTATTCGTACTTTTTTGTCCTTCACCAGTTCCAGAATTGCCAGAAAGGTTGCTACCAGATCGCTTTTGTCAGTGACGTTGTCGAACATAGAGCGATAGCTTTTTCCGCTGCCGTCCTTCAGTTTACCGATGACGCTGACAATCTTGGCGCTGACAGACACGATTCTGCGGGCAACGATGCCCGAAAAAGCGTCTTGAGAGGGTGGAATCTTTGCCTTGCCCCGTCCCACGGCAGAAAGATAGGCAACAATCAGATAATCCGGCTGATGCGTGCGCCGGTAGGTAATATCGGCTTTGATTTTTTCCGGTTCACGGCAGAAGCTGTCAAAGCTGACCAGTTCCGAGAGAACACCGGCGATCATTTTACATTTGCGGTATTCGATCAACTGACCGGAAAGCTCTTTTCGCATTTCTTCCGCTTCTTCGTATTTTGGCAGCAGCATAGCGGACTTTATCTGGACAAGATGAGACGCCATGGTCAGAAAATCGCCGGCAACATCGAGATCCTGCTCCTGCATCAGGTGAATGTGCTCCATATACTGCTCCAGCAGTTCCGAAATGCGGATATCGTAGATATTCAGTTTGTTTTTTTCAATCAGATGTAAAAGAAGATCCAGCGGTCCTTCGAACACATCTAACTTATACGATATTTTTTCCGAATTCAATGATCATCCACACTCCACGCTAAAATCTGCTGCTCACCATGCCCATCTGAAAGGCAGTTGTGTCAGTTGATTGATTGCATCATACAGCCAGTTCTGTACAGGCGTAAGGAACATGGAAAGACCGCCTGCCATAATCAGGATAAATAATGCAATGGAAAAGTACATTTCATACTGCTGCATTTTATAGAGAATTCTGTCCGGCAAAAAGACCGAAAGAATCTTTGAACCGTCCAGAGGCGGTATGGGAATCAGGTTAAAAACTGCCAGACAAATATTGATCAGAATAAAATATTGCAGAAAAAGAAAAATATATTTGAGGAATCCCGGATCATAGTCAACGGATGCAAAAAAGGCTTTCAGTTCATGAGAATAGATCAGATCACCTTTTTTGATCAGAATGGTATTAATACCATTGTAGATCAGTCCGGCGAGAATGGCAGCCAGCAGGTTGGACACAGGTCCCGCAAGGGCTGTGATAGCCATGCCGACCTTAGGTTTTTTGAAGTTGCGGGGATTGACAGGGACAGCCTTTGCCCAGCCGAAGCCAACCAGAAGCATCATCAGAGCGCCCATGTAATCTATGTGCGCCAGAGGATTCAGGGTCAGCCTGCCCATATTTTTGGCAGTTCTGTCGCCCAGTTTGTAAGCGACAAAGCCGTGGGCGCATTCGTGCAGAGGATTCACGAGAAAAATAATCATCAGCACTGACAAAATATACATTAATATTGTTAAGAAATCTGCCCCGTGAGAGCGAATAATACTTAACAGCATATCAAAGCCTCTCTTTCTGTTGCAAAGCAGTTTGCTGCTTTGTACTGACAATAACCAAAAAGCGGAATCCTGCCTGCGTTTGCAAGATTCCGCAACTTTGCTTTGGTCAATTATTCCTCGTCGGCAGCCTGAGTATCCTCATCAGGATCGTCAAGCTCGTCTTCGTCATAATCGAACTCCAGGGTTTCACCGCAGGTAGGGCAGGTCATGCCGTCTTCCTTCAGGTCGTCTTCGTTCAGACCGATTACGGTGCCGCAGGTGGGGCAGGTTACTTCGTAGGCGGCGTCATCGTCAAAGCAATTGCAGCCTTCGGTTTCATCGTCCTCTTCTTCGTCTTCATCTTCATACAGAAGATCTTCAACACCTGCCAGATCTTCGTCCAGTGCGTCAATCTGGTCGCAAACATCGTCATAGCACTGTTCCAGTTCGGTTACTTCTTCGGCCATTTCCTGTACCAGATCAATCAGCGCCTTGAGAATTTTGGCGTTTTTGTCCTTGGGATCAAGCTCCAGACCGTCTGCCAAACCCTTGATGTACGCTGCTTTTTCGGTAATTTTCATATTCAAAGTCATTCCTTTTTCCTTGTAGTTTCATTATGCTCTTGACATATATTCGCCTGTTCTGGTGTCAATCTGAATCTGATCACCCTCGTTGATGAACAGGGGAACTTTGATTTCAGCGCCGGTTTCAAGTGTAGCGGGCTTTGTTACATTAGTAGCGGTATCGCCCTTGAAGCCGGGATCTGTCTGAGTAACGGTAAGAACAACGAATGTAGGAGGCTCAACGCCGAAAACGTTGCCCTTGTAGGACAGAATCTTACATTCCATGTTTTCGGTTACAAACTTGAAGTTGTCGCCGAGAACGCTCTTGCTGATCGGAATCTGCTCGTAAGTTTCGTTATCCATGAAATAATAAAGGTCGCCGTCGTTGTAAAGATACTGCATATCCTTTCTCTCGATGAAAGCGGTAGGATATTTATCGTTGGGGTTGAAGGTTTTTTCTACAACCGCACCGGTGATAACATTCTTGATTTTTGTACGAACGAAAGCTGCGCCCTTGCCGGGTTTAACGTGCTGGAACTCGATAATGGTCACTACCTGTCCGTCCATATCGAAGGTAACGCCGTTTCTGAAATCGCCTGCTGTAATCATAAAAATAGTCCTCCTGTTTCGGAAATAGTTAAGTTAAAAACTGCCTGAATAAAACTGTAATCACACTAACAGCCCTATACACATACACCATTATACTATAAGCACACAGAAAATGCAAGAATTTTATTCTCACAGTCTCCAACAGCCTCCCCGAACATCCCTGCACAGTACAGAACTTATTATGATACAAAGCCTGTGATATGTGCATAACCTGTGTCTGTATCTGAGAACAGCGACTGTCTGGGGTTCGTTTTTGCCTGTGCTGAAGGACGTTTGCGGGTTTTGCTTAGCGTCGGTTTTGTTTGTTCTGTATAATGCTTTGCCATACGGCTGCGTGCGGCACTTTTGTGTTCACAATGTTCGAGCACTCGCTTGTGCTGACGGCGTGTTGACAGGCGGTGGGGATACAGAATTTAGTGCAGCAGAAGCTGAAAAGCTCTGCCGTACACTGATAAGCGAGGGAATAATGAGCCGCTTTGTATGGCGGTTTCTATTTCTTTCAGTGCCGGGAGAGGACACAAAGCCTGTCCAAAAGCGTAAAAAAACACCGCTTTGCAGAGAACGTACTCCGAAAAGCGGTGAAAACCTGTATTGCTGAATCTGTGAAAGTTAAATGGCAAAATGAGACCGAAAGGCTGATAAGCACTGCTTTTTCAGCAAAAATATTAGCGTTTGAAATTGCAACGGATTGGTGCAGAAAAATCAGGTGCATTAAAATGTTTGAAGCATTTGATTTCTTGGGGGTTTCAGAAACTTCTGAACAATCGGGTTTCACAGATTCAGGTGTATTGTTAACGGTAAAGAATGCTGAATTATAGCTCGATCAGCTCTTTGGGCAGTGTTGCCAGATTGATGCAGCCGTCCCGGGTGACGGCGACCATATCTTCAATTCGTACGCCGCATCTTCCGGGAACGTAAATGCCCGGCTCTACGGTGATGACCATGCCGCTGTGCAGTATATAATCGTTGTCGGGCGAAACAGAAGGGGATTCGTGAATATCCAGCCCCACGCCGTGACCGGTGGAATGACCGAACATTCCCTGGTAGCCTGCCTCGTCGATATAAGAGCGGGCTGCCTTGTCAACCTCGTGACAGCTTGCCCCCTGTCTGACAGCGTCAAGCCCGTTTTTCTGTGCCTGAAGAACGGTCTGGTAGATTCTGCGCTGCATGGCGCTGACCTTGCCGAAGGCGACGGTACGGGTCATATCGCTGTGATAGCCGTCAACGGTAGCGCCGATGTCGAAGAGGACAAAATCGCCGTTGTGAACCGGATTGTAACCGGGAACGCCGTGAGGCATAGAAGTTTTGTTGCCGGCAAGTACGATCAAATCAAACGATACGCCGTCTGCGCCGGCTCTTCTCATACGGAATTCCAGTTCCAGCGCCAGTTCCCGCTCTGTTACGCCTTCTTTGATCAGCTTGATGGTTTCGGTAAAGGCTTCCTCTGTGAGTCTTTGTGCATGAAGCATTTTGCCGATCTCGTCTGAGGTTTTAATCACCCGGAGACGGCTGATGTATTTGTCAAGCTCCGCATTTTTAATGGAGGCGGCACCGGCGTCTTCAAGCATTTTTCCGATATGCTCGGCTTCGTTGAGGGTAAAAGCGGAGCCTTCCAGCAGTATATTTTTCAGCCTGTACTGTGTGACGACCTCTTTTATGCTGTCCGACAGCTTTTGAAAGCGAACGACTTCACAGTCAACAGCCGTTTTACGGGCAGCCTCTTCATAACGGGAATCTACTAAAAGCACGGATTTTTCTCTTGTGACGAACAAATATCCCAGCGAAGACACAAATCCCGTGAAATAGCGACGGTTGGTTTCGGAAATGATCAGAGCAGCGTCGACATTCTGCGGCAGCAGCATGACAAGAGCGGATAATCGGTTATTCATTGTATTCTGCCTCCTCGTTGTCAGTTCAGCATTTCGGCAAAAGCCTCCAGCGCCAGAAAATAGCTGCGTTTGCCAAACCCTGCAATACAGCCGGCGCACACTGCCGAGATGACGGATTTGTGCCGGAATTCATCTCTTGCGTAGATGTTGGACATATGGGTTTCTATGGTGGGAACCGATACAGCTTCAATCGCATCGTGCAGCGCATAGCTGTAGTGGGTCAGAGCGCCGGCATTGATGATAATACCGTCTTTGCTGCCGTAAGCCTCGTGTATCTTGTCAACAAGATCGCCTTCGTGATTCGACTGGAAGATTTCCAGTTCCAGCCCCAGTTCTGCGGCTCTTTTTTGTACTTCGGCGTTAATGCTCTCGGCGGTTTCGGCACCGTAAATCTTTTTGTCACGAATCCCTACCATATTCAGATTCGGACCCAGTAAAAACAATATTTTTTTCATTCGGAAGCATTCTCCTTTTTGTTTTGATCCACAACCGTATAGACAAAATCTATATTGCGTTCTTCAAGCTGTTTTTTTCCTGCTTCAAAAAAAGCCCTGCCGTTTTTGGTAGGTGCGAATTTCAGCGCTGTTTCAATGCGGAAACGGCTGAATTTTCTGCTGCCGTAGGCGGTGCGGTAATCCTGATGCTCGATATAGCCCACGTAGTTGTTGATTTTTGTCTGCATGGCTTTGAGATGCTGATATTCCTGCACGTTCCACGGAAAAGGGTCGGTAATCAGGAATACCAGTGTATTGGTGGCTTCTTCAATGCCCATTCCGTCGATTTTTTTGGTGTCTTTTACTGACATGATGTTCCTCCTTGCTGAGTTTCCTGATTTGCATACGTTTTTTATGTTCCATTCTTCGCCGCAGCCTGATGGACCAGCCGTGTTCCTTGGAGCGTCTGCGGAGCAATACGGATTTCATGCCGGCTAAGTTGGCGCCCAGAATATCGGTATAAATCTGGTCGCCTACCACGAGAACGGACTGTGGTTTTTCTTTCAGACGGCGCTTAGCTCTGTTAAAGCCGAAAGGGAAGGGTTTCATGCTCATCGCAACACAGTCCAGTCCGACGCTGTCTGCAAAGGGCTTGATACGGCTGTAATAGTTGTTGGAGCAGATAATGATTTTGACGCCGGTTTTCTTAACGGAATCTATCCAATCCTGCACGCCCCTGAACGGAATTTTGGAGGTAGGGGGTGCAAGTGTATTGTCAACGTCCAGCAGGATCGTATCAACCCCCAGCTTGTCAAGCAGCTCGGGAGTGATGTCTGTAACATGGCGCAGCGCTATGGTGGGATCAAGCAGACTCATAGAATCGTTCCTTCCGTTGTTTGTTAACAAAAAAGGATATCTCCGACAGGGCAGGAAGGTCTGCCGAAGCAAACTCTCCGCTGCACAAAACGGAAATATCCTTAAATTTCTGTGTAAAATACAAACCTGATTATTTGTACTTACGCTTACGAGCAGCTTCAGACTTCTTTTTACGCTTTACAGAAGGCTTTTCATAAGCTTCTCTTTTACGAACCTCGGCGATGATGCCGCCTCTGGCACACTGCTTTTTAAATCTTCTGAGTGCGCTCTCGAGAGATTCGTTATCCTTAATACGGATTTCAGCCATTTATCTTCCCTCCCATCCGCCCTAAGGCAGGGGTTTGTGTCATTACGATACCGTAACATTATAAACTATTCCCTTGTTGTTTGTCAACAAGTAAAATGCAATAAATTTATACATTTTTCTATGGTAAGATTGCATAAGATTTTGCGCTTTTACAACATTTTTCTGACAGTACCTGTTAAAATGCGGCTGTTTTGGGCATGGACCGCTTTGAAAAAGCGGTCCGTCCGGGTGTGTTTTTGCTGAATGAAAACAAGAGTTTGAAAAAAATTATAAAAATTATCTGCCGAAATTTAGCTAATGTGATAAAAATAAATTGAATGTATTAAAAAGATTGACGAGAAATATAAAATATACTATAATATTATATGGCTATAAGTGTACATTTTGTACATTTCGATTACTAAAAAATTGACATAGAGGAGATTTTGCTATGGCATTGTTAATCAACTGCCCGAACTGTGCGAATCCGAGAATCAATAATGACGAAGATTGCCCTTATTGCGGATACAGCATGAAGTTAGGGAAGACCAGAGAGCAAATCGAGCAGGAAATGCAGGAGGCTGAAGAAGCAAGACTTGCTGAAGAAGCCCGTCTGGCTGCAGAGGCGCAGGCAGCAGAGGAAGCCCGCATTGCTGCTGAGCAGGCCCGCATTGCCGAAGAACAAGCCAGGGCTGCCGAGGCTGCCCGTCTGGCTGCCGAAGCCAGAGCCGCTGCAGAACAGGCAAAGCTTGCCGAAGAGCAGCGTGCAAGAGAAGCTGCCGCCGCACGCAGAGCGCAGCAGAGCAACGGAATTTTTGCAAAATTCCAGCAAAAAACCGTGGCAAAGCCTCAGGTAGATATTGCAGATAAAGTCAGCGAAACAGATAATCTTCCCTATATGCCCGAGCAGGGAGAAGAAGCCGATATGCAGCTTCCGCCGATGCAGCTTGACAAGCCTGTTTCGGTAGCGACGATTGCCAATACGCCTGCCGTACCGCTTACCCCCTTGCCTAAGGAGCAGGAGGCAACCGTTCTTCCGCCGATGCAGCTTGAGCATGAGGTGACGATTGAAGAAATTCGCAATACGCCAGCCGTACGCCTTGAACCGATTCGTAGTGAAGTCATTGAAGATGCTTTGCCGGATTATCCCGGAGCAGACGTTGAGCCGCAGATGCCCGTACAGCCGGAAGTGCCGCAGCAGCCCGTGAGAGCGCGGATGCCCATGCAGCCGGAGGTGCCGCAGCAGCCTGTGAGAGCGCAGATGCCCGTACAGCTGGAAGTGCCGCAGCAGCCCGTGAGAGCGCAGATGCCCGTACAGCCGGAGGTGCCGCAGCAGCCTGTGAGAGCGCAGATGCCCATGCAGCCGGAAGTGCCGCGGCAGCCTGAAAGACCCCGTCGTGTACAAAGACAGTGGTCAAATGATCCGAATGAATTTAATCATAATACACAACCACCTGTTCAGCAGGCAACACCACAGCAACCTGTCAAAGCGCAGATGCCCGTACAGCCGGAGGTGCCGCAGCAGCCGGCAAGACCCCGTCGTGCACAAAGACAGTGGTCAAATGATCCGAATGAATTTAATCATAATACACAACAGCCTGTACAGCAGGCAGCACCACAGCAGCCTGTGAGAGCGC
>JBGUWM010000031.1:0-2545 GCA_045221175.1 Acutalibacteraceae bacterium | reverse complement strand
AAAGAACACGGATTAATTCGTTTGCACGTTATTAGACAATTGAATACGCTAAAGAAGTTCTGTTACCGGAATCTGTGATAGCAATCCACAAAAGCACTTTGCGTACCTGCATGCAAAGTGCTTTTTCTATGCCAGAAAACAGTGTTTCTAAATCTTTCTTTTCAAAAATCTTTGTTTTATTAGCGCCGGGAATTTTTAGCCACTAAAACGCCGGCGAAAATAACCAATAATAGCCGGAATATATTGACCAATTTTTGCCGAAATAAAAAAGCCATTACATTTTTCTTTCAAATCCTTTACACTGTATGTGCCAACAACTCAGTGAAGGAGGGTTAATGAAAGAAATTGTGGTTAGTAATGGCTTGTATCCTATTATAACACAAGCCTTAGAAGAAATGAAATCCGAGCAGGGCAATTCGTTCCGGCTCGAAGAAGTGAACCTTTCGGAATTGGAGCGCCGTACCGGAATATCCAGAGCTAAGCTCCGCCGGCTCAAAAAAGATGGTTTTAAATCTGTGAGCCGGAGCAAAAAGAAGAGAAAATCTATTCTGGATGGCTACACTTCTATTATTGATAATCTGTTAAGCCGGGGAATACGGAATTCGTCCGTCTGCTTTGAATGCTTAAAGCGTCAAGGATACCCTGGTGGCATAACCATAGTCAAAGATTATATCTTTGCTCATAAACATCTGCTGCCGCCAAAACGGCAACAGGTCGCGCCACAGGGAAACCGAGGCAGACGTTTCAGCACCGAGCCTGGTGAAGCGTACCAGATGGACTGGGGCTTTGTCAATGTTGTCACATATTATGGGCCAACTATAAAATGTGCCTGCTTTGCCATGATCTGCCACCATTGCGGTCAATGTTACATCGAATTCTTCCCCAATGCCAAACAGGAAAACCTGTTTATTGGAATGCTCCATGCTTTCCGTTATATGGGAGTCCCCAAGTATGTTTTAACTGACAACATGAAGAGTGTTGTGATAAAACGTGACTATGAGGGGCATCCGGTTTGGCAGAAAGACTATGAAGATTTCATGAAAGCTGTTGGCTTTCAAACCAAGCTGTGCAAACCGCGCCATCCTTTTACAAAAGGAAAAGTGGAGCGGCTGGTACGCTTTGTGAAAGACAACTTTCTGCCCGGGCGTACGTTTTTGGATGTAACCGATTTGAACCGATCTGCTTTGGACTGGTGCAATGAACAGAATTCTGTGTACCACAGGGCTATAGATTGCGTCCCGTTGCAGATTCACACGACGGCATGTAGCAAGGTCGCAACTGCTTTAGCGGAAACACAGGCGATACGCCTTTACCTCTGCCCATTACGGAAGATTTCCTTTGATGGGTTTGTAAATTATGAAGGACGCCGTTTCGGTGTTCCTTTCCGTTACACAGGTTCTCTTGTACGGGTGCAGCGTGAAGATACACATCTGTATGTCTACTCAGCCGATACGAGAAGCTTATTGGTGACACATTCTGTGACCTGGAGTAAAAAGGATCGTTACTGCGCTGACCAGTACGCAAATCCGCAACAACCGGAAGAGTTTCCTACAGTTCCTGTCCGAACAGAGATACGAAAACTTTCGTCACCTGTATCCAGCCTGTCTTTTGAGAAATTCAATTTCGACAAAGGCGGTGATCTGGATGAATGAGAATCTGTTCGAGACGATTGAAAAAAGCTGTGGCGTTTTGCAGCTTCCTTTTTCTGCCAAAGAATTTGCGCAGTTAGCAGAAGAACATTCCCTGTCTGCAGAAGCAGCGCAGGCCGTTGCACTTATCTTTGAACACATGCAGCAGAAAAAGATAGCCAACACGATTTTGGCTTTGTTGCGCTTCAGCCGGTTACCATTGAAAAATCCAAAGACATTCCAGAACTTTGATTTTTCTGTGCTCCGGGGAAAGAATGTGGAGCAGATACGAAACCTGCAGACGCTGGCTGCTATCCATGCACATAAGAATATAGCTTTTATTGGCCCGGCCGGCACAGGGAAAACACACCTGGCCAAAGCGTTTGGTTATGAATGTTGCCAGCAGGGATTACGGACATATTTTATTAAAATGTCCGAACTCCGGGATATGTTTACGACTGCCCGTCGTACAGGGAAGACCGCTTCTGTACTGAACAGTCTGGTACGCCCTTCCTGCCTGATAATCGATGAGGTAGGCCATTGTGAATTCGACAAGGAAAACACAAGGCTGTTCTTCGATTTGGTAGACCGCCGGTACAACAAAGAAGGAAACTTCAATATTGTGTTTACCAGCAACAAGAATCCCTCAGAATGGCGTGGCAACTTTAATGAGGATGACGCCTTGCTATGTGCGCTGGATAGGATCTTCGACACAGCAACAGTAATAACCATAAAAGGCAACAGTTTTCGCGGCGCAAACTGTGAAACGTTTTCTGTGCAATCCACCAGAGTGAATGCACCAACGTCCACAGCAAATTCAACGCGGTAAATATAAGAATAATTGATGATAAACTGGGTTGTTGGCGATTTTTTCCCGGCTAAAATTGGTTAAGTTTGTCCGGCAAAAAATGGTTGTT
>JBGUWM010000030.1:0-18753 GCA_045221175.1 Acutalibacteraceae bacterium | reverse complement strand
GTGCCAAATGGGGCGCTGCCCCCTTTGGAAACCCCCGCAACAAACAGGTGCTATGCACCCAGCCGGGAGCATAGCGCCGTTTGTTGTCAGCAGCCCGTTTCACGGTCTGCGTGTAGTTCCTTGTAAACTGACCTAAGACGAAGAAAAAAACATTCCCGCTTGCGCTTGTCAAAGTGATTGTGCGACTTTTGAAGCGACAGAAGAGGACGCAAACAAGGTAAAAATTGAGGATGGGGCAATGAGCGTCAAAGTTCTTGGCGTGGGTTGCGCTTCCTGCCATGAACAATACGAACAGGCAAAGGCGGCGGTTAAAAGCATGGGACTTGATGTAGAAGTGGAGTATATAACTGATTTGCAAAAGGTCGTGGGGTACGGTGCAATGAGTATGCCCGCCCTCGTCGTTAATGAAAAAGTAGTTGCAATGGGTAAGGTACTTAAAGCTGCTGATGTTGAAAAGCTGCTGCACAAATTAGGCTTCTAAAAGGGGCGTATATCTATGAGCAAAGAGAAAAGCGCTATCAGTGTCTTTCAGAGATATTTGACCGTTTGGGTTATTATGTGTATGGTTATAGGCATTCTGATTGGAAAGTTTCTTCCGCAGATACCTGACTTTTTGAACCGCTTTGAATATGCAAAAGTATCCATTCCTATGGCAATCCTCATTTGGTTAATGATATATCCGATGATGATGAAAGTCGATTTTCAAAGCATTAAAAATGTCGGTAAAAATCCAAAAGGTCTATTTGTAACTTGGATAACGAACTGGCTTATCAAGCCTTTTACGATGTACGCTATCGCAAGTCTGTTCTTCTTTGTGATTTTCAAAGCATTTATTACACCCGACCTTGCAACAGAGTATTTGGCAGGTGCGGTATTACTTGGTGCGGCTCCCTGTACGGCAATGGTTTTCGTGTGGAGCAGTCTGACAAAAGGTGACCCGGCTTACACCGTAGTACAAGTAGCGACCAATGACTTAATTATCCTCGTTGCTTTTATACCGATTGTTAAGTTTCTGCTCGGAGTTTCCAATGTTACCGTACCGTGGGATACTTTGATTTTATCTGTGATATTGTTTGTTGTTATTCCGCTTGCCGGAGGTATGCTGACTCGATACCTTGTAACAAAGAAAAAAGGTAAGGACTATTTTGAGAACACCTTTGTAAAGAAATTTGACGGTATCACAACCATAGGGCTTTTGCTGACGCTGATAATGATTTTCTCGTTTCAGGGAAATGTTATTTTGGAAAACCCGCTGCATATTGTTTTAATTGCTGTGCCGCTGATTTTGCAGACCTTCTTAATCTTTGCCATTGCCTATGCTGCTTGCAAGCTTTTGAAGCTGCCGCACAAAATAGCCGCTCCTGCGGGAATGATAGGTGCGTCTAACTTTTTTGAATTGGCTGTTGCCGTAGCTGTTGCTTTGTTCGGCACGACATCTCCTGCGGCACTTGCTACAACGGTTGGTGTGCTGACCGAGGTTCCTGTAATGTTATTTCTTGTGAAAGTAGCGAACAGCACGAAAGGGTGGTTTAAGAATGACTAAGAAAAAGGTTGCGTTTATCTGCGTACACAATTCCTGCCGCAGTCAGATTGCCGAGGCACTCGGAAAGCATCTACGAGGTGAAGAATTTGATTTTTACTCTGCCGGAACGGAAACTAAACCGCAGATAAATCAAGATGCTGTAAGGATGATGAAACAAATTTATGGGATAGATATGAAAGAAACGCAGTATAGCAAAACCTTTGATAAAATTCCTGCTCCGGATATTGCAATCTCAATGGGCTGTGATGTTGGGTGTCCGTATATTGGTAGAGCCTTCGATGATAATTGGGGACTGCAAGACCCAACAGGACAAAGTGATGAAGTGTTTATTGAAGTAATCAAAGAAATCGAAAATAGAATTTCTCAACTATAATGTACTTGATGGCTACTCAAACGAGCAGCCATCTTTTTTAATATGCCGGAATACCGTATCCGTAGATAACAGAGCTTCCGACAGGGTATGTTTTGGTTCTGCAAGTGTCGCCTGAGTTGCCCTCAACGGTATAGACTGTACCGTTTTCGCATTTCTGAACGATACCGGTGTGGTCTGTCACACCGTCGCCCTCCCAGTCAAAGAAGATGATTGTACCGGGCGAAGGTTCATACGAACCGTCTGCCCATTGTCCTCGGTCTCTGAACCATTGAACGCCGTTTACGCAACCGGCATACTTCGGAATAATACCGGCGTCGATATATCCGCACTCGTTGGCACACCAAGAAACAAAGCAGGCACACCATTCTACACGGGAGTCAAATCCGTACCAAGACCAGTAAGGCTGACCGCCTACATTACCTACCTGAGACAAGGCTACCGTTACGATTTGGTCGTCGCTGTATCCAATACCGTAAAGCACCTGTGACCATAGCTGATTGTTTTCGTCCTTTAGCAGCTCGGCAAGATACTCTTTCTGCTCCTGATTAAAGCCGTACATAGCCGCCATTTCATCAACGGTCTTGTGCGATACCGTGATATACAGGAAAGTTTCTGTTACTGTGGTTTCGGTCTGTACGATGTTGCCGTGTCCGTCGTCGCTTTCTTCGATTTCGGTGTGGGTTTTCGATTCCGTTCTGGAAGAAATATCGTTCATCTCCCAAAAAATATCCGACAGTAGCTGCTTCTTGGTTTCGTCAACCGTGGCAACCTCCATCGGATTTTCGGGGTCGGTATTCACTTTAACAGAATAGACCGCAAGAACCTCTTTCCACACAGCTCTGCTGCCGCTCATTTCTAGCACATCATAGCTGACGGAGTTTTTTTCCTGCTCCAGTCTGTCGTCGTATTCCTGATTGATTTCCTGAACGACTGTCTTCATTGACATTCCCGTGCCGGAATCCTCTCCCGAAAAGAAGATACCGAACACAGAACCTGCAATTAAACCGACAAGGCATAGAACAATAATAACCACCACCGCAACCCAACCGCCGGCAGCGATAGCGGCAATAAGACCTTTTACCGCCGCTATGATTGCTTTTACTGCGGCAATGGTGGCTTTGGCTGCGGCTTTAATCGTAGCGGCTGTTGCTTTGGCTGTGGCTTTTGCCGCCTGTGCTGCTTTCTGTGAAGCCTTAACTGTCGCCTGAGCTGTTTTCTGTGCCGCCTTCGCCGCTTGCTGACTGGTTTTTATCGCAGTCTTGGCAGTCTGTTCAGCCGTCTTAACTGATTTCTGTGCGGTTTTGGTTGCTTCTTTTCCGGCAAACTTAATGGTTTTCTTTCCGGAGGAAGTGGCAGACTGCTTTATGGTCTTTTCCGCCTTGTCGACAGTCTTAATCGCAGAGCTTGTGTTTTGCGAAGCCTGTTTTCTCAAAGACTGCTCGGCTCGCTGCTGCTTGAAACGCTGAATACCGTCCTTTGCAGTTCGGATATTTTCTTTTGTGGTTTCAAGTCCCTTTCGTCCCGCCTTGTCAAACGCATAGGCACCATCGTGAACCACCTCGTCAATACCGCTTTCCAGTTTATCGGAAGCGTATTCCTCGGCAGAACTGCTGTTGGCATTTACCGACCGCTCTGCCTTTTCTTTTGTAGCGATATACGCCTGCTTCATTCGTTGGGTTGCAACGGCAGCCTTATCTATGGTTCGTATCGTACCTTTTGCATTGTCTTTCGTTTTAATATCAGCCATACAATCCCTCCTTTCTGTGCAGGCTGAACCAACTGTTGCGTTATTCGTTAATGAGTTTTGCCACTACAACAAGTCTGCCGTTTGTCCGGGAATACTCACAGGTGGAAAGGGTCAGTAGCTTGTCGCCGTATTCGGCGGTTACGCCGGTTTCGTAAAGCGACAGTTTCTTGCACTTCTCAACATAGGCAGTGAAATCCTCGGCGGTCTCCGCATTGACGAACTGATAGTATTTGAAGCTGTCGGGACTGTTCGTATATACTACGGTTTTGAACACGGCAATCACTTCATAGGTCTGTCTGTCGGTCAGCGTATCAAAGGATACTGTTTTGTGCTTTTCCCAAAAGCTCTTGTCCTTGAATTTCATAAGACCGGCGAACATAGAGCCGTCGTTCATATGATGACCGTAGATGATGATGTTGTCGCTTGGCAGCTCCATATCGCAGTTTTCTTGAACATAAGGACAGCCGTAGTCGGTGTATGCCTTATCAAAGTCGTGCTTCAGATAGAAATTCGGATTATCCTTTGACTGCATAACCGGGTAATTGATTCTTGTGTCCTCAACCTTAATCCAACCGACCATATCGTTGTTTTGCAGATAAAGCTCCTGATACTCTGGAATAAAGGTCTTTTCTTCGGAGTAGTTCATCGGCTCTTTGCTTTCTTCAGGCTCGGTCTCCACAACCTCAATCAGATTGTCGTACATCTCCGCCTGCTTTGCAGAGTCGTAATAGTGCTTGATGAGAAAACCTGAACTGACGGCAAATACAATACTGAAAGCACAGATTATGGCAATATAGATTTTGTTTTTCATAGGTGTTTCCTTTCTCATATACAGAATAGGGCAAGGGTTATACACCCTCGCCCGGTTTGGTTGTCATCAGCTTATACAGTTTCGTATTCTTCGGGAACTTATTTGCAAACGGCACAAGCGAACTGCCGACTTTAATCAGTCCGTGTCCTGCGTCAACATTCGTGATATATGAAAGCTGGAGGTCGGAAATGTTAAGGAGCTTGGCAAGCTCAATTCTGTCGGTTGACGCCTGATTGAGCATAATCAAAAACTCGCTGTTTGCAAGCATAGTTCTTGCCGTATGGCTCTGCAAAAGGTCGTCCACATTCTGCGTAATGCCGGTGGCGTAAGCACCGTACTTTCTCACACGCTTCCAAAGAGTAAACAGGAAGTTTGCGGAGTATTCGTGCTGGAACAGAAGATAGATTTCATCAATGAAGATGAATGTCTGCTTACCCTTAGCACGGTTCTGTGTAATACGGTTCAGAATAGAGTCAAGGACAACAAGCATACCGATAGGCATAAGCTGCTTGCCGAGGTCAAGAATGTCATAACAGATAAGTCGGTTATCCGTATCAACATTGGTCGGCTTTGCGAAGGTATTCAAAGAGCCGTGTGTAAACAGCTCGATAGCAAGGGCGATTTCTTTTGCTTCCGGCTCGTCCTGTTTCAAAAGCTCCGCACGGAAGTCCTGCAAAGTAGGAACTGTGCCGGTATAACCTCTCTGCTGATAGTCTCGGTAAACGCTCGCCGTACAACGGTCAATGATAGACTTCTGCTTTGCTCCGAGGTTTGTACCGCCGATAAGCTGTTCACAAAGAGACATAATAAACTCGGATTTCAGGATAACCGGGTTTGCACCGTCGCCGTATTCCTTATTCATATCCATCGCATTGATATGGCTCGGAGAAGTGGCAGAGATATTGATGATTTCACCGCCGAGAGCCTTTACAAGCTGCGAATACTCTCGCTCGGGGTCGATGATAATAACATCTGCGTTGGAGGAAAGAATGATATTTTCAATTTCTCCCTTTGCCGCAAAGGATTTACCTCCGCCGGATACGCCGAGGATAAAGGAGTTACCGTTGAGTAGCTGTCTGCGGTCGGCGATAATCATATTTTTGCTGATGACATTCTGACCGTAGTAAATGCCGTTTTCGTGGTAAATGTCCTGAACCCTGAACGGAATAAAGACCGCAAGGCTTTCTGTGGTAAGGGTTCTGAATGCGTCAATCTTGCGTGTTCCAAAGGGCATGGCCGTATTCAGTCCGTCCATCTGCTGATACTTGAGAACGGCAAACTGGCACAAATGCTTTCTTGCCGTAGTAAGCAGAGCTTCGGTGTCGTTATCAAGCTGTTCTTTGGAGTCCGCAGTATGAACCATAGTGAGTACAGCGAACATCATTCGCTGATCACGAGTGGTAAGGTCATCAAGGAACTCCTTCATTTCCTTTTTCTGCTGTTCCATATCATAAGGAACGGTAGCGGAAAAGTTATTGTTCTGATTCTGCTTTCTCTGCCAGTTGGTAATGTTCGTCTCAACACCGAGCAGTCTGCTCTCTGCTTCTCGCACGGCTTCATCGGTAGGAACGGGTACAATATCAATAGACATCATCAGGTTGCGATTCAGGTCGGTAAGCTCGGCTACCATACTGTCCTTTATATAGGAAGCGTACTCACGAAGAAAAAGGACTCTCCCGTAACGGTTTCCCATTTTGAAGTAGTCCTTTTCAAATTCCATTGTATCCGGGCAAACATAATCCTTGAAATCGTGTCCCTTTTTTCTCGTTTCCTTAATATTGAAGTGGTAGGCGGTTTCCTCCCCGACACGGAAGAAATCGTGGACAATTCTCAACCTCTCATCGGTTTCAAGCTCCACACATTTACTTCCGAGTCTTGCAAAGTGGGCAATCAGGTCAGCGCCGACACGGGCAAAATAGGTTCTTGCGTCCTCCACGCTCTTTTTGTTGATAGAGATAGTAACATACTTATCCTGAACGATGGCATTTGCACCGGTCGCCTTGTCGAGAAGCATTTTGTTATATTCCTCTCGGTAAACATCAAGCTCATCGCCGGTTTCGGGGATAAGAATGGTTTTCTCAAAGTCCAAACGGTTAAGCCGTCTGTTGTTGATAGTCAGCTTTGTAGTAGCTCCGCTGTCAAGAGAGTTGAGAAGCTCGGAGTATTCAAGGAACATTGCTTCCTTGTCCTCACGGCTTGCTACGGCAAAGTTAATATCCGTGAACTTGAAACTCTTGGAATACTTGTCCTTGCCCACACGGAAAATACCGTCATCATAGATTGCGGTAATGGGAATACAATCCTGTACGCCCTTTGGTACTACAAACTTTTCTTTGTCCTGCTTTAACAGGTTTGTAAGGGTTTTAATCATTGTTCTTATAAGCCTCCTTCTGTTTTTGTTCGATTGTCGGTTTCATCAATTCGTAATAGGTGTTGGTGGAATGAAAAACCAGCTTTTTCGGCATAAGGAACTCGGACTTAATCCACGCCCATATAAATTTCTCAGCCGTCATTCCGTTGTATTTCACAAAGCCGAGAGCCGCAAAAGGGGCAGCTCCCAAAATGCACACCCACGATACGGTTTCTGTTCCGAGGTATGGTTTTAGAAGGAAGTAAAGTCCTACCGCTACCGCACAGGCAAGAACAGAAAAAATGAACTGTCTGAGCGACAGTCCAAAAAACATTGACTCTGTATAATTTCGTATCTCTCGGTTAATTTTGACTTCCATCAAAAGCTCCTTTCTCTGCGATATGCTTGTTTTGCGTGACGGATTTCATCAGAGCAGACGCAGGTGTCCGCAAGGCAAATCACATTGCCGTTTTTCTTTCCTCCGTAGTACACACAATATTTGCAGTCGCAGTCAGCAGGCGTATAGCCCTGCCATCTATCGTTATTATTCTTGTTTTTCTTCATCAGAGAACCTCCCGTTATAAGCCCATCATTTCACGGATAATTCGGTCGCTCATCTTAACCGCACCGACAAGCACAAGCATATTGAATACCAGTTCGCCAATATATGCCCATACCTGAGTAACGGCTGCTGCGTCAGGGTTCACTACCGGTGGCGTAGAAGCAAATAGGGAGAAGATGATACAAGCAAGTACAATTACTGCTCCCTCAAGCAAAACGGCACAGTAGCTCTTTATAAAGCTCTTACCCACATTCTGCGACGGTTCTCCGGCAAAAGTGGAAAGCGGTATCGGAGCGAGAGCCGTGTACATATACAGCTTGAAAAATCGTCCGTACACCGTCATTATCATAATGAACGACAAGACCGTGATAAACAGTCCGCCGATAAGAGTAACCGCCCACAATGGGATACTCTCAAAAAATCCGCAGCTTTCAATGGTTGTTACCATTTCAGCAGGTAAGGTTGTTTGATTGGGCGTACCGAATCCCGCAGATGTCATAATGGTTGAAATCGTACCTTGTACGATGTCGAACAGGGCAAGCATAAGCTCCAGCCCGTAGGTAATCACACCTTTGGCAATGGCAAAGCGGATAAACAGCTTTAATGCGTGTTCCGGTTTCTTTACATCGGTAAAACTTCCGCAGGTGCGAACCACACCGACAACAAAAAACAGAACGAGTAAGGCAAGACCGATAGCCTGAACCGCTCCGTTGATATTCACCATTACCGACCAAATACTGCCGCCTTTGAACTGTTGCGGCGAAGTGGTTAGCAACTGCCATATTTCCGATAGCTTGCTGTTCCAAGTTTCAAGGGCATTTTCGAGGTTCTGAACTACCCAGTTATCACTCATCTGTTTGCACCTCCTTTAAGATTAGGGGCATACCTGAAATGCCAGGTATGCCCCGTTTGATAACTGTGTTCTCTTAACCGGTAATAAGGGTAAGGATTTCCTTTGCAAAGGTAATGATGATACCGCCTGCAAGAGTCAGGAAACCGTTGGCTCTCTGAGACGGGTCGTGAGACTTCAAAGAGAGACCGACCTGAACGATACCGAAGCCAAGCAGGATAAGACCGATGGCACGGATAAGTCCGAAGATAAAATCGGACAGATTGTTGACTACGGTAATCGGGTCGCTTGCTGCAAAAGCGGTAACGCTCATGCCGCAAACAAGAGTTGCTGCTGCGATTACGGCGCAGTAAGCACGGAAGCCTTTCTGAACCTTTCCGGTCATAGGCAGCTTCTGAGTAGTTTTCTTTTCGTTGTTCTTCTTAAAAATGTTCATTGTGTTTTCCTCCGTTAAAATAAGTTTTTATTTACTTCAAAATCCTCATCGGACAGAAGCTCGTAATTGGTTTCTCCGTAGCTTTCATCCGGAAGTTCTTCCGGGTCAATAGAAAGAACAGAAATTGATGAGTGCTTGATGGTCACTTCGCCGTGTTTATATGCAGAAGCCTTTCCATCGGTTGTAAGTGCCACATTCGGGTGCTTCAAGATGTCATACTTGAAGTCCATAACGGGGCGTTCTCCACGAATAAACAGAATTGCATATTGGTTATCAAGCATACGAACCTCATCAGGGGTAAGAAGCTCTCGACCGCTAATCTGATAATTGGTGGAGTAGTTACCGCTTCGCCCGGTACTCTTTCCGAAAGTGTTGGTATCAATGGTTTCCTTGCCGAGAAGCTCGGACACATATTTGTGGGTGCTTTGCTCGTTACCGCCGAGATATAAAAACTCGTCGCAGTTGCCGACAATACTTTCCCATTGCTTTTCAAACAAGGCTTTTAACTGAGCCAAGTTCTGCAAGATGATACTTACCGACACTCCACGGGAACGCATAACCGACAGTATTTTGTCAAAGTCATCGGGCAGGCTCACATTCGCAAATTCGTCCATCAGGAAATGAACGGGAACGGGAAGCGAGCCGCCGTGAATATGGTCGGCAGCATAAAACAACTGCTGAAAAAGCTGTGTGTAAAGGATAGATACCAAGAAGTTAAAGCTGGAATCGTTGTCCGGTATCAAAGCAAACAGAGCGACCTTTTTCTCTCCGAGTGACGGGAGGTCAAGCTCGTCTGTGGTAGTTAAAGAAGCAAGACTTTCAAGGTTAAACTTTTCCAGTCTTGCCGCAAGGGTTATCTGTATGGACTTTAAGGTTTTCGCCGCACCTGAATGATAGGAACGGTAATACTTCAAAGCAATGTGGTCGGGATTTGACATCTCCAATTCCGCAAACAATTCATCAAGGGGAGAAGGTCTTGTGTCCTCCTCGTCCTCAATCGCACCGGCTCTGAGCATTTCCATTATCATTGCGAAGTTCTGTTCATCTTCGGGTGCTTCGTAATGAAGATAAAATACAAGTGCAAGCAGAAGCATTGAAGCCGAGGTATCCCAAAAGGGGTCTTGTGATTGACTTCCTTTCGGAGTGGTACTCTTAAAAAGATTCGTCACGAGCTTTTGCACATCGTTGTCATTCTGCAAATAGACAAAAGGGTTATAGCAATGGCTTTTCTCCATTGAAATCAAATCGAGAACACGGACTTCATAGCCTTTGCTTTCAAGCAGCTTTCCGGTGTCTCTCAGTATTTCTCCCTTTGGGTCAAGAATGACAAATGATGTGTTGCACTGCATAAGATTCGGCTTGCAGTAAAACCTTGTCTTACCGGCTCCCGAACCGCCGCACACAAGGGTGTTTAAGTTTCTTCGGTGTTTCTTCGCATTGAGTCCGATACAGACATTTTGCGTCATCAGCTTGTTCTCTGAAGCCGGAGACTGTCTGTATTTTTTGTTTACGGCTCTTGCGTTGCCCCATTTCGCAGAGCCGTGTTCTTCACGCCTTCGGTAATTCTTCTGTGTTGAGAAGTAAATCCCGATACCCATTGCATAGCAGAGAAGCAAAACGAGGACAGTTTTTAGGCTGTCCTCGCATAGCTCAATATGGAATGGGTTGTTGAACGCTGTTAATAGGCTCGGCAGTATTTCCGGCAATCCTCCTTTTACAGAGGGTGCAATCAGAAGTGCCAGCCATACGACCGGGATAATACCGATGACGGAAAGAATAATAGAAGACTGCCTTTCGTTATCTCGATTCACAGGAGCGTTCCTTTTCGATAACTCTGAACTTTTTCTTTGGGGCAGTTCCGACCTTGATGATAAGGTCGTCCACCGCATCGGTAGATTTACCCTCGTTCATCAAATCTGTTTTCTCATCATTAAGAGAACGGATTATAATGCCGTGTTCATAATCGTCCAATGCGATATGATACATTTCTTCTTTCGCCATAGTCTCACCTTATCTTTCGTAGTCTTTGCTTCGTTCCTGCTTTTTCTTGTAAAGCTCATCGGAAACACGGGAGTGAATATCCGCCATTGCATTTCTCGTTTTGGAAAGCTCATAGCGAATGACCTTCGGCTCTTTGCCGGAGAGCTTTTCGGGGATACGGTTGATAGCAAAATTCTGTGTATCGACACCGTACTTCTTGCAAAGCATATAGCCGATACATACCGCCTGAAATCCCATATCCGCTCTGCTGTAACTGTCGCTGTTGATGGAGAGCTGTGCGTGGCCAAGCTCCTGTGCTACGCACTGAGCGACCGCTACGCTGTCTCCCACATCACGCTTTACATACAAGGTCTGTTCCTCGTTGTTGTAAAATGCCGCCATATTGGGATACGGAAGCTCATTTGTCGCTTCCACTTCAACAGGGGAAGAATCCAGCATAACGGTAATGAGTGCTTTCGGGTCACGGTTGACAGTCGGAGCAGGCGGTCTCTTGCCGTTGGTCTGAGAAACATCAAAGACCTTTTTCACATTGTAGGAAATGCCGGTTGTACCGTCTCTCTTTGCATACTCGACAGGCTCAAGAATGGAAATGCTTTTCGCACCTTTCTGAATTTTCACATTATCCTTGCTCCAGTCATCAAAGTTTTTGAGCTGGCTTGCTTCGGGAAGCTGCTTAAAAATCAGAAGTGCATTGACCGCAGAGTATCGGTCGAGACGGCTCTGCGTATCAAGGAAGGCTTTGAACTTTTCCGGGTCGGAAACGATAGCCTTTGCGGTGTCGTCCGCCATCTGATATACAGCTTCTTTTTCCGCTTTCATCTTCTCGGCATATTCCTCTTTGGAAAGTCGTTTGCTCTGCTGTCCTGCCTTAGCAGGGGTAAAATTGTTTGTCATTGTGATTACCTCTCTTTCACATTTTTGCTTTTGGGTTTCGGCTGCTGGTGTACGGTCTGTGCCGGGGCGTTCTTGACCTCCGGCTTTGATACCTCCGGCTCTTTGCGTTCTGCTTCTTTCTGCTGCTTGGACTGTGCCTTGTATCGGTCAAGCTTTGCTTTCACCGACGGCTTTCTCTGTCTGTCGCTTACAGTACCCTTATCAGTTTGCATATCTACCGGCTCGGAGTCGTGCCTTGACGGAGGGTTTTTGTCCGTTTTGGCGACTGTGGGGTTTGACTGGGAATACCCCTCTTTCTGAATAGGTTTTCTGACGGCTTCCTCAGTGATGATTTCGTTTTTGGTTTTCGTCGGCTTGTCTTTCTCCAAAGCTTCACGCTTTTCGACAGCCTTCTGAGACTCGGTGACAATCGCAGCCTTATCAACTTTACCGAGTTCAAATCTCTCAACGATTCTCTGAATTTTGGAAGCGTCCTCTGCACGGGCAATAATATCAATCGGTACATTATCGCCCTTTGTGTTTTTATCCCTGAGTACGCAGTAGAGAACGCCGTAGCGTTTTGCCTGCTCGGTAAACTTTTTCAAGTCCTTGTTGGGGATAGAAAACACCTTCAGCTCCTTGCCCGACTTAATCATATTGGTAAGTCGAGCCTTGCCTTTTGTTTTCTGTTCCTGTTTGAGAACAGAGACTAAAAGAACGGCAATATTTTTAGCTGCCGCTCCGCTCAATTTTGCGGCTACTTCAAAGCCCTCAAGCGATAGCCTGACGACCTGTTCTGCCGCATCACCTCCGTTTGTCATTACGGTTCTGCTCCTTTCGTTCTTGTTTTTCTTCGTAAACTCTTACCGTTTCAAGGTTGGCTTCAATGACCTTTGACCTTTCGGCTATATCATCACAAAGACCTACCTCTTTGCGGAGAGTCCACAGCTTGCTCGTGATTGCCGTAATCTGCTCCTTGACATTTGATAGCTCATTGTCACTCAAATTTCTTCTTAACTGTTTTCGCAGGTGCGTTCTATCGTCAGTCAAGGATTTGATTTGCGACAACACGGACTCTTTATATGAGAAAAGCTGCTCGTCGGTAGAAATGTTCTCCCGTCCAAGCAGCCTTGTCTCCTGAGTGATTTTATCGAGCTTCAGCAAATCTTCTTTCAAAAGATAGTGAAGCCTTGCGGTATTCTGTTTTTTGTACTTCGGCAGATAGCCGAGCTTATAGCAGTAATGCAGATACAGTCCATACAGTCCGCCGACCTTTTTGATTTTGTGTTCTCTTGTGGGCATTCGGTACTGCCTGACTCTTACCGTTTCTTTGGCAAAAGGAACGATGAGAACCTTTTGATTTTCCGTCAGCCTACGCTTGATTGCTTCCTCGGTATAATTCTCTCCGAGGGATTTAAGTCGTATCGGCTTCTTGTATCCTTTCGGAACAATCGTCCAATACTTTCGGCTGTCGCTGAGACAATGCTCATAGCCCATCTGCGTGAGAATATAATCAAAGGTCTTTAAGTTGGTGCTGTGTGCAATCGCTTCATCAATGGCGTCACGGGTCATTGAATATCGGCTCGGCATACCTGCTTGCTCATGCTTATGGTAATAAGAGGATTGCTTACTGCGGTTTGGGTTTGGATTGTAATACAGTCCGTACTTTTCACAGAGACGGTCGGCAACCAAACGGAACTTGAACCACGCTTTTTCATCGCCCCATAACCGCTTGCCGTCCACAAAGGAAACGGAGTTGATTACATAGTGGCAGTGAGACGAGTTTTGTCAAGGGCATTTTCTACCAAAGTTGTACTTTTATTTTTGTTAACAAAGAACAAAACCTTTGACAGAGTTAATCAACTGTTCAATTAACGTTTTTTTGGGGTGTCAATAGGAGCGTTTTATAATTGTATACTTTTATTTTATCACTTTTTGGATAGTTGTTTGAATTGGCATTTCAGCTCGTTGTAATGGCAACTTGCGCAAAACAGCTTGTAATAATTCCGATTTGTATGATAGAATAGCTTCAGTGAGGTGATACTTTGAAGATTAAAATAAATATTGATGATAGTTTTCAGGAAGACGAAATCATTATCAACAGCAGGCGGCTTACTCCTGAGCTTGAACGGGCAATTAACGCACTGAGACTGATTGAACAACAAATGTCTGTAATAAAAAACAACGAGGTATTTATCATTGATGTTGCGTCAATTATATACTGTGAATCAGTCGACAGAAAAACCTTTGTTTATACATCTGAATCGTGTTATGAAACAAAATTCAGACTATACGAAATAGAAGAACAGTTATCGAGTTTTGACTTCATCAGAACAAGCAAGTCAAGCTTGGTTCGCTTAAAGTATATACGTTCGGTAAAGGTTGAACTCAACCACAAATTGAGATTAACTTTAGAAAACGGAGAACAACTGATTGTTTCGAGGTCATATTCGGAACAGCTGAAGCAAAGACTGGGGGTAAAGTAAATGGATAAAAAATACAGTATTTTTGATTATTTGGCGCAAACATTTATGATTTTCGGGATTAACGTCTTATTACTCAATATGTTTTGTCTGCTCTTCGGCGAATCAGCTAAAGGATATTCAACGATTTTTTCACTTGGCGGCAGCGGACTCAGTATAGCAACCATGATGCAATTCCTATTGCTTATAGCAATCCTGACATTTTTCAGATTTCTGTTTATGACGGATCGGCTTATCAAAAGACTTTCAATAGTCCCGAGGATCATTTTTCTCTTTGCCGCTGCCTTTATCAGCACTGTCATATTTGTTATACTATTCGGCTGGTTTCCTGTTGACGTGCCTGTTTTATGGGTTATGTTTATCGTATGTTTTGGCATAAGCTGTGGGGCAAGCACCTTTATTTCATATCTGAAAGAAAAATCGGAAAACAAAAAACTTGAAGAGGCGTTAAGGAAAAATAAGGAGAGATTTAAGTGAGCAGTGCAATCACGTGCAGTAACATTTCTAAATCCTTCGGCAATAAGAGAGTTTTAGACAACATTGATTTGGAAATAACCGCCGGAGAGATTTTCGGCTTGCTCGGACCGTCCGGCGCAGGTAAAACTACTTTAATCAAAATCATAACAGGGCAGCTTGCTGCCGACAGAGGAAAGGCACAGATTGGGAAAACCGAATCGCAAAAACTGAGCGGAAACGATTATAAAAGCTATGGGATTATGATGGATGACTTCGGGCTATATGAAAGACTATCCTGCTTTCAAAATCTTAAAGTGTTTGCAAGAATCTACGGTATTGATAACGAAAGAATCAGAGAAGTCCTTTCATCCGTAGGGTTGGCAGGAGATATGAACAAACCGGTTGCCAAACTGTCTAAAGGTATGAAAAGCAGGCTAAAACTGGCAAGGGTATTTATGATTGATCCGTCGGTTTTGTTTCTCGATGAGCCTACAAGCGGACTTGATCCCTCTACTGCGGAAGATATTCATCATCTGATTGAAGCTGAAAGAAAACGTGGAAAGACCATTTTTTTAACAACACACAATATGACAGAGGCAGAAAAGCTATGCGATCATATTGCTCTGTTAAATGAGGGGGTTATAGTAGAATACGGCACGGTCAACGATATTTGCAAACGCTTTTATCACCAACGACTGTTCAATGTAGAGCTTAATAACGGAGAAAAGATATGTATACCTCAAAATGAGTCGGCAGCCGACAGGATATTTCAGTTGTTGAAGCAAAACCAAATCGCCACTATTCATTCAGCAGAGCCAAATCTTGAAACCATATTTCTTGAACTTACAGGAAGGACATTAGCGGTATGAAAGAGATCACGGCAGTTTTTCTTAAGCAAATCAATGAAACCTTAAAAAACAAAACCGTTTTGATACAATTTCTAATGTTTCCCATACTGACTTTGATTATGGAGAACACAATTAGAATTGATGGTATGCCCGAACATTTCTTTGCGAAGCTGTTTGCCGTAATGTTTGTGGGAATGGCTCCTCTAACGTGTATGGCTTCAATTATTTCGGAAGAAAAAGAAAAGAATACGCTGAGGGTTTTGGTGATGTCTAATGTTAAGCCTTTTCAGTATCTTTTGGGGATTTCTTTGTATGTATGGCTGATGTGTATGATAGGAGCGATTATATTTGCACTATGCAGCGGTTTATATGCGGTTGACTTCCTGATATTTGTTGTCTTTTTAGCATTAGGCATTATTGTGTCTGAAATTATAGGCGCGATTATAGGAGTCATCTGTCACAACCAAATGTCAGCGACTTCTGTTACCGTACCGGTTATGATCGTGCTATCATTCTTGCCGATGCTTTCAGTATTTAACAGTACGATTAAATCTATTGCAAAATATACTTATTCACAGCAAATCAGCCTTCTGATAAATGAAATCTCAAACCGACAAAACTATCTTGAGGGTATCATAGTGGTATTGGTTAATCTTACGATATTTATTGCTGTATTTGTTTTTGCCTTTCGTAAAAAAGGTTTGGATACGTAGTAATCATCAGCTGTAAACTCTTAATTAAAAACATCATTATTTGATTTTACAAATCTGCCAGGAGTGTTGAAAGAACCATTCCGGCAGATTTGTATTCTTTTCTATCTCGCCTGCTCGTGTGACTTTTTGCCTTTTTGTTTTTGTGCTTCCCTTCGCTGCTGATAAGCATATTCACGGACAGCTCGCATATCAATATCGTCGTCGAGCTTCATATCTGTGTCACGGACGCTGCTGAAAAATGTGCTGCGGGAGAAATGTGCGCCGTATGAATTTGAAATCTGATTAAGGGCATTGCGCTCTTTATCGGGGCGAATATCCAAACGTGCTTTGCCTAATTCGCCTGCTTTGAATTCTTTGGCTTGCTCCTTGTACTCGGCGTATTGTTGTAAGGCTTCGTCAAGTTCGGTGGTGTATTTTTCTTCTCGTTTTTCTAATTCCGTCAAAGCAGATTTCATTCTTTCAATGCTGTCATTAACAGTTGCTACATCTTTATTGTCGGTACGCTCCATAGCTGAAAGCAAACGAGACTTTTCGGATTTCAGTTCCTCAATTTCCTCGGTCAGCTCGGCGATACGGCGAGCTAAATCACGGTGAGTGATGACCTTGATAACGGGAGTGGACTTCTTCTGATTTTGAAGCTCCTTCCGTTCTTTCTTCTTTGTTGCAATCTGTTTGACGATACCCTTGTAGCTTTCATAATTCGCCTTCAATTCCTTAACATAATCGGTAATATTGCGCTTGCCGATTTTGATGTGCAGGATATGATAACTGATAACGATAACCTTTTCACGCAGAGATTCCATAGCTTCGGCAAGAGTTGGAACAGTGTTTTTAACCGCCTGTGAGATCTTTGCAAACGCAGCTTTCAGCTCTCGTAGCATAGCGTTATCCGCTTTGATTTGACGGTTGATTTCACAGCGGTCAGCGGTGAATCCTCTGCGCTCCATCGCTTGTGCGACATAACCTTCGTGGATTGTCGGTTGCTCGTCGATCCCTCTGGCGGCATGGCTGCGGTGGTTAATATGAACGTCGGAGCGATTCGCTTCGTCGAGATATTTATTCGAGATCTGCGCCCAATTCTCTCGCCAAGCGACGAGCTGCTCGTCGCTGTTCCAACGGGCGGTGATCGGATTCTGACGTCCGTATTTCGTACTTTTCGGATATTTATTGACTCGCTCATAGCCGTGTTGCTCCGCTTCTGACGGCGGCATATACACCTTCTTTTTGCCAACAAAATATTGATATTGCTTCTCCCAGCCCTGTGATTTTGCTTGCAGAAACTCGGCGGCTGTGAAGCCCTTTTCCTCTCCGTTACGCTTGCACAGGTATTCCTTTTCGGTTTTGTATTGCCACTTGCCTTTGTCGTCCAAAGGTCTGACGGTAAGCATAATATGAGCGTGAGGATTGTGACCGTCGGTGTCGTGGATAGCGACATCGGCGCACATTCCTTCTGCAACGAAGTTGCTTTGTATATACTCTGCCAGCAGATTGATCCATTGTTCTTTGTTGAGTTCAACAGGCAGAGCAATCACTAACTCACGGGCGAGCCGGCTGTCCTTTGTCTTTTCGGCACGTTCAACGGCGTTCCATAATTCACTACGATCCTGCCACTCTTGCGGAGCGTTTTCGGGTAAAAAGATATGCTCCCACACAAGCCCTCGCTTGCGTGTAAAGTCGTGGAGAACACCGTCATAATCGTTCAAAATCTTGGAGCAACTCATATAAGCGGATGCGGCTACAGCGCTTCTGCCTGTACTGCGCCCGATCACTTTTGCTTCTAAATGATAAATCGCCATAACATTTTATCAAGCCTTTCTAAAGTGTTTTTGTTTCTTTTTATAAAAAAGAAATTGGGTGTCGCCGCAGCGATACCCACGCTGTCAAGGCTGTGGTACAGCGTTGACAATGCGGTTGTCGGACAAGCAACCGCACGGAAGGTGACGGCTCTGCGGCGGCTTCCGCAAGGCTCCGACGGAGCCGCAACCCTCGGAGAGCGCACGTCTGCTTTAGCAGTACCACCGCCCATTTTATGGGTGGTGAGTAAGTGCGCCCTTCGGGATAAAAGAAGAAACGCTCCGATTACTCGAAGCGTCCCATTAATAATGATTATTTGATTAGACTGCATAGATAGCCCTCCAACTGTTTCAATGACATTTGCCGTACCTGCGGAATAGCTTTCTCTAATATAGCGCCCTCTTGGATAAGCCGATGTGTCCGAGCCGAACGCTCTTTCACACGGTTGCGAGCCTGCGATTCTTCCAGTCGGTGCTTTGCCTGTAAAAATTCTTTCTCTGTAAAACTCATTATTAATACCTCCAATCAAAAAGGCGGCTTGTGAAATTGCTCTCACAAGCCGCCGCAGCGTTAATTATTATTCTGTTTTTGTTCTTTGTGCTTTTGCCAACGTTTTCTGTTGTAATTCCTGTTGCGGCATTGCACACAACAGAATTTTGCATTGGTTGATTTTGAAACAAAGGTCTTGCCGCACTCCCAACACTTTACCTCGAAATTCTTTCCGACGACGTGCTCGCCTGATTTGATTTTTTGGTAAAGCTCCCGTTCATATACACGCTTTTTCTTGAGCTGTTCCTGTCGCTTGACTTCTTCCTTGCTCAACTCCGGTTCGGGGATTTCAAACTGACCGATAAAATTCAGATAGATGTCAACGTCCTGCATACGCTCACCGTCAATATAGTACGGAGCGTGG
>JBGUWM010000029.1:0-5533 GCA_045221175.1 Acutalibacteraceae bacterium | reverse complement strand
TGTCGGGGGGACTTTTTCGCAAAAGTCCCCCCGACTCGCTGCCCGCAGGCAGCGAAACACTCTAACGACAGGCGCACGGCAAGGGGTGAATCAAAAACTGTGCGGTAAAGAACCGTGTGATATGTGATTGAAATATGATTATTGTGTGAAAGAACTGGGCAGTGAAAAATGTCGAAAAACAGTGTATACTGTTGGTAAAGTAAGTACTGTCTTGAAAGGACAGTGTTCGGGAAGTCGGAAAAATGAAGTATACGAAAGTGACAGTATGTATTTTGCTGGCGGTGGTCATGATATGGGGAAAGGTGTTAGCGGTGCCAACGGCGGCAGAAGGTAATTGTGAAGCAATGCTGTATTCCGGTGAAGGGGACAGCTTTTATCTGCTGTATCGTGACGGAAAAATGAATACGCTGTATGCTTGTGACAAGCATGGAAAAAGACAATGCGGCACTCCGGAAGCGGCTGATGCCACGTCGCTGGTCACCAACGGTGATAAGGTTTATCTGATCAGTCAGTTCGGCAGGGTGTGCAGTATTTTTTCTCCGACAAGCGCTGTTACAGAGCTGATTGCCGATGTTCTGCCAAAGAATGGCTGTCTGGCAATTGACAAACAAAATACCGTGTATCTGACGGACCAGGGAGAAGACAGAGTGATACGAAGATACAGACATTACAGCACTCCTGACGGAGAGATTCGGACAGATGCATCGGTACGGTCGATCTTTTTGTCAGAGGACAGCGCAACGGTATATGCTCTGACGGATAAAGGGCTATTTTGTCCGGACAGCGGCAGAACGGTTGCGTGTGACGTACCGGTCTGTCCTTTCAGGCTGAACGGCGGCTATTGCTGTGACAGTCGGGGAGTGGTATATCGCTTTGACGGGATAAACGGTTTCCGGCGGCTGTTTGTGACAGGTGATGCCTCTGTTTGTTATGCTGACGGTTGGTTATATACTGTTTCTGACCATACGATTATGCAGTGGAACATGGATATGGAGCTGACGGGGACTTTTCAGCCTTCGGTACAGCCTGCTTGTGAGCTTGTTTCCGGAGGCAATGCCCTTGCGGTACTTTGCGGAAATGAACTTGTCATATTTGACGCATCGGATTTTGTACCGGTCGGACAAGATAAAGCGTCTGATCAAAGCAGTGTATCACAGGTTTCCCACCGTACGCAGGACAGCTCACAGTCGTCAGAGCGGCAGTCGTCGCAGCAATCTGTCAACAAACCGGACAGCGACGGTTCAGAACCGCATTCGTCGCAGATCGGCAAAGCTGCCCAAGCCGTTCCGCTGAAGGTGAGCAGCGAACGGTATCATATCAGCGGCGACGTGATATCGGACATTCCCATCGGAACAACAGCGGCAGTTCTGAAACAAAACCTGATCTACCCGGACTGTGAAGTGAGTGTGCTGGATTACCGTGAAAATGAGTTTCACAGCGGAACAATCGGCACAGGGTTTTGTCTGATCTTCAGGACAGCGGAAGAAGAGCGGCGGTACTATACGGTAGTTTACGGAGACGTTACAGGGGAAGGCGGCGTCAACACTTCGGATATCACAGCGGCGGCAAAGAGCAGCGTGGGTAAACAGGAACTGTCAGGCTTGCAGCAACAAGCGGCAGATGTCAACCGTGACGGCGGCTTTGATCTGAGGGATCTGTACGAGCTGCAAAAGGCTTATTACGGTCATCAAAAGGAACTGCCGGCAGATATCTTTTGTGACAAATGACAAAATAGAATCTCAATAATTAGTAACAAAAATGAAACACTGCCTCAAAATGAGAGATTTACATAGTTTATCAGGCAGTATTTTGTAAAGTGACACAAAAAACAGGGAGCATGGAATAATGGTGCCCTTCTCAAAAGGAAAAATACGGCTGAAATGCCGTATTTTTTGTTTGCAAAAAAGGGTGAAAAGTGCTATGATGAATATGTATAACAGCTTTTGCACCTGTTTGCTGACAGGGATAAGCTGAAAATTTTTTAGGAGTGTGATTCATGTGAAAACCAAAACAGGCGCAGTAAAGCACAGCTTTGGCAAAAAAGCAGCTTGTCTGTCTGTTACGGCGGCTCTGGCAGTATCGTCCTTTGCCGGAATGGGTATGCTGTCAACCACAGCTACGGCAGCTCCTGCAGAGGAGTACGGTCTTGTGGAGAATATTCAGGACGGCGTGATTCTGCATTGCTTTGACTGGAAGTATTCCGATATTAAAGAGGAGCTTCCCCAGATTGCAAAAGCAGGCTTCTCCGCTGTACAGACTTCTCCCGTACAGCCTGCTGCCGGCACAGGCCCCTGGTATTGGCTGTATCAGCCGCTGTCTTTTACAGTAGCTGAAAACGGTGACCTCGGTACCCGTGATGAGCTCAAAGAGCTTTGCGATGCTGCTGAACAGTATGGCATCAAGGTGATTGTCGACGTTGTAGCCAACCATCTGGCAGGCGACCACGATACCATTCAGAGCGATCTGAAAGATGACAAGTACTGGCACAATAAGGGTAAAATCGGCAGCTATGCCGACCGCTATCAGGTAACTCACGGAGATCTGGGTATGCCTGATCTGAACTCTGAAGACAGTTATGTACAGAGTGTTGTCAGCGGTTTTGTCAACGAGCTGAAGGAACTGGGCGTTGACGGTATCCGTTGGGACGCTGCCAAGCACATCGGTCTGCCCAGCGAGGGCTGCAATTTCTGGCCGGCAGTAACCGCTTCCGGACTGTACAACTACGGTGAAATTCTTGACGGCCCTGTTTCAGATGGCGGCGAAGCACTGATGAAAGAATATACGGATTATGTTTCCGTAACAGACAATACCCTTTGTTCTCTGCTGGCAGGCTCCTTCAAAAACGGAAAGGCTCCTTCTGCCGTAGAAAACTGGACGCTTGAGGGCGTCAGCGCTGATAAGCTGGTATATTGGGGCGAGAGCCACGATACTTATTCCAACGGCGAGGGCGCAGGCACCAACAGCTATTCACAGAACGTCATCGACAAAGCCTATGCTGTTGCAGCAGCCAAGGCAGACGCTACGGCGCTGTATCTGTCCCGTCCCTTTGCAGTAGCCAAGGACAGCATCAGAACAGGCGTTAAGGGCAGTATGCACTTTGCTTCCCCTGAAATTGCGGCTGTTAACCATTTCCATAATGCCATGGTCGGCAAGGCTGAGGCTTATGCAAATTCTGACAATAATGCAGTTGTAGCCCGTGAGGGCGGTGCAGTTATCGTATGCGGCAACAGCACCGGAGATGTCAGTGTAGAGAATGCCGGCGGTCTTGTTCCTGCAGGCACTTATTATGATGAAGTAACAGGCAATGAATTTACCGTTACTGCCGATACAATCAGCGGTTCGGTAGGCGACAGCGGTATTGCTGTTATTTATAATTCCGGTTTTTTGAGCAAGGTTTATGCCGAGCCTGAGATGGATACCGAATTTTTAGGTTCTTTACAGGTTACGCTTCATGCTGTAGCTGTTACAAATGCCAAATATCAGGTTGTTGACGGTGACGGCGCTGTTTATGACAACGGTGATTTTGCTGACGGTGACACTGTAGTGATCGCAGAAGATGTTGCTGCTCCGGCAGACGTTTATCTGAAGTTGACCGCAGACGGTTCGGACGGCAAGACGGTTACCGCTTCTTATCATTACAAGAAGCTTGAAAGCAGAACCATTCCGGCTGTAGAAGCAGGCGGCATAGTATTTGACAACAGCAAGTCCAACTGGGATACCGTTAATATCTACGTTTACGATGAAAGCGGTGCGGTTACTATTACAAACGGCGAATGGCCCGGCGTGAAGATGACCGATTGCGGCGAGGATTATTACAGCTATCAGCTTCCTGAGCAGTTTGCTTCCTGCAAGCATATCATGATCATCTTCAACAACGGCGCAGGTGATCAGATTCCCGGTGCCATGCAGGCAGGCATGACCATGGGCTATACCGACAAAAAGCTTTATAACGGTACAAAGTGGACAAATTATCCCGGATATAATCCCGATGATCCCAAGCCTGATCCTGAGCCGGATCCGGATCCCGACAAGCTTGTACCGTCCCGTTACAGCATTATCGGTTCTTTCAACGACTGGCAGGCAGACGTTCCGATGTATGAAATGAGCGACGTGCTTCCCGGCAACTATGTAGGTTATATCGACGGTCTGCCGGCAGGCGACTATGAGTTCAAGGTTCGTGCAGACGCTGCATGGGATCTGAGCTGGGGACAATATGAAGCGGAGTATGACCGTACCCAGAACAGCCAGACCAACTGTAAGGTTTCTGTCAAAGAGGGCGAAAGACTGGTTGTTATGCTGAACACTCAGCTTTGCGATCCTATGGCATTGATGAACCCCGATTCGCTGATCTATGATCCCTCTTCTACAAAAGAAGATCTGATGGAAGTATGGCCCGTTCTGAGCTATACCTTTGTTCCTCAGAACACCGAGCATACCTTTGGCGCAATCGGCAGCTTCAACGAGTGGAGCAAAGACGTTCCCATGGAAGATAAGTATGGCATCGGCATTTATTACGCAGTAATAGACGGGCTGAAAGCCGGTGAAACCTATGAATATAAGGTTCGTGCAGACGGCGCATGGGATCTGAGCTGGGGTAAATATGAGGCTGAGCATGACCGTACCCAGAACAGCCAGATTAATGGTACAGTAACTGTTTCGGCAAACGCTAAGAGTGCAAAGCTGATCATTGCATTGTGTACTTATCAGGTCGATGAGGAAGCAAAAGCAAATCCGGATTCTTTTGTCAACAGTGATGAGTTTACGCAGGCAGATATGATTGATTACTGGCCGATCAGCGGACAGTTGATTGAAGAATTGGATGAGCAGGAAGCTTCCAAAGAAGAGTCTGAAGAGTCTGAAGAGTCTGAAGAGTCTAAGCCTCTGCCTGACGACGACACACAGACTTCAACAGAACCTACCTCAACCGTTTCCGGTACTGATGGTCAGTCTTCTGTTATCACTCCCGGTGATGAGAATGTAAAAACTGCAGATTCTACTTCTGCAACAATGGTTGTACTCTTTGTGATCGGTTCTGCTGCAGCAGGTGCTTTTGTACTGATCGCTAAGAAAAAACGCAGCGAATGATGGTGTCATCGCTGAGTAACCGATAATAAGTAAATGAGCGGTGTATTTCCTCTTGCGGGAATTACACCGCTTTTTATGGCAAGCAACAATACAACCTGTTGATATATAACAAAATATACAAATAGTAAATAATACAACCGGTAGGCTGACAGTCAGAACCGCTGAGAATGCATATACCTTTTTTAGCAGCGGTATTCTGACAGCACTGATGCTAAAGCAAGCTTGCGTTACGAAAATGCGATGCGGTTTACACTTTATGGTTATCTGTCATGCTTGAACAATCGGAAATATACAGATTGTAAAATAACCATAATACAAATAGTATATTATAACCACTCACCGATGTCCCCCGCCTTAGGCGGCGGGTGCCATTCGGACTTTCAGTGGGGGTTATAATCCCCCACTGAAACCCCGAGGAGCTAAAGCTCCTTCGGTGAGGTTGCCTCGT
>JBGUWM010000028.1:0-1631 GCA_045221175.1 Acutalibacteraceae bacterium | reverse complement strand
TGTCCCCTCGCCGTGTTTATCTATGTTCATACGGAAGCGCTCGTCGGCGACATACATCTGTCCCAAGCCTTTGAGAATTTCATCGGTGCAGGTGTAGAAGTTGTCCGTGATACACTGCTGCAATTTCTCGACCGTGATTTTTGCAGGCTCGCTGTCAGGTGAAACACCGGCGCGGTTAAGCTCGGCAAATTCTTCAAACACCGCGTCGAGCAAAGCAGCCGCTTGGTTGTGATCGGTATGGCGCTGCTCGAATTCCTTGTAGGCGGCGGTATTGCCCCAACGCTGTTTGGCTTCCTCTGCGTATTGACTTTTCAGAGCTTCGTATTCGTTTTTCGTTTTCATAAAACCCTCTCCTTTCTCCACGCTGTCAATTGCCGCGATCAACTGCTCCAGCCGTTCTTTTTTTGCAAGCAGCAGCTTCCGCTGACGTGAGAGCGCCTGTTGTTTGTCGTAGTCGGGTGAGGATAAAATCTCCGCGATCGTTTTCAGTGAAAAGTCCAGTTCACGGTAAAACAAAATCTCCTGCATACGCTCAAAAGAATTTTCGTCATAAAAACGGTAGCCTGTCTGCACATCTACCTCAGACGGCTTGAGCAAACCTATCTCGTCATAGTAATGAAGTGTGCGCACACTCACGCCTGTCAGCTCCGCGAATTCCTTGATCTGCATTTTCATTTTCCTCACCTCGGGTTCTATGATAATCTATGACGCAGCGTCAGAGTCAAGTGTTTCCTGAAAATATTTTAGGCAACACCGCACAATTCAAGGCGCACGGCTTGCCTTTTCTTATTCCGTCAGCTTGCCCAAAAAATCTCGGCAAGGCGATAGCCTTACCTCAATTTATTTGTGCAACCTGACGAAAAATCTTACTGCGCAATCCGCACACCTGAATTATGCGGTATTGCCTTTATAACAATTTTTCGGTATTGACAAGTAACACCGATTACGTTATACTGAAACCAACCTATAAAGAGTGCGCGAGAGACAAGCTCGCTGACCGCACACCAACCTGCCGCGAGGTAAGGTGGTAATGCTTGACCGATAGGAGATTATGAACGATACGCCTGTCGGTAACGATGGGCGTTTTTTTCGTGCTCCGAATAGGGAATAATTTTTTTCGGAGGATCAAAAATGAAAACGATCGAAAGTCTTATCAACGCAAACAAGAAGGTCTATGTCCGCATGAGCAGTGATGAAATCTGCCGTCGTTTTTTCGCGCTGGCTGAACGCGAAGGATTTTTGTTCGGAGATAAAAAACCGACGGATAAACACCCATCGGATTTGATTGTCGTGTTGCCCGACAAAACAATTTGCTATGTCGGCGCCATCGGCAGGATTGCAGCGCAGTCGGGAGCGGAAAACGTTCTCGTCATCAACGCGGAGGAAATAATTAACAGCGGTCTCTAATGATGAATAATACCAAAACAAAAATCCCGCCGCTTTCGTGACGGGATCTTTGCTTTGGCGGAGAATGCTTTTGTTAATCTTTTATTTTGGCTTACTGAATGAAATAACGGATAGCCCGTTGGACTATCCGTTATTTCATGGTGGAGAATGCTGGACTCGAACCAGTGACCTCCTGCGTGTGAAGCAGGCGCTCTAACCAGCTGAGCTAATCCTCCGAGGAAAAA
>JBGUWM010000027.1:0-25646 GCA_045221175.1 Acutalibacteraceae bacterium | reverse complement strand
ATAACTTTCTTGCAATAGACACAATAATGCCAAAGTATAGCACTACCGCATATTTTGATTTTATTTGCAAGAAAAGTTAATCATCTTCCCACCTCTTTCTAAATTTTAAAATATTATACCATAAATCGCAGGCAAATACAAGTGGTTATAAAAATTTAACAAATCGCTTATAATACAATCATATAACTTTACGCATTCCTTACTGACCGTAAAATTCAAATTTTTCTTTTGATTAACTCTTATTATACACCAAAAATATGAATATTTCTACCCGCCGTCTATTGACCTCAATTACGAGGGAAATAGGCGGCTTTTTTGTTTCTAAAAAATATTTTCAAGAAATTTTTGAAAAATGGGTGATTTTGGGTGTGCATTTTGACCCCCTTTGTCCAAATGAGTGAAGGGGTTAATTCCGAACCACAAAAAGGTCAGCCCTTTCACTTGTATTTTGACAACTGAATAAATCATTCACTAAGACTTTAATTCTGATGATTTTAGCCACCTTATCGGGTACGCCGTGACTTCTGCATTGCAGAACAGCGAGAACTCCCGGTATAAGTAATAGGTTGCCCCTGTTACGGCGATGACAGTCAGAAGGATAATGATACTTCTCTACGGAGCTGGCGGAGTACCCGGCAGAGGTGAAATTCCTATGATACAGATTAGCAGTCTGTTCCTTAGTGACTTCCCGTGAGCTTATTGCTCGGCAAGGGGTGTTGAGAACAAATATTGCCCGACCGGTTAGGAAATGAGCCGGTCAAGTACATAGCCATACTGCGATGGCTATGAATTTTACGAAAGGAGGACGCACAAAGTGTCGAACTGCAAAACGATTGCGATATGCAATCAAAAAGGCGGAGTTGGAAAGACGACCACTACGGTAAACCTCGGCGTCGGTCTTGCAATGCAGGGAAAGAAAGTGCTGCTCATAGACGCAGACCCACAGGGCGACTTAACCACTTGTCTCGGTTGGCAGGATACAGACAACTTGGGTATCACGCTTGCAACGAAACTCACAGATGTCTTAAACGAAACGATGAATGACCCTACGGTCGGTATTCTGCACCACGACGAGGGTGTTGACCTTGTTCCGGCAAACCTTGAGCTTTCTGCAATGGAATTTAACCTTGTCAACGCAATGAGCAGAGAGACGGCATTGAGAAATTATCTCAGCGAAGTGAAGGACAAATATGACTATATCCTTATAGATTGTATGCCTTCCCTCGGAATGGTAACAATCAATGCTCTATCTGCGTCAGACAGCGTTATTATTCCTGTTCAGGCTCAGTATTTACCGGCAAAGGGTATGACGCAGCTTGTTCAGACCATTTCAAGAGTTAAGAAGCGTATCAATCCGAACTTGAAGATTGACGGTATGCTTCTCACTTTGGTGGATAGCCGTACCAACCTCGCCAAAAGCACGGTAGAAGCTCTGAGAGAGAACTTCGGTAGTCAAATCAAGATGTATCGAACATATATCCCGATTGCCGTAAAAGCCGCAGAGACTTCTTCCAAAGGCAAGAGCATTTTTGCCTACGAACCGGGCAGCACGGTGTCAAAGGCGTACACAGAATTTACAAAGGAGGTGTTAGCCGATGGCAGGAAGAAAGAGCGACTTCACTCTCACGAAGCTCGATGACTTATTCTCAACGCAGGAACAGAGAGATGAAGAAAAGCTTTCCAAAATCCGAGATATTCCCTTGACTGAGATTGACGATTTCCCCGACCACCCTTTTAAGGTGCGTGATGACGAGGATATGGCACAGCTCATTGAGAGTATCAAGGAACGAGGGGTAATCACACCGGCGACGGTAAGGCAGAAAGAGGACGGCAGATACGAACTCATATCGGGACACAGACGAAAGCGAGCCTGTGAGCTTGCCGGGTTTGATACTCTCCGCTGTGAGGTCGTTGAACTGAACCGAGACGAAGCCACGATTTTAATGGTTGAGAGCAACTATCAAAGGTCGCAAATACTTCCCTCTGAAAAAGCCTATGCCTACAAAATGCGTTTGGAAGCGATGAAAAGGCAAGCGGGCAGACCGAGCAAAGATAATTTAGTCCCAGTGGGACAAAATTTTTCAAGGGAAGAACTTGCAACTCAAAGTGGCGAAAGCCAAACGCAAATTCAGCGTTATATTCGCCTTACAAACCTTGTTCCCGAACTTTTGGATTATGTTGATGAGGGGCGAATAAAAATGCGACCGGCGGTTGAATTGTCTTTTCTCGATGAGGACAGTCAGCGTGATGTGGTTGATGAAATCGACCTGAACGACGCAACCCCGTCCCACGACCAAACAATCCGTATGCGAAAGTTCTTTGAGGAGGGCAAGCTCACAACCGAAGCAATCCAAGCGATTATGTCGGAGGAAAAACCAAACCAAAGGGAGAAAATTGTTTTAAGGGGCGACAGGGTTCGACAGCTTATCCCGAAGAACATTCCCATAAGCCAAACGGAGGATTTTGTGTGCAAGGCATTGGAGCATTACAACAAGTTTCTGCGAAGCAGAGCCGACCGTGACAGCCGATAGCCTTCCCCCTTTCTCACACTCTAACCCCCATATATACCAGCTATTAACCTGCTGAAAAATATACTCTATCTCCCTTGAGTATATCTATCTCAATAACATATAGCTGTCTATTAAAGGGTTCGCACATTTGGAGCAAAAGCAAAATGTCTGCTACGATAAAAAGTTCAGCCAATCGCACCTTTGATGTTTTGACCGGTTTTTATTACGATTAAGGCAGAAAGGGGCGATGGATATGAAAAACAGGCTGATACCTTGTGTTCTTGCCTGCCTGATGATTTTCCTCGTAGGTTGTACCGGTAACACAGCCAAAGAAGCTGCACAGGAGATTACGAAAACAGAGACTTCTTTTCCGGCTGGTAATACCGAAACAGATTCTCAGGAAGAAACGGCAGAAGAACCGGAAAGCACGGCAGTTCAGGAAGAAATACCGATTACGGCAGAAGAAAGCCAATCAACCGCTGAAAGTCAGACGGTTGCAACTGTTCAGACAAAACCGGCGGAAGAAAAAACGGCTGATACTCCTGCAACCGAAAAGCCAAAGGCAGAGCCACCAAAGCAGACAACCACGCAGGCTGAACCCGAAAAACAAACGGAACAGCCAAAAGAACAGACAACTGCCGAACAAAAGCCGGTTGAAAAGCCGACTGAAAAGCCGGCAGAACCGAAACCGACAGAGCCGCCCAAGCAGACATTCGATGTCAGCCCTTATGTTAGTTACGCAAAAGAGTATGCGGTAAGCATAGGGCTTTCTCTTGACAGCACGGCGACAGAATGTTGGGACAACCCCATATCCGCAAATCCTAACCGAAGCGGTATCAAGTCTGATATTGAAAGCAGACTGAACCGATACAAGAACAGCGAGGGTTTTACCGCTGTGTGGATATGGACAGAAAAGCTATCCGATACGGAGTACAACATCTATATCGGCTACTGCTAAAACAAAATAATTTTAAGCGGACGCACTGAGTAAAATCGGTGCGTTTTTGCATTTCAAGGAGGAAAACGCAATGGTTAAAACAAAATTCAAGAAAGCCGTCTCGCTTATGTTGGCGGCGGTTATGAGCCTCACTGCTTTTATGGGCATTGGGGCAACGACAGCCTTTGCAGCCGTAGGCGAAAAAGCCGATGTGTACCTCGTCGATTATCCCCGAAGCGGAGATACCAATAACAACGGCGAATGGGGACACGGCAATCTCAACTATATGAACGGTTGGAAAGGCTTGTCCACGAAATATACGGGACTTCGTGCAATGGGTTCGTATTCGGGCAATATCGCCTACTGTATCGAGCCGGGTACAGGTCAGCGGACTGGAGATACTCTCACCGAAAAGGACGAGAACTTCTTCAACAACATCAGTCCGAACGGTACGATTTCCGGCGATGATATTCGCCTGCTTATCGGTCGTATCTTGCAGTACGGCTACCGTGGAGGAATTTCGACAAGCTGGAAGTCGCAGAATGAAAGCGACGCAAACTGTATCGCCCACGCTTATGCCACTCAGATTTTGATTTGGGAAACGATTGTCGGCGAAAGAGACGCAGGCTTCAATCACGTTTCTACGGGCGGGTACAATGCCGTGCTTGAATGTGTAAGCTCTGCACACCCTCTCCGCAGTAAAATCCTGTCTTACTACAACAGTATGGTAACAAGCGTTCAGTACCATACGAAAGTTCCGAGCTTCTGCACAAGGTCAAGCGGTTCTGCCAAGGTAAACGAGCTTGAATGGAACGGAAGCAAGTATGTTGCAACTCTCACCGATACAAACGGTGTGCTTGGCAACTACAACTTCTCGGCAAACATTGACGGCGTTTCGTTCTCTGTCAGCGGAAACAAATTGACTGTTTCGATGGAGAAAGCTCCGAGCAAGGAATTTACCATCACAGCCGCAAAAAAGAACGGTGTCCGCAGAGGTGTAGTTGTATGGACTGACGGTATCCATCAGAATGGCAACGGCATTCAGGATGTGGTCACTTATGCTCAGGAGGTCAGCGACCCTGTCAGCGGATTTGTCAAAATGAAGGTCAGCTACGGCTCTTGTCAGATTGTAAAGACAAGTGAGGACGGAAAGGTTGACGGTATTCAGTTTACCATCAGCGGTAACGGTGTCAATCAGACTGTAACAACCGCAAACGGCGGTAAATTCCAACTGGATAACCTTATGCCCGGTGTTTACACGGTAACAGAACAGTCTATCGACAAATATGTTCCGCAGGAGGTTCACAGAGTAACTGTTGTTGCCGGTCAGGTGGCAAAGGTCAACTTCAATAATGTTCTTAAAAGAGGTAATCTTCAGGTTATCAAATCTTCGGAGGAAAATCTGGTCGAGGGTGTAACTTTCCACCTTTACGGAACTTCGCTTGCGGGTATTGCCGTAGATGAATATGCAGTGACAGATAAGAACGGTGTTGCTTCTTTCGATGATGTGCTTATCAGCGGCACTACCCCATACACCATTGAGGAAGTGGATACCGCTATCCGTTATGTTGTGCCTGCAAATCAGACCGCACCGATTAACTGGAAAGAAGTAACCACAAGAAACTTCACGAACATTCTTAAAAAGTTTTCCGTGACCGTAACAAAGAGTGACCGTGAGGAAGGAACACCGCAGGGCGACGCTACCCTTGCCGGAGCAGTTTACGGTATCTATAAAGGTGAAACCCTTGTGGACAAGTATGTAACGGATAAGAACGGTCAGTTTACCACAAAGGAATATATCTGTGATGACGACTGGACAATCCGTGAAATCACTCCGTCCGAGGGCAATCTGCTTGATACCGCAATCCATAAGGTCGGTGCTGAACCGCAGCTTTATACGGTGGAACACAATCAGACCGCAAATGATGTTACCGAGCAGGTTATGAAAGGCAATATCGCCATCATCAAGCATACCGATAACGGAGAAACTCAGATTGAAACACCTGAAAACGGTGCTACCTTTGAAATCTATCTCAAATCTTCCGGCAGCTTTGACGCAGCAGAAGAAGATGAAAGAGATGTCATTGTCTGTGATGAAAACGGCTTCGGTCAGACAAAGGATATGCCGTATGGTGTATATACCGTTCATCAGACCGCAGGCTGGGAAGGTCGTAAGCTGATGAAAGACTTTGATGTGTTCATTGCTCAGAACGGACAGACCTACCGTTATCTTATCAACAACGCAAACTTTGAAAGCTATATCAAGGTTGTCAAGGTGGACGCAGAAAGCGGTAAAAACATTCCGTATGCCGGTGCTGGGTTCAAAATCTTTGACCCTGACGGCAATCAGGTAACAATGACCTTTACTTATCCTACTCCAACAACGATTGATACTTTCTATACCGACGCAAACGGACAGCTTGTTACACCGGAGAAGCTGGAATATGGCAAGGGATATTCTCTTGTTGAGGTTCAGGCTCCTTACGGATATGTGCTTGACAGCACACCGGTGTACTTTGATGTGACAGAGGAACATTCTTCCGATGAGGGTGGTATTACCGTGATTAAGGTCGATAAGCCTAATATGGCACAGAAAGGTACTGTCAGCATTGAAAAGACCGGCGAGGTATTCTCAGGGGTAAATATCTCCGGAGAGGAAAACGCCGATGTGATTTATCAGCCTGTCTATGAAGTGAAAGGTCTTGCAGGTGCGGTCTATGAGATTACCGCAGCAGACGATATTATCACTCCTGACGGTACACTCCGTTTCACAAAGGGCGAGGTCGTAGATACTGTTACCACAGATGAAAACGGACTTGCCAAGAGTAAGGAGCTTTACCTCGGCAGATATACGGTGGTTGAAATCACCGCACCGGAGGGTATGGTTATCAACAAGGAAGCACACGAGGTCGAGTTGACCTACGCAGGTCAGGAAGTCGCCGTGACGGAAACCGCAACCAGCTTCGTAAACGAGAGACAAAAGGTTACGGTAAGTCTTGAAAAGGCTATCGAAAAGAACGACATCTTCAATATCGGCAACGGAGATGAAGTGAAGAATATCAGCTTCGGACTTTTCGCCGCAGAGGAACTTGTTTCCGCAAGCGGTACTTCTATCCCGGCAGACGGTCTGATTGAGATTATCTCACTTTCAGAGAACGGCAAGGCTGTTATCAAAACCGACCTTCCTTTCGGAAGCTACTATGTAAAGGAGCTTGCAACTGATGAGCATTATATCCTTTCCGACAGCAAGTATCCGTTTACTTTCAGCTATGCGGGACAGGATACCGAAACTGTTGAGATTGCGGTCAATGACGGCAAGCCGATTGAAAACAAGCTCATTTACGGTTCTGTCTCCGGTAAGAAGATTAACGAAAACGGCGAAGAACTCGGCGGTGCAGTAATCGGACTGTTTAAGGCTGATGAAACCGAATTTACAAAAGAAAATGCTTTGATGACTGCTACCTCCCAAAAAGACGGTAGTTTTTCTTTTGAGAAAGTACCGTATGGCAACTGGCTTGTAAGAGAAATTGAGCAGCCGAAGGGCTTTGTGCTTGATGATACTTTTTATGAAGTTAAAATCTCCGAGGTCGGTCAGGTCATTGAGGTTGAAATCGTCAATGAGTATGTTCACGGCAATATCAAGTTGACTAAGGTTGATGAAGATTACCCGGACAACAAGCTGACAGGAGCGACCTTTGAGGTTTACAAAGATGTAAACGGCGATGGCAAACTGGACGACGGCGACGAGCTTATCGGTACGCTCAACGAAACTTCTACGGGTATTTACGAAATGAAGGAGCTTCTTTACGGAAAATACCTTGTAAGAGAAACCAAAGCACCGGAGGGCTTTGAGCTTGATAAGGGTGTGTACTCTGTTTTCATTGAAAAAGATGAAACCACATACGAGGTAGAAAACAAAGCCGACGTCGGCTTTATTAACACGGCAATGAAAGGAAACCTGAAAATCGTTAAGACTTCCTCAGACGGTAAGGTTGAAGGCTTCACTTTCAGAGTTACGGGAGTAAACGGATACGACCGAAGCTTCACGACCGATAAGAACGGCGAAATCGTTATTGAGGGACTTCGTATCGGCGATTACACCGTTTCCGAGGTTCAGGATAGTGTTTCTGCTTCCTATGTGCTTCCTGCGGATAAGATTGCAACAGTAAAGGTCGGCTCTACTACCGTTGTGGAAATGCACAATGAGCTGAGAGACACACCAAAGACCGGAGATAACAGCAATGTGGGCTTGTGGACGGCACTTGCGGGACTTTCTGCCCTCGGTATTGTCGGCACAGCCGTTGTTGCGTACAGAAAAAAGAAGAAGGAGGACAATGAGTAATGGACGCTAAGACAATCGTAGCAGTTGTATTAGTCGCCTTTATTATCGGCGGCTTTATCTTCTTGCAGATTAAGAACAGAAAGAAATAAGGAACACCAAAGTGGGCGGAGTGAAAACTTCGCCCACAGTTCTTTTACGGAGGTGCATTATGAACAAGCAAAAGACGGTTGACAGCAAGGTGCTTGCAATACTTAGGGAATGCCCTGAAACGAGGTATGACGATATGCAGCTTATCCTTTGTTATTACAACCGATACAGCTATATGAGAGTCGGCGATTTGCCGCTTGAAGATATAGTCAACAACTATAAAGGCTACGGCTTGCCGTGCTTTGAAACTATCCGCAGGGCAAGACAGAGGGTGCAATCCCTGTTTCCCGAACTGTCCAGACAGTGCAGCGGTTGCGACTGCGGAAATATCAGAATTGTGATTGAAGTAAGCTGAGGTGTGGATATGAACGAGGAAAAAAGGAAAATCGGTGAATACACCGTTCTCTGCTCGGTCAATGTGGGCGAAAAGGAAGTTATCTTGGCTTCCAATGAGCAAAGTGCAAACGGCGATAAATTTATGTGCGGATTTGCAGAGCGAAACGACCTGTTTGAACTGTGTTCGGAATGTATGGTAAGCGATGACTATATCGAAATCGCACACCTTTTCGGTAGCCGTGTGGCAAATGAAGCGGAGCTTTTCAAGGAACAGGTCGAGAAACTGGATATTCCAATCACGATTATAACCGAAGCCGACTGTATCCCCGACCACTATTCCAAAGACATCAACGGCAAAATCATTGCCATTGACCCCAAGGTATTAAAACCCGAATTTCAAAGAGCCGACAGACAGCTCTACTATGTTACGGGCGGTTTCGGTGCGTCGGCGAACAGCCGTGGAAGTGCCGTGTTCTGCACAAATCTTCACACCGGTAAATCCACCCGATATGAAAGAATGGATGTTATGGGCGAAGTAAAGCCTGAGTGTCTTCCTGAATGGGCAAAGGAAAAGGCACAGGAGCTTTTACACAAGAAGCGAAACAAAGACAAAGAACGATAAGGAGGACAAAGCAATGAAGGAGAAATTTACTTTTCAGCAAAAGACAAAGCTTCTGACAAAACTGTTTGACGCAGGCTGCAACACGGAAAAGAAATTGCAGCAGCTTGATATGGAAAGCATTTTGAAAATTCCCGGTATCACTATTCCGGAAATGAGCCTGATTATCGAGCTTCAGAAGCAGACCAAAGCCAATAAGCTGTTCTCTTATTTGGGAGGTGGCACTGATGAGCAGGCAGGAACAGAATGACCGTCACATCATTTGGAGCGACCTTAACCTTGACCTTGATGATTGGCGAGAGTCGTTAGAGGAACTGTACCCTAACTACCCGGAAGATGAACTGTACGACATTATGGTAAAATCCAATGCCGCAAACCTATATGATGAACGAGTAAATCTTGATATTCAGCTTTCACAGCCGATTATCGTTATCGGCGACCTTGGCAGATGGAACGGCAGAGTGTCGGGATACAAGATGATTGATTCCGGCAACATTAAAGACTGCCTTTACTCCGATACCGATTATACCGAATGGTATGTGGATAAGTACGGCGACCTTCGAGCCGACGCCGTTCATCACGACGGCACAAACCATTATCTATACCGTGTGTTCAAAGACGGTGTTACCGATACGCAGATTGAAAATCTGCAAGATAAAATCTACAACGGAAAAGCCACAAGAGCCGACATCACACGAGTTACCAAAAGGCTCGGCGATGATATTGCCGGAGTATATGGCTTTTCTATTCCAAAGCAAAGACAATCAAACGAACAAGCGAGGTGATAAAAATGGATTACAGAGTATTGACCGAAGCAGAGCGTAAATACACCTTCAGCCAAAGTCAGCAGCTCTCTATGCAGACCGGTCTTATCGGATATTTGCGAGCCGACTTCGGTTCTGCCGGAAACGAGTTTTGGACGACTTGGAACGATTTCAGAAAAGACCTGAAAACCGATGAATTTAAGGCTGAATTTGACGATGTGATAAACGGATTGCGTGACGGCGATGTTTTGTCCGGCAGAAAGTCTATGTCCTCTTACTGTTATTCCACTCCCGACAGCTCCTTTAATGATGACCGCAACCACTACGGCATTCGTCTTGATACGGAAAAGTACAGCTATCTTATGAGGTTTAACCCCAACAGGGGCGAGTACAATCTTTACTGCTATTGCTATCAGAAAGAATGGCTGAACAGCCACTTAAAAAATGCCGAGCGTGGTATCCGATTTATCGACCCGCACTATCAGGAGCAGTTTCGCATTGCGGACGGAGAGAAAATCTCAATTAAGCTCGGCGACGGCAAAACAATGGAGAGGACTTGCAGATATATTGACGACTACCATTTGGAGGTCGGCACAAATCTCTACCATATCTGCGAATTTGCCGAGCTTTGCGAGAGAAACGGTCATACCGTAGAACCAGCCGCAAAAGAAAACACAAAACCTGCAAAGGACAAAGAAATATCACGATAAGGAGGTGCAGACGAGGTGGCAAGGAAATTTGACCTGATTTCGGAGCTGTATGAAAGAACCTGTTTTGCAGTTACAGACAATCCGGTAAACTGGCAATCGTTTCTGAAAACAGCAGGCAGAAATTTCAGGCTCCGATTTGATGAACAACTTCTCATTTATGCCCAAAGACCCGACGCAACAGCCGTGCTTGAAATCGAACGATGGAACGGCACTTTCGGTCGTTGGGTAAACCGAGGAGCAAAAGGTATTGCCGTATTTGAGGACGCAGACAGAAGCCGTCAAAGGCTGATTCACTACTTTGATATATCGGATACCCACGAGAGCCGATATTCCCGCCCTGTTCCGATTTGGGAGATGAGACCCGAATATGAAGCAGAGGTTATTGAGACACTTGAAAATACTTTCGGTGCGGTAAACGATACAACGAGTATTGAAAAGGTCGTCAAAGAGAGCATTGCCAATGCCGTCGAGGACAACATCGCAGACTATATCTCCGACTTTATGAGTTTGGGTGCAGGAAGCGATATTGAATATCTCTCTGACGAAGAAGCAAATAATCTGTATGTGGAGCTTGTCAGAAACAGCGTGTCATATATGGTAATGGCTCGCTTGGGTTTGGACGCAGACAAGGTTTATTCTCCCGATGACTTTGCCGGGATTTCAAGCTTCAATTCACAGGAAGTTCTCAATGCGGTGGGTATTGCTACAAGCGACATTGCTGAAATGGCGTTGCTCCCTGTCAGCAGAACAATCAGCACGCTCAGCAAGGAAAATCGCATAATTGATGAACAGGGGCAATCCGAATACAATAAAGACATCAAAGACGAAAGGAGTCAAAGCGATGAGCGAAATCACATACACGATGGTGGGAGATTACAATCTTCCGAACCTGAAGCTGCCGGAGCAGACGGAAGTGACTCTCGGCAGATGGTCGCAGATGAGGAGAACTTATCTGAAGGAACATCACAAAATCCTGTACTACAATCTTCTGACGAAAGGGATTCTGAACAGTCACTTGGCGGAGGTTCAGCAGAGAGCCAGCGAACTGGAGAAAACTCTCGTAAAGCAGATGGCACAGAAAGCCGGACTGACGGAGCAGATGAAGGCGGAAGATATGATGAAATGGGTTCGCCTGATGAACAACATCAGGAACTCGGCACAGGAAATCGTGAAGAATCAGGTAATATTCGCTTAGAGTATTACGACAGAAACCACGAGGACAAGAGCCTGCCGTTTTTCGGTGGCGATGATACTATCCGAGAGATACTCGGCACTACCCCGCATTTGTCCGCTTCAAAGGAAGAAATCAAAGACTTCTATGAGAGAAATAGGGACAATGCGACCCGTACCGAATATATCAAGGGTATTTTCAACAATGATTACACCCAGCTTACCTTAAGCGATGGCAGGCTTGTCGGCTACAAAACATTTCAGAATGTCCTCCACTTGTGGGAGGGCGAATACGAAAACAGAACCGCTCAGAGCTTCTATGACTGGGGTGTTATCGCACAGCATTTTGAAGCAATGAGACTTTTAGGAGAATTGACCGATACAATGAAACCGCTTCCGTCTATGGACGGTCAGTTGACTCTCATAATGAGCAATCAGGCAGAGGAACAAAAAACCTCTGCCTTTACTTTTTCTCAGGAAATCATAGACGCTGTATTGACCCGTGGAAGCGGAGTTTCCGAGGGTAAAATGCGTATCTATGAGCAGTTTGAAAAGAGCCTTTCCGCAAAGGAAAACGCCGACTTCTTGAAAAACGAATACGGTTGGGGCGGCTCTTACCCTGTCATCATCGGTGCAGGCATTGACGAACAGCACGACGGAAAAGGTATCACAATTTCAAAAGGTATCGGAAGCGACAAGCCGCACATTACGCTTTCTTGGTCTCAGGTTGAAAAGCGTATCGGAGACCTTATCCGTATGGACAGATACTTAAATCCAAAGGAAAAAGAAAAGTACCCGGAATGGCTTGAAAAGCAGGAAGAACGGCGAGCCGAGCTTGCAGAGCAGAGAAAAAACCGTGAGATACTCTCTACCGCACCGCCTGAACCTGAAAACAAAGAGGACGAACCGGAAGCACAGTATGAATATCATCTCGGCGACAGCGTATATATCGGAGCTTCGCAGTATGAGGTTTTGTCCTTCGATGAAAACCGTGTAATGCTCTATGACTTCGATATGCCCCTATTCAATAAGGAACTTTCAAGGGAAGAATTTGACCGCAAAGTGCGTGAAAATCCAATGAACGACCACTTGAAGGTCAGTGTATTACCGGCGGAAGAAAAATCCGTTACAGGCGAAAATGAAGTTCAAAACGATACCGAAACCGTACAGGAATTCAGTCCGAAAACCGGTTATGACGATGCCTTCTTTATCGACCGGGACAATGAAAGCGTAGCTTGGATGTACTATAACCCCGACAGCAATGCCGGAGGTCAGTATGTTACAAATATGCTTTCTTTTGATGAGATACAGCAAGCTGCAAGGGAGTATGACTCGGCTGAGGATTTCTTTGACTACCTTGGCAGCATTGCAAATCAGGAGCTTGCCGATGTAGGTACGGAATGGTTTGTGGACGCAGAAAGTCAGTTTTCGGAACAGCCTGATTTCACAGACTGTACCAAAGCGACAATGCAAAGCCTTGTGGCTGCTGCTTCTGAAGTACCGGTTTATGACCGAGAAACGGAAATCCTTTATTCCGTGCTTGGCAGATTAAAGATTGACGACATTGCTCTCAGTTATGATGAAAACGGTCTTGTTGCAAGGGACAGCGATAACGAATGGCACGGTGCAGAGTTTTATCATTTTCTTGTTGATGAAGCCTTTGTATTTGAAGATGACGGTTCTGTACTTGGTATCAGACCTGACTTGCTTGATGACTTTAAGGCTTTATCCGAACACAACGGCGTTGAAGTTAAGGACGACCGAGATAAAGAACCTGAGCCGATAGTTCCCGCTTGGGAGCAAAAGAAAAAGTCAAAGGTAAAGAGCTTTGACCTCCACCCGGATATTCCTATGTCGGAGCGACACAATTTTGACCTTGCCAATAATCAGGTTGAGGAAGTGAACAAGAAAGAGCGTTTTCACAGAAACTATGCAGCGATTAAGGTCTTGAAGGATTGTCAAAACGAAAACCGTTTTGCAACACCTGACGAGCAGAAAATCTTGTCGAGATATGTCGGTTGGGGCGGTATTCCCGAAGCATTTGACGAACGAGCCGGAGCTTGGCATACGGAGTATGCAATGCTGAAAAATATCCTGACGCCGGAGGAATATGCGTCGGCAAGAGAAAGCACACTGACTGCATTTTACACTCCGCCCGAAGTATCTACTGCCATTTACAAGGTGTTGGAACAGATGGGATTTCAGGAGGGCAACCTGCTTGAGCCGTCCTGCGGTATCGGTAACTTCATCGGTATGCTGCCTAAGTCAATGGAAAACGCAAAGGTTTACGGCGTGGAGCTTGATACCGTTTCAGCCGGTATCGCTCAGCAGCTTTATCAGAAATCTTCTATTGCGGCACAGGGCTTTGAGGAAGTAAATGTCCCCGACAGCTTCTTTGACGGCGTTATCGGCAATGTGCCTTTCGGAGATTTCAAAGTCTCCGATAAACGATACGACAAGTACAATTTCTTAATCCACGATTATTTCTTTGCAAAATCGCTTGATAAGTTACGCCCCGGCGGTGTGATGGCTCTTGTGACAAGCAAAGGAACTATGGATAAGGAAAACTCCAATGTGCGTAAATATATCGCACAGAGGGCGGAGCTTCTTGGAGCAATCAGACTTCCGAACGACACCTTTAAAGGCAATGCCGGAACAGAGGTTGTATCCGATATTCTGTTCTTGCAAAAGCGAGACAGGCTAATAGATATTGAGCCTGACTGGGTTCATCTTGACACCGACGAAAACGGTATAAGGATGAACTCATATTTTGTTCAGCACCCGGAAATGATACTCGGCGAAATGAAAATGGTAAGCGGTCGTTTCGGACCGGAAGCAACCTGTGAGCCGTTTGAAAACGCCGACCTTTCGGAGCTTTTGAACGAAGCTGTTTCAAACATTCACGGAGAAATCTCCGAATACGAAGTAGCCGATGAGCTGGAGGAAGAAGATAATTCTATCCCGGCAGACCCTACGGTAAGGAACTTCTCTTACACGGTTTTGGACGACAAAATCTATTTCCGTGAGAACTCCCGTATGTCCCCGGTGGAGGTATCGGCAACCGCCGAGAACCGCATTAAGGGTATGATTGGGATAAGAGATTGCGTCCGCAATCTGATTGAACTGCAAACCGAGGATTACCCGGACAGCGAAATCAAACAGGCACAGGAAAAGCTGAACACTCTGTATGACAGCTTCACAAAGAAGTACGGACTGATTAACAGCCGTGCCAATACTTCCGCTTTTTCCGACGACAGCTCCTATGCTCTGCTCTCTGCTCTTGAGGTCATCAACGAAGATGGCGAACTGGAACGCAAGGCAGATATGTTCTTCAAAAGGACGATAAAACCGCACAAGCCGGTAACGGAGGTTGATACCGCAGACGAAGCTCTCGCTGTCTCTATGGGTGAAAAAGCAGCCATTGATATGGAATATATGATGGAGCTTTCCGGCAAAAGCGAGGAGGAATTATTCGCTGACCTAAAGGGTGTAATCTTTTTAAATCCTCTTTATGAGTACGGTAATTCTTATGAGCCGAAGTATCTGATGGCGGACGAATATCTGTCGGGCAATGTCCGTGAGAAGCTGGCGACAGCCAAAAGGTCTGCGGCATTGTATCCCGAAGATTACACCGTCAATGTGCAGGCACTTGAAAAGGTGCAGCCAAAGGATTTGACGGCAAGCGAGATTTCCGTAAGGCTCGGTGCGACTTGGATACCGCCCGAAATATTCCAACAGTTTATGTTTGAGTTTCTCGACACGCCACGCTATGCACAGTGGAATATCAAGGTTCACTACTCCCAGTTTACCGGCGAATGGAACATTGAGGGAAAGAGCTATGACCGTTCCAATGTAAAAGCGTACAGCACATACGGTACTTCCCGCATCAACGCATATAAGATAATTGAGGAAACACTGAACCTGAAAGATGTCCGTATCTTTGACTATATCGAAGATGAAGAAGGCAAGAAAAAAGCCGTTCTCAATAAAAAGGAAACGGCAATCGCACAGGCAAAGCAGGAACTCATAAAGCAGGGCTTTCAGGACTGGATATGGGCTGACCCTGCACGCCGAGAAAAACTCACGAAGATGTATAACGAAAAGTTCAACAGCATAAGACCCCGTGAGTACGACGGAAGCCACATTGTTTTCAACGGTATGAACCCGGAAATCGAACTCCGTGAACATCAGAAAAATGCGGTTGCACACATTCTGTACGGCGGCAATACGCTGTTGGCACACGCAGTCGGTGCAGGCAAAACTTTTGAGATGGTGGCGGCTGCTATGGAGTCCAAACGACTTGGACTTTGCAATAAGTCGCTGTTCGTAGTCCCGAATCACTTAACCGAGCAATGGGCGGCGGAGTTTTTACAGCTCTATCCGGCGGCGAATATTCTCGTAGCGACAAAGCGAGATTTTGAAACGAAGAACCGCAAAAAGTTCTGCGGTCGAATTGCTACGGGAGATTATGACGCAGTAATTATCGGTCATTCTCAGTTTGAAAAAATACCGATGTCCATTGAAAGACAGAGGGCAATTCTTGAGCAGCAGCTTGAAGAACTGACAGACGGTATTATGGATTTGAAGCGAAACCGTGGAGAAAACTTCTCCATTAAACAGCTTGAAAAGTCTAAAAAATCCGTGAAGCAAAAGCTGGAAAAGCTCAACGACCAAAGCCGAAAGGACGATGTTGTTACCTTTGAAGAACTCGGTGTTGACAGGCTTTTTATTGACGAGAGTCATTATTACAAGAACCTCTACCTTTACACCAAAATGCGTAATGTGGGCGGTATCGCTCAAACGGAAGCACAGAAATCCTCCGACCTGTTTATGAAGTGCCGATACCTTGATGAGCTTACAGGCGGTCGAGGAACGGTATTTGCAACCGGCACTCCTATCTCAAACAGTATGGTGGAACTCTATACCATTCAGCGATACTTGCAGTACAACACGCTTGTAAAAAACAACTTGCAGCACTTCGACTCGTGGGCAAGTACCTTTGGAGAGACTGTAACAGCCGTTGAGCTTACCCCGGAGGGAACGGGTTACAGAGCGAAAACCCGCTTTGCAAAATTCTATAACCTTCCGGAGCTTATGGCTATGTTTAAGGAGGTTGCCGACATTAAGACGGCAGATATGCTGGAGCTGCCTGTGCCGGACGCACACTTCCACAATGTTGCGGTCAAGCCTTCGGAAATGCAGAAGGAAATGGTTGCTTCTCTTGCGGAACGAGCCGAGAAAGTCCGTGGCGGCGGTGTGGATTCGAGTATAGATAATATGCTCAAAATCACAAACGACGGCAGAAAGCTGGCACTTGACCAGCGTATGCTAAACGATATGCTGCCTGATTTTGAGGGCAGTAAAATCAATGCCTGCGTCGATAACATCTACCGTATTTGGGAGGAAACAGCCGATAAAAAATCAGCACAGCTTGTGTTCTGCGACCTCTCAACGCCAAAAAACGACGGCACATTCTCGGTATATAACGACATCAGAAAGAAGCTCATAGAGCGTGGTGTGCCCGAAAGCGAAGTCCGCTTTATCCACGAAGCAGATACCGATGTGAAGAAAAAAGAACTGTTCCAAAAGACCCGTAAAGGCGAGGTCAGAGTGCTTCTCGGCTCTACGCAAAAGATGGGAGCCGGCACGAATGTTCAGGACAGACTTATCGCACTTCACGATGTGGATTGCCCGTGGAGACCGTCAGACTTGGAGCAGCGTTCCGGTCGAATTATCCGTCAGGGTAACTCAAACCCCGATGTAGATATTTACCGCTATGTAACAGAGCAGACCTTCGACGCATACCTCTATCAGCTTGTAGAGGGAAAGCAAAAGTTCGCCAGTCAGATTATGACGAGCAAATCTCCGGTGCGTTCTGCCGAGGATATTGATGAAACCGCTCTGTCCTATGCAGAAATTAAAATGCTTGCCACCGGCAATCCGTATATTAAGGAGAAGATGGATTTGGATATTCAAGTCCAAAAGCTGAAGCTCTTAAAATCCAACTTTCTCTCTGAAAGATACGCTTTGGAAGATAAGATAATCAAATATTATCCGCAGAGAATTACAGCTTTGGAAAACCGCATTGAAGGCTTGAAGCAAGATGTAGAAACTGCGAAACAGCACCCGAAACCAACGGACGACCGCTTTGTCGGTATGGAGGTTAAGGGTGTTTTTTATTCCGAAAAAGCCGACGCCGGTAAAGCAATCATTGAAGCCTGCAAGCAGATGAACAGCCCCGACCCTATTCCTCTCGGCAAGTACAGAGGGTTTGAAACGGAGCTGCTATTTAATACCGCAGAGCGAAATTATGAGGTTAGACTGAAAGGTGCGACAAGCAGAAATGTTCCTCTCGGTGATGACGCACACGGCAATATTATCCGTCTTGATAACGGTATTGAGAGATTTGCTGAGAGCTTATCGCTTGCGGAAAACGACCTTGAGAACACCAAAAATCAGTTGGAAACCGCAAAGAAAGAAGTCCAAAAACCATTTATCCAAGAGGAAGAATTGAAAACAAAGCTTGCCCGACTGGACGAGCTGAATATTCTGCTCAATATGGATAAGCGAGAAAACGAAATTGTCGGCGGCGAACCCGATGAGGGCGAAGTGCCGAACACACGAAAGGAGAAAACCTATGAACGATAAAATGACACCCGATAAGGAAAGAGAAAACTGCCCTTGCAGAAAAGCAATCATTAACCCTTTTGATGCAATGATGATGGTTGTGGTCAGGAGACTTGATAAAGCATATCTCGAATTAAAAAGAAGCAAACCGCCCGCAAAGGAAGCAGAATTTGCCCTTAGAAATGCAAAGCTTTCTTTCTACGGAGAGTTGGTTCGACAGAGCATTGAAACGGTGTTTTCGCCGGAAGAAATCATTGCTTTGTATGAAAACGACGACCTTGCGGGAGGTGCTTGGACTGTTTGGAATGACATCGGCTGCCCTGTTGATAAGATACTTATTATCATTGCAAAGCTCAGTATCAACGACCCGATACAGAAAGCGGTTGCCGATTTGCTGATGTAGAACGGCGGTGATACCTATGCCGTATATTGCACCGGAAGTCATAACCGAAGCCAAACGAATGGACTTATTAACCTATCTCAGAGAGTATGAACCGGGCGAGCTTGTCAAGTTTTCAAGCAACACCTACACCACAAGAACCCACGACAGTTTGAAGATTTCCAACGGAAAATGGATGTGGTGGTCGAGAGGTATCGGGGGCAAATCCGCCCTCGATTACCTTATCAAAGTCCGTGGAATGGATTTTGTAGGTGCGGTTCAGACCATTATGGGAAACGGTTCAGTCAGCTTTCCGACTTGCGAAAACATCAAAAGCTATGAGGAACAGCCTTTGCTTCTGCCTGAAAAAAGCCCCACTACCGAGGTGGTATTTGATTACCTTTTCGGGCGTGGCATTGATTTTGAAATCATCAGCTACTGCTTGGAACAGGAGCTAATCATTGAGTCGCTTCCGTATCACAATGCTGTTTTTATCGGCTATGACAAGGACAAAGAACCTAAATACGCCGCATACAGAGCAACAAATCAATCAAGGATTATGGGCGACTGCACCGGCAGTAAAAAGCAATATTCTTTCCGCCTGACTGCCGAAAACACCGGAGAGGTTCATCTTTTTGAGTGTGCCATTGACCTGCTTTCCTATGCAACTTTGATGAAGCTGGAGGGCAAAGACTGGCGACAGTTTAACCTTGTTTCTCTTGCGGGAGTGTATTCCCCAAAGCAGAAAATTGAGGACTCGAAAGTGCCTGTTACACTCGGCAGGCTGCTTGAAAAGGACAAAACAATCAGGCGAATTATTCTTCATTTGGACAATGATATTGCCGGAAGAAAAGCGACCAAAGCGTTGCAGACGATTCTTTCAGATAAGTATGAAGTCGTTGACGACCCTCCCCAATACGGGAAAGATGTCAACGATTTTCTTTGTAAACGCTTGGGAATAAAAGATAAAACCGAAAGGAGTTTTGCACGATGAAACTTAAAGAAATCAGAGAAATGTACCCGGAGGGAACGCAGATTGTACTCACTGAAATGGCTGGCGAAAGTCAAATGCCCTACGGTCTGAAAGGAACGGTTAAGTTCGTTGACGACGCCGGACAGATTCATATGAAATGGGAAAACGGCAGCTCTCTTGCTTTGAATATTCACGAGGACACCTTTGAAAAGGTCGAAGCACCGGAGAAGATTTCCGTCATTCTCGTTGAGCCGGGCAGGTATCCGAAGCTCATTGAAATTGAGGATACGCTGGAAGCAATGCAGTCTCTTGTGGAGGGAGATATTGAAGAATATATGCCTTTTGAGGACGAAGTTGCCATCATCTGCAACGAGGAAGGAAAGATGAACGGCTTGCCGCTGAACAGGGCAGTTTATTCCGAGCCTGAGAATGTTGAGATGAGTTATCCGCAGTTGAAAGCACATTTCCGGCAGGCAGAAAAAGAAAGAAACCACACGACCGGATATATTGTTTTTACGGCTGACAGCTTTGACAAGCCTTACACAGAGGAACAAAGAACCTATGTTGTCAGCAGTAACAATAAGGCTTTCATTGAGGGTATGGGCGGATATTCTATCTATGCTTCTTCCCTCGACGGCTCGGATAAATGTGTGCGACTGGAAGCGTATATGGCTGATGAACACGGCGGCAAGGACGGTTGGAAGATTGAAAAATGTTATGTGAAAGACGACAGCAACCGTGAAATGCTCGACATTATTGCCGGCAAGTTCTTCATTGCATACGCACCGATTGAGTCGGAAAAGTTTCTCAGTATGCCGAAAGAGCTGGCTCGTAAGTATGAGGAAAAGTTCAAATACCCGGAGAGATTTTACAAGTCTATGGACGGTATTGAAGCAAAGCCGTATAAGCCTGTCTCAAAGGATATGGAGAGATAAGAGTCAATCTATGGGGCAACCCTGAGTGTCTGCATAATCTTAGCGAGCAGACCATTTATGGACAGGAATGTCCAAAACGGTACACTCGTTAGGGGTTGCCCCTAATACCCCCAAGTAAGAAAGGAGCATAAGCAATGCGGGAGATAGTATTGGTTGCCGCCGGGTTAATTATCGGCGGCTTTTTCGGAGTAACAACAATGTGCCTGTTTCAGATAAATCGGGACAGGCACTATATTTACAGAAAGGACAGCGATAAAAATGAGCAAGAGAAACATTGAAAAGCACATTCTGATGAACAAGGCAGAAGCTCAGGATTTGCAGAAAAAAGCAAAACGGGCGTGTCTTTCCGAAGGCGGTCTTATCCGTTTGCTTCTCAAAGGATACGAGCCGAGAGAAAAGCCCGACGAAAGATTTTACGATGTTATGCGTGAGCTTTCTGCTATCGGCAACAACATCAATCAGCTTGCGGCGAAAGCAAACACCCTCGGATTTGTGGATGCACCGCAGCTTAAAAAGGAAGCCGAGCGTTGGCATAAGTTTCAGGCTGATGTGGAGCGTACTTTTTTAAGACCCGATAAGAGCGATATGAAATGGCAGTAAGTAAATTGTGGTCTGTCACATCAAGGCTCGGTCAGGTAATCGACTATGCCGCCAATCCCGAAAAGACTGCGGCAGATATTTACACCGAGGAACAGTATCAGGCTCTCCGTGATGTTCTCAGCTACGCAAAGGACGAAGAAAAAACCGAGCGTGAATTTTTCGTTGAGGGTATCAACTGCAACCCTGCGACCGCAAGAGACCAGTTTGTATCTGTGAAAAAAGCATACGGCAAAGACGACGGCATACAAGCCTATCACGGATACCTGAGCTTTAAGGAACAGGACATTTCCCCGGAGCTGGCACAGAAAATCGGAATGGAATTTGCAAACGAGGTGTGGGGCAAAAGATTTCAGGTGGTGGTTACTACTCATCTGAACACGAAGCACCTGCAAGAGCTATTATGTAAAGGGTAGTTTCTACTACCTAAGTACATATGACTGCGGCTCATTTGTGGTAAATTGAAAAGCAGTTATAGGAAAGGAGAATAATCTGTCATCCGAACTGAAAAAAACATCGCTACGAAAGGAGCCTGTTATGGAAAAGAAAACTATTTTTGAACAACTTGGCGGAACATACAGCCAACAGGGAGATTATTTGCTCCCAAATCTCACCTTGCCCGATACAAAGGAATATGTGATCGGCAAGTACGGACATATGCGGCAAAGGTATCTCAAAAAGCACCGTCCGATTCTCTACACAAACTTGCTTACCTCTTGCAAGCTGTCCGAGCATTTAGCCGATATTGAGGAAGAATGCAGCGAGCGTGTGGATAGCCTTGTAAAAGCTATGGCTAATCAGGAAGGAGTTACCGAAGCACTCAAAGCTGCCGACCAAATGGCGTGGGTGCGCCGTATGAATAATATCCGCAACCGTGCCAAAGAAATCGTATTGAATGAGATTATATATGTATAGCAAAAGCCCGTTGTCAGCGTTAATTCGTTGACAACAGGCTTTTCTTCTTTACCTTTCAACCTAGAATAAAAGAAATTTATCTAATACTATGTTTATTCTATTACTTATACTATTGATTATGAACTCAGTTACAAAGGCTGCCACAACAAGAATGCGTCAGCCTAAAAGCATAATTGTGGATTGAATATTTGAAAACACTATTTCCCCTTGTTTGTTTCGCAATCATCTTGTCGAATAAATTTTCTGTTGAATTCTTCCTCGAGTTCATCAACATTTTTTTGCATTAACTCTTCATGATCTTTTATTGCATTAACTACAACATTGTTGAAACTCATCAACATGTTATTAATTGTTTCTAAATCATCGATTTGTTTTTCGAGAACCTGTAAAGGATTATCTACCCTTTCGAAAAACTCATCTTGTATGGCTTGTTCATCAAAAGCATTACTAATTTCACTTGTATAAATAATCAGTTTTCTCAATAATGATACAAACGCAATAGAATCTATCAATTCGGAGCCCAAGTCTTTTAATACTTTGAAATATTTTTTGTTTTTTTCCTGCTCATTAAATCTTAGAGATAAATATAAACATTGAAGTGCAAACAAACATGAAAGATAATAGGAGAGAATCATATTATCATAAGAGCAAGTTGCATTTTCTATCATGTTTTCAGTCATTCGATGACGTAGACGCTGAGCAAATGCAACACCTTTTATTGCATCGTCGTCTTTCAGTCCTTCAATTGTTTTTCTATCTTTCTTGAGAGTTTCCGCATATTTGTTTTTTAGGTTAATAATATGTATAGAGTATTTATCAAATAAGGATAAGATAGAAGTTAATAGTTCATTTGAATGATTTATGGCTGATATTGATAAAGATATTATTCTTTGAATAGCCGCCTTTAGAATTAAGGATGATGCTTTTTCTTCTTGATAGCAAGCTTTTTTGATCTCTTCTTCACACAACGTCATATAACTTCTAATTTCATCTTGACTTTCTTTGATACGATCAATGGCTTTAATTTGCTCCTTTTTCACTTTTGCTCCCCCTTATATCCATTTTTATTAATTTGATAGTCTTCCTTTATAATATCAATATAGAGTATATCACAGCATTTATAAAAATTAATTACAATATTGAATTTCTGCCTAGCTTTTCCACATAAAGCGGAAAACAACCAATACAAAAGGGAGAAAATATACAATCAAAATATTCCCGAATTGTAATAACTCAAAACTATATATTCATCAATTCGACTCTCTATTATGAAGAAAACATAAGGTGGTCAGGGGTTCGATACCCCTTTGGTTCACCACAAATTTTGGGGGTATCATTACGGTACTCCCTCTATTCATACCAATAAATAAAAGCGGAATATATAGAAGGACAATAATATTGCTGAAGAAATATGCCGTTTATTCATCTTTTTTATTCTTTTCTCTATTCTTATACACGTTATATTGATTCTTACATTTTGGGCTGCAAAAGACAGCGCTTGGTCGGCTTGCTACAAAGAATTTGGAGCATTTCTTGCATACTCTCATAGGATTGTTTTTGTCGGTCAACATAAAGGATAACATCATCTGAATACCAAGCAGGAGCGAATGAAAATCCCATACAAGCGTCGGTTGTTCAAGCAGCTCAATGTGATAGCTCGGAGCGTTACCGTCAAACGCACGGATACTCTGCCGCATAAGCTGTTTGTAGTCATCGTCCAGCTTATCATAATCATTGTAATACAGAAACACTGTTGTGGCATTAAACGCCCAATCGGTAAACACCTGCTTCATCCACTCGTAGCTCTCGGAATACTGACGCTGAAAGCTCATATTGACCGCCATCGGTCTGTCACTCATTGTCATAGCGAGCGCCATCATCATATTGTCGCCTTCGATATTCCATAACGATTCCACGCTGCGCTTTACTGCATCGAGCTTGTCAAAGGGAAAGAAAAGATTGAGATACTCTTTGGTTGACATTGTTTCCTTTTTTATAAAACGGTTTTTCGGCAGATACACCGCTTCATAGTCCATAAAGGAAGGTGTAGTCGGCAATGCCGTCATCAATCCGAACAGCCCGTACTTTTCCGCAAAGGCTTTTATTTCGTCTTGTATTTCTGTATCGTCCTGATTCTGTTTCATACCCAAGCGCCCGATATACAAAGCGTCCAAAACTAACTGCTGATATTCTTTCAGCGGATCGTATATTGTAGGCTTTGCGTCAGCACAAGCTGTCAAATACAGTTTGCCATTCTCAGCTTGTTTCCATTCGTATTCGCTGTATCGTACCCAAGTCGAATTGGAATGTTCAAATTGAAAGCTCATATTTATCACCAATGTAATCTGAAATCCGAATAATATATTACCATTATACTAACTGCCCTTGCTACCGTCAAGGGCTTTTTCTATTAACTGCTTTTCTTCCATCGTGAGAGGATAACCTTTTTCTTTGCGGTTTACTAACACCTTTAGTAATGCTTTATGTATCTTCTTCAAGGCGGTCGCTCTGACCTTGCGGATATTGCGGTCGGATTGCTCTCTGATTTTGCCGAGATCTTTTGTACTTGTCCCTCGCACGATATTGTTAAAGATAATCTCCTTGTGATTGTCGGATAAATTATTCAAAATCTTTGAAAGCTCTCCGTCAGTCACCAATTCGTTAATCTCAAACGGACAATGAAAGATTGCATCGATATAATCGCCCTTGCGGATTTGCTTTATCAGCACATCGTTGACATCGTAAGGAATAATCTCACCGTCAAGCGCAGCACCGTAATCAAGCGGAATATCCAAGCCGCTCCGGCTGACTTCGTGATAACGCTCCCTGCGCTCACGGTTACTGTCAAGACGATTCCACCAAGATACCACATTTTGAAAATCAGCGGTTGTCCTTGCGGCGTTTTCCAATCTGGCGAGTGCTTCACGCTGTAAATCTCTTTTCAGCCTTTTGGTTTCGGGCAGCTCGTCGATCTGCGGCGGCTGCTCATCTTGTTCAAGCTGTACTTCTAATTCAGCTTGATGTTCTTCAGCTAATGCTTCGGCGAGCTGTTCTTCTTCCTGCTCGACTAATAGTTCTTCATAATCATCCACCGCAAATTCAGCTCCCAAAATATTTTAAAAAAATTTTTCAAAAACAGTTCCGCAAACCGTGCCGAATTTCTCCTATATATGGAGGGGTAATCTGTTTTATTGGTTTCAGATTACTTCTATCATTAAAGAAGGAGGACACGCTATGGCAGAATTATCAAAAAGAGATAAGAATCGTATTAAAAAGCACGTTACCAACTGCTGTGCCAATTACAGTAAAGAATATGGTTGCCTACCGCTTGAAACGGAGTGCTATATGTTCAGCGTAGGCTTTACCGACAGCAAGCTTTGCAAGTATTACGAGCAAGTTGTAATGCCGACTGACGCCGAGTTGTTCGCTCTATTCAAAGGCGTACCCACAAAGAAATGTCGGCAATGCGGCAAGCTCTTTGCTTCTGTTGGACGAAAGGCGTATTGTTCAGAGCAATGTGCCGTAGAAGCTCGCCGTCGGCAAACGGCAGAACGTGTGAGAAAGCACCGAGCTAACAAGGCTGAAATGTAACGCTTTTGCTCTCTGAAAGCCACTGTTAAAGCGGCTTTTGGGGAGCATTTTTGCGTAAGCAAGGTGTTTTTATCAATGTTTCAGTTTAGGGGTTACAGATTAAGGAACTGACTGACCTTTATTATACACAAATCAATTACAAAATTCAATGGGA
>JBGUWM010000026.1:0-5521 GCA_045221175.1 Acutalibacteraceae bacterium | reverse complement strand
AGATGAAAGAAAAGAAAGTATTGAATGCAAACAGAAGGTTTGTATCCTACTGAATGCGTCAACAACGTTTTCGGGGGTGTCGGGGGGCTTTTTCGCAAAAGTCCAAAAAAAGATGAAAGAAAAGAAAGCGTTGACAGCAAACAGAAGGTGAGATTAACACTGAATGCGTCAACAACGTTTTCGGGGGTGTCGGGGGGACTTTTTCGCAAAAGCCCCCCTGACAAAAAAGCCCCCCTGACAAAAAAGCCTGACCTCTTACGAGATCAGGCAAAGGATAACTGTCAGCAGTTTTATTCTGTTTTACCGGTGAGGGTCGGCTTGATCACGACGCCGGGGCGGTCGGGAATGCATTCTGTCGGATAGTTTTCCGGCGGATAGCGGCGGAGCAGCTCTTCATACAGAAAGTAGAGTGTCTGCACACCGTTTTCCAGAATAAAGTAATGACGGATATAGGGAACCAGCAGCGCCAGCAGGGCGAGCAATAAAGCCAGCACACCCCAACTGTGATAAAACAGCAGAAGAATGAAAACCGCCATGGTCAGCAGCGCAAAGAGAATCGTCACCAACAGGTGAATCAGCCGTTCGTGCTGCCAGAAGGCGATCTCATGCAGAAGCTCCTGCCGCAATGCTGCCGGCGCCTTGATGATCTGATTGTCGGATAAAAGGGTCTGTAAAGAAAGGATATATGCCTTTAGTTTTTTACCCATAGAAATCTTCCCTGCTTTTTCGTTGGATTTTTCGTTCCATCAGATAGTCCTGACTGAAATAATGATTCCCCAGAGCGGTTGTGACCTCTTTTATTTTCTGAAAGCCCAGATGTTCATAAGCGGCAATGGCAGAATTGTTATTCTGTTCAACCATGATCCTGAGCTTGTCAATGTTTCTGAATTCCGCACCGCTGACCATGTTGTCAAAGGCGTGAACGGTTCTTTTGGCAAGACCTCTGCGCCGGAATTCGGGCTTGATACAAAAGCGGTTGATAAAGATATGGTCGTGGTGCGCCTGAAAAGCGACGTACCCGGCGAAGCAGTTATCAGAGAGCAGCATATAATAGATCGTATGCTCAGCCATTTGCTTTTTCATGGCTGCTTTTGACTGATATTTCTGCAGCATATAGTCAATCTGCTCCGAGGGAAAGATATTCTTGTAATCATTGTACCAGATATCGGACGCAATTTGTTCAATTTCGTTCATTTGTTTTTCGGTTGCCACAGGCATAACATCGAATTTCATAAAAGGAAACCTCCGGTGTGATGTGCGTGTGAGATATGATAAGCAAAGATAGTTGTGTCATCATTGTACCAGATATCGGACGCAATTTTTGATTTGGTTTTTTTTGGTTTTTATGTTGTTTGTTATGATGCTTTTATGGTATGTTGTTTGTTTTTTGCTGTAACTTGCTGTGATTTGCTGTGATTTGCGGTTTTCCGCTGTTGATTATTGTTTTTTGCGGTGCTTTGTTGTTTTTGGCTTGCTGTTTGCTGTCCGCTGAATACAGTCGCACCGCTGAATACAATCATGCTGCTGAATATAGTCATGCCGCTGAATACAGTCATGCCGCTGAATACAGTCATGCTGCTGAATACAGTCATGCCGCTGAATACAGTCATGCAGCTGAATACAGTCATGCCGCTGAACAGCCGCACCGTCCGCCCTTGTCCGAAAGCACGGCAGAGCGCCTTGGCGGTATGTCGTGGGCGGAAGGTCTGACAAGCAGCGATAGCGGCATGAATGGGCGCTGTATCAGACAGCGGACGCAAAGCAGACTGTTCAGACGGTATGGTCAGCCGTCAGCCTGTGATATCAGTTGTTGTCACGGTTGATATGAACGCTGGTGACCCGGACGTCGATGAGGACGTCTTCTTTTTCCTTCAGCTCAAGAGGCGCCTTTTCCTTGAATTCATACGGTTCGGTCTGACCGTTGTACTTGTAGCGGCGGAAGATCATATAGACTGTAATTCCTGTGATAACGAGGCTGACAGCCAGCGCAATCAGAATAATCTTGACCCAGTTTTTGCTTTTTTTCGGAGCTTCGGCGATGATGTCGTCATCGGTATCCGTCAGCATGACGGTATAGTCGTCAGCGGCGGCATACAAGCTGTCGGGCTGAGCGGCGGCAACGGCGGGTATTTCGCCGCAGTCAGCAGGGGCAGCAGGGGCAGCGGCAGTGATGGCGGGTACCTCTGCGCAGACGGCGTCTGCTCCGGCAGCGGCAGCGGACATACCGCCGAATGCCAGAATACCTGCCGAAAGCAGCACGGCGGCTGTTTTAGCGAAGAAATGTTGTTTCATCATAGCAGAAAATACCCTCCAATCCCGCAGATCAGCGTTAAGAGAACGAACAGGATAATGCCGAAAGCGGCAAGCTTTCCTTTGGCAAGCGGCAGTTCGCCGTAGTTTTTGCCTGTCTGACCGTTCATGGCGTACAGGTAGTCCTTGTCTTCATACTGATAGTTCATCATCCACACAGGCATCATGGCATAATTCCATTTTTCCTGAAGGGTCTTGACGTCAACGCTGTCCACACGAACAGAGTCGTAGCCGGTGACGGTGGATTTGTAGATTTTTTCGGCATAGCCCTTCAGTTCATTGTCCACGTCGGTCTGCACGTCGGCTCTTTCGGTGTTCCGCTTTTCTGCCAGAAAACCGGACAGATATGCCATGGTAAAGTTCTTGAAGTCCTTGCTGTCGTATGGATTCACGTATTTCAGGGCTTTGCTGTGCTCGCCGCTGAGAGCGGGGTACGGAAAATCGTGGAAGTCGATCATACCGGCTCTCTTGACACGGAAGGTCTTGGTTTCGGTGTAGCGCTCGTCGCCGGATTCCCACGTGCGTTCCTTGGTGGCGGTGGCAAACATACAGCCGTCCTTTTGGGAATCCACCAGCCAGTAAGGATAGTAAACGCCCCGGATTTTTTCCAGCTCGGCTCTTGCCAGAAAGTCCTTGGGCAGAAACCACTTTTTACGGCAGAATTCCATAAAGCGGTTCTGGGCGTCGTCCTCCGAGATCATGAACGGAATCACTCTGTCGGGCTTGAAGGCGCCGGTCAGGCGGTTAGAGATTACCACAGGATTGTGGCAGTAAATGCAGAAGGTGGCGGCGGTGGTCTTGTCGGTAATGACTTCGGCGCCGCAGCTCTGACAGCTATACATAACGGTATTGGACGCAAAGTCCTCAAAGCCCTCCGGAACGTCCTGCGGCGGAACGTCCTCGGACACAGCCTGCTGATTAAGCTGCTGATCCAGACTGCCGAAATGCTTTTTCAGTTCCTCTTCGGTATATTCACTGCGGCAGTATTCGCAGTAGAATTTCAGTCTTTGTGCGTTATACTGCAGGGGTGCGTTACAGTTGATACATTTATATGATACAGTTTCCATACAAAAATGTGTCTTGCGACACGGTGTTCACCTCTCTATAAGAAAAGTAATGCAGAATCGTAAACAATGCCCTTATCGGTGTTTGTGTAACTGCCGATAAGGGCAACAGTCCGTTCTAACTCGGAGCAAAGCCCGATGTAAGCTCACTTAACATCGGCTGCGACGAGGCAATCTCACCGCAGGCGCTTTCGCTCCTCGGGTATTGGCTATAGTAGTTTAGAATGCAGATATATCAGAACAGGGGCTTCGGCTTTCCGCATTTGCCGCAGAAATAGCCTGTGTTGCCTGCCATGCCGCAGCTACAGGTCCAGCCTGCTGCCTGCTGAGGAGCCGCCTGCTGGGGAGCTGCCTGCTGAGGAGCCGCCTGCTGAGGAGCTGCCTGCTGGGGAGCTGCCTGCTGGGGAGCTGCCTGCTGAGGAGCTGCCTGCTGAGGAGCTGCCTGCTGAGGTGCCGCCTGCTGCGGATACTGAGGCTGCTGACCGTAGGGCTGCTGGGGATACTGGGGCTGCTGACCATAGGGCTGCTGCGGATACTGGGGCTGCTGACCATAGGGCTGCTGCGGATACTGCGGCTGCTGACCGTAGGGCTGCTGACCGTAAGGCTGCTGGGGATACTGGGGCTGCTGACCGTAGGGCTGCTGCGGATAAGGCTGCTGACCGTATGGCTGCTGCGGATAAGGCTGCTGACCATAAGGCTGCTGGGGATACTGCGGCTGCTGCATCTGCATCTGCTGCATATTGGTGTTGGAAGCGGCGCCCATAAAGTTGCCGGCAGCGCCCATGCCCATGCCGACGCCCATAAAGGCGGTAGCGGCGCCGTTGGGGTTAGAGCCTGCATTCTCGATGCCTCTTGCGATAGAGGTCTGCACAAAGGTTTCTCTCATGCCGGGATCGTTGTAAATAGCGACACGGTTTCTTTCCTGCAGGAGCTTTTTGGTATCGTCGTCATAAGAGATGCTGGAGATACCGACGTTGATAATTTCAAGACCACGGTCCTGATGCCAGACAGGATCGAGAGCGTCACGCATATATTTAACGAGCTGCGTTGTCTGGGTAGGAATTCTGGACAAGGGCTGACCGAGGTAGGAAATGCTGCTGAGCGCCTCACCTAAAGCGCCGAGATACTCGGACATAAAGGTATCGTCGAGGAACTCGTCAACCTCAAGGCTCTTGCCGCTTGTCAGGCACTCGGGCGGAATAACGGCGTTATAGAATTTCCAAGGTTCAACGACCTTGATGGAGAAGGTGCCGAAGGCACGGACCATAACGTCGATCTTGTAATGCTCGTCATAGTAGGGAACGGGGTTTTTGGTACCGAATTTGATGCCTTCCAGCGCACGGAGGTTGATATAGACAACTCTCTGTTCGTGGTAGGTGTTGCCGCCGAAGCGGATTCTGTCCCAGCCGTCCTTGAGGGAAGCGCCGAACTCACCGTTAAAGAGCGAGGGCGAGCTGGAATTCTGCACCTGATAATAGCCGGGCTCGGTAGAATAGTCAACCACTCTGCCGCCGTCGACAAGGCACATCAGCATACCGGGCTCAACCTGAATGATAGAGCCGTTGGAAATCACGTTGCTGCTGCGTTTTGTGTTGGTGTTTCTGCCCTGACCGGAGTCGGCAAAGACGCCGGGAGCAACGACTGTTCTGGGGCCCATTTTAGCAGGCCGGAACGCTTCAAGATAAGAGTCCGCCAAGGTTCCGCCGACTGCATTCATGGCAGCTTTGATAATACCCATAATTAACCATCTCCTGATAAAAAAGAATTAAGCGGTTATAGCAACCTGTCTTACAAAAAAGTATTGTCGAAGGCACAAAGCTATGCCTTAACACCATAATTATACTATGAAACTTCATGTTTTGCAATAAAAATAAAAAATTTAACAAATTAAGGTGATATTCGTGAAAAATCCCAAAGAGGGAATCCGGCGGAGTGCGTGACCGCACTGGACGAGTCCGCTGACGTTCGCTGACGCTCACTCACTTCATACAAATTCATAACTTCTATTCCGCAGGCGTCCGGCACGGGCAGCGGCACTCCGCCGCTGCTATTCACGATCTCCGCCGTCACAAGCCTGACGGCTTGCTTGTGGCTGTTTCCTTTGAAATCGCAGATTCAGTTTACGCAATCACTTCACCGTGCCTGCT
>JBGUWM010000025.1:0-1768 GCA_045221175.1 Acutalibacteraceae bacterium | reverse complement strand
CAGGAAAGAATTTATCTCCTGATAGCCGAGCAGAAAAGCAATATCGTTTGTCGTCATTTCTGTGTTGCGAAGATAATGTATCGCAAGCATTTCTCTTGTAGAATTGAGCTGCTTCTGAAAGGTCGTATTTTCCTCGCTCAGCTTGCGTTGGAGCGTCCGGCGTGAAAGTCCGAGCCGCTCCGCCACATCTTCGATACTGCTCTGTCCTCCGTGGAGAAGCTCACTAAGAACACTTCGCACCCTTGCACTTGTAGATTCATCGTTATCAAGCTCGGCAAGACGCTTTGTCAGCTCCGGTTCAAAGTAGCTCCACATTCCTTCATCATAGCTGATAAACGGCAGAAGAAGGTCGCTCATCTTGTAGGTAACAGCATTGACCTTTCCGCTATTGATCGGACAGTTCAGGAATCCGGAAAGTGCGCTGCCCTTTGGCAGTTCTCTCATTCCCACAGAAACAGGACTTATTTCCTCTTTTGTTGCCCTGCGGATGATATGCGTCAGAAATGCGATCTCACAGGATACCAAAAACATCGGCTGAGTAAGATCATCGTCATCTCCCTCAATTACGATCGTCATGGTTTCGGCATCCTTTGTAACGATGAATCTCATAGGACCTATAAGCCGCTTGTATCGGGCAAGACGCTCTATGCAGGCGGCTCCGTTTTTGGAGCAGTAGGCGGCAAATATCGGCGGCGAAAAGGCTTCGATCTTATTTGTGCAGGACAGCTTTATTGGCAGAGCATCATCCTCTGAAAGCTCCCCGATAGCCGTCATAAAACGATAATAGCCCTCCTCCGTCATTGTCGGTATGCGATGATTAAGAGCATCCGTCGGCAGCTGCGCCTTGCGGAGAACCTCCTCGACATTTATGCCGTGATACTGCAAAAGGTCTTTGTATCGTCCGTCTAAAATATAGTTTTTCATGCTTTCCCACCTTTCAGAACAGGGTTGACATAGCGGTTTCTCTTTTCAGTCTTTTTGCCGAATTCTATCGCCCTGACAGGACAGCGGTTGATGCAGGCAGAACATTTTGTACATTGCTTTTTCAACCATATAGGTTTCTTGTCCTTCATCACTATTGCGCTGTCAGGACAATTCTTTGCACACATTCCGCAGGCAATACAATTCTCTCGTACACGGAATCCTTTTGTCTTCGCCATGAAGTGATACATAGGGCGGAGTGCTTTGGATGATGCACCTTTTGGGGGTTGTTTTTTCTGAGCTTGTAATTCCGACTTGATGACATTTAGCCGATCCTTTGCCGTTTCAAGAATAGCGTCTGTTTTTTCCTTTGTATCAAGATCATAGTAGAATACACCATTGTCGGGCATGACCAGAGGAGTTACATAACTGAGTGTCAGTCCCTTTTTTGCGAGCTCACTTGCGAGAAATGTCCCTGTTCCCCCGATACTTGCGCCGCAGGTGACAATGGCAAAAACATAATGATTACCGCTTATATTCAGACTTCTTACAAAGTCCAGCACTACATCATTCAGCGTATAGCAATAGACAGGGAATACAAATCCGATGCGCTCACCGTCTTTTATATCGAAGTCGTATTTGCCGCTTTTTCTTGACTTTGCCATATCAATAAGCTGTTCGTTCTCTGCGACAACAGCCTTAGCCGCCATCAGGGAATTGCCTGTGCCTGTAAAATAGAAAATCATTCTCAGCCCTCCGTTTCTATTTTAATTATATAACAAAGAGCGATCAAAACAAAATATATCCAACTATTATTTTTTCTTCGCACTTCCTGCGATCTGCTGAT
>JBGUWM010000024.1:0-1686 GCA_045221175.1 Acutalibacteraceae bacterium | reverse complement strand
TTTGCCGGCAAGAATAATATAATTCCTAACGCCCTTAGCAAGAATCAACCTTACGACCGTCGAGAAAGCTGACTTATCTTCGGTTATAAGCTTCATTTCTATCCCATGATCGTTGTTAAGCTTCCTGATTCTATCATTAAGTGTCTCAACTATGTCTGCAGGAATCGGTTTGTCCAGGTATTTGCGGACCATGTGACGTTCTTGCATTGCCTCTTTCATCGTCATTTCCATATATGATCATCTCCTTACGCATTCTGCAAATTTAGACAGCATTTTTTCAAATGCTGCAATCTCTTCCTTTGAGATATCAGCCCCGCAGAGATCCATCCATTTCTTTTGAACAGTTTCAATAGTTGTTTTATACTTTTCTACTTTTGGCGTCAGATAGATACGCTTCGCACGTCTGTCATTTTCATCTACCTTTCGTAACAATAAGCCCTTGCCCTCGAGTGTCTGTATGGTACGTGCTGTCGCAGCTTTGTCAATACAGAATTCACGTGCAAGGTCATCCTGTGTCACTCCGTCCTGATCATAAAGTGACCCAATGTACATTAATTCAGTAGCAGTAAGCTCAGAGTCCGCAAGTTCCCTGTTCAGAAAAACGGTGAATTGCCTATAGATTATACTTAGGTTTTTTCCTATTGTGTTCATTCTAATGATATCTCCTGCTTTCATTTCTGCAAATTTGCAGCTATCCAATCAGCGATGAATTCTGCGCCTGCCTGATATCCACCCATCTGTGCATGGTGCTGAGCGGTTGACTCCCTGTCGAAGCACTTATACTCCTTGCGGCAGTTCGTAAGTGCTTTGTAAAAAATCTCCGCAGAGCCCTTGTTGATTTCCGCTGTGCCATCCAGTACAAGCATATCACATTCGATTCTATCCACGATATCCCGGTTATCATACTTTCTTAGTTCTTCGATAACCTGTTCCCTGCTTACACCGTGTTTCCATGCGTAATCATCCATGAGGCCATATACCATCTTAGGTCTGAGCGGAGACGGCAGCTTCATGACTTTGGTGAATATATCTGCAAAATGTGTTCCCCAATCAATATTACCGGTATCGGTCACACAGAGTTTGATCCTTTTTTCAAAAGCACATGCTCTCGGACTCAGGAATGCTCCGAAGCTGAAGCCTATTATTCCTATCCTTCCCGGATCTATTTCACTGAAATGATCCAATGCATAGTCGATCACCGGAGTAATAACATTCTCGAAATCCGGTCTAAATGGGATCCTCTGAACTCTCAAAACAGCACCCTGCCCCGGGCCATCAAAGCAAAGACAATGTATCCCTCTGTTTAGCAGTTCATCATACATCCATCTTGTATCCTCTGCCCAGGTATCACGTCCTGGAACAAGGATCATGAGCGGTGCCTTTTCACCTGCTGCAGGAGATCTGTAAAAATGACCAGGCAGTTCGGTTCCCTCATACGGAATGTTGATTGCAGTGCCTGGATATTCCGATAATTTCAGATATTTCTCATAGCAGTCCGCAGCCTTTTTCGAGTATTGTACTACTCTTGGATCCTCGGCATTGTTATAACATATGAGTGCGGTTCTCCAATATGTTGCTGCACGCATATACAGTGACGCTGCAGAAACCATGCATCTATCATTCTCTTTTAAAACGGCTTCTGCTTCTATCCTCGACGCAAGGCGACTCCACACCCTTATCCATCCT
>JBGUWM010000023.1:0-1760 GCA_045221175.1 Acutalibacteraceae bacterium | reverse complement strand
TTTGCCGGCAAGAATAATATAATTCCTAACGCCCTTAGCAAGAATCAACCTTACGACCGTCGAGAAAGCTGACTTATCTTCGGTTATCAGCTTCATTTCAATCCCATGATCGTTGTTAAGCTTCCTGATTCTATCATTAAGTGTCTCAACTATGTCTGCGGGAATCGGTTTATCCAAATATTTTCGGACCATGTGACGTTCGTGCATTGCCACTTTCATCGTCATTGCCATATATGATCATCTCCTTACGCGTTCTGCCAACTCAGACAGTATTTTTTCAAATGCCGCAAACTCTTCCTTTGATATATCAGCCCCACAGAAATCTATCCATTTCTTTTGAACAGTTTCAATAGTTGTTTTATACTTTTCTGCTTTTGGAGTCAGATAGATACGCTTCGCACGTCTGTCATTTTCATCTACCTTTCGCAACAATATGCCCTTGCTCTCGAGTGTCTGTATGGTACGTGCTGTTGCAGCTTTGTCAATACAGAATTCACGTGCAAGGTCATCCTGTGTCACTCCATCTTGATCATAAAGTGACCCAATGTACATTAATTCAGTAGCAGTAAGCTCAGAATCCGCAAGCTCCCTGTTCAGAAAAACTGTGAATTGCCTATAGATTATACTTAGGTTTTTTCCTATTGTGTTCATTCTAATGATATCTCCTGCTTTCAATTCTGTGACATGCTCCCGCCGCTTTGGCAAATTCATCTCACCGCCTGCAGAGGCAGGAGTTTTCTTTGCGGATTTTTGATAAATTTGCAGCTATCCAATCAGCGATGAATTCCGCGCCTGCCTGATATCCACCCATTTGTGCATGGTGCTGGGCGGTTGACTCCCTATCGAAGCATTTATACTCCTTGCGGCAGTTCGTAAGTGCTTTGTAAAAGATCTCCGCAGAGCCCTTGTTGATTTCCGCTGTACCATCCAGTACAAGCATATCACATTCGATTCTGTCCGCTATATCCCGGTTATCATACTTTCTTAGTTCTTCGATAACATGTTCCCTGCTTACACCGTGTTTCCATGCGTAGTCGTCCATGAGGCTATATACCATCTTAGGTCTGAGTGGAGACGGCAGCTTCATGACTTTGGTAAATATATCTGCAAAATGTGTTCCCCAATCAATATTACCGGTATCGGTCACACAGAGTTTGATCCTCTTTTCAAAAGCACATGCTCTTGGACTCAGGAATGCTCCGAAGCTGAAGCCCATTATTCCTATTCTTTCAGGATCTATTTCACTGAAATTATCCAATGCATAGTCGATTACCGGAGTTATAACATTTTCAAAATCCGGTCTGAATGGGATTCTCTGAACTCTCAGAACAGCACCCTGCCCCGGGCCATCAAAGCAAAGACAATGTATCCCTCTGTTTAAAAGTTCATCATACATCCATCTTGTATCCTCCGCCCAGGTATCACGTCCTGGAACAAGGATCATTAGTGGCGCCCTTTCACCTGCTGCAGGAGATCTGTAAAAATGGCCCGGCAGTTCGGTTCCCTCATAAGGAATGTTGATTGCAGTACCCGGGTAATCCGAGAGTTTCAGAAATTTCTCATAGCAGTCCGCAGCCTTTTTCGAGTATTGTACTACTCTTGGATCCCCGGCATTGTTATAGCATATGAGTGCTGTTCTCCAATATGTTGCTGCACGCATATACAATGATGCCGCAGAAACCATGCATCTATCATTCTCTTTTAAAACGGCTTCTGCTTCTATCCTCGACGCAAGGCGACTCCACACCCTTATCCATCCT
>JBGUWM010000022.1:0-2083 GCA_045221175.1 Acutalibacteraceae bacterium | reverse complement strand
CAAAACTCGCAGAGTTTTGGTAAGCGGTGGTATTTCAACATTCGTTGAAACCGTGCGCTCTCCGAGGGTTGCGGCTCCGTTGGAGCCTTGCGAAAGTTGCCTCAGAGCCGTCACCTTCCGTGCGGTTGCCTGTTCGTCAACCGCATTTTCTTTTTATGAAAAAGAAACAAAAATTCTGCCCGAAAGGTGTGATTTACAAGAATGGCGATCTATCATTTAGAAGCAAAAGTCATCAGTCGCAGCTCCGGTAGAAGCGCCGTCGCCGCATCCGCCTATATGAGTTGCTCCAAGATTTTGAACGATTATGACGGTGTGCTACACGATTTCACCCGCAAGCACGGTCTTGTGTGGGAGCATATCTTTTTACCCGAAAACGCTCCGCAGGAATGGCAGAATCGGAGCGAATTATGGAACGCCGTTGAACGTGCCGAAAAGACAAAGGACAGCCGACTTGCCCGTGAGTTAGTGGTCGCTTTGCCTGTTGAACTCAACAAAGAACAATGGATAAATCTGCTAACAGAATATATCCAAAATAACTTTGTTGCAGATGGTATGTGCGCTGACGTTGCTATTCACGATACTGACGGACACAATCCCCACGCCCATATTATGCTCACTGTCAGACCGTTGGACGATAAAGGCAAGTGGCAGTACAAGACCGAAAAGGAATATCTTTGTAAACACAACGGAGAAGAAAAAGGCTTCACCGCCGCCGAGTTTCTGAAAGCGAAAGCACAGGGTTGGGAGAAGCAATATCAATATTATGTCGGCAAAAAGAAGGTGTATATGCCGCCGTCAGAAGCGAAGCGGCACGGCTATGAGCGAGCCAACAAATATCCGAAAAGCACAAAATACGGTCGGCAGAATCCTATCACCGCCCGTTGGAACAGCGACGAACAGCTTGTGATATGGCGAGAGAATTGGGCGCAGAACACGAACAAATATCTTGATGAAGCGAATCGATCAGACGCCCATATCGACCACCGCAGTCACGCCGCAAGATGTATCGACGAGCAGCCTACGATTCACGAAGGCTATGTCGCACAAGCGATGGAGCGCAGAGGATTGATTGCAGACCGCTGTGAAGTCAACCGTCAAATCAAAGCTGACAACGCTCTGCTCTGTGAGCTGAAAGCTGCGTTTGCGAAAATCTCTCAGGCGGTCAAGAATACTGTCCCGGCTCTTGCCGAAGCGATGGAATCTCTGCGTGAAAAGGTTATCGTTATCAGCTATCATATCCTGCATACAAAAATCGGCAAGCGCAATATTACCGATTATGTTAAGGAGTTAAAGGCAAATTATGAAAGCTACAAGAGTATTGTCAAGCAGATCGCTGTAAAGAAGAAAGAACGGAAGGAACTTCAAAAACAGAAGAAGTCTACTCCCCTTATCAAGGTCATTACTCACCGTGATTTAGCTCGCCGCATCGCCGAGCTGACAGAAGAAATTGAAGAACTGAAATCCGAAAAAGCTCGCTTGCTTACCGCTATGGAGCGAACCGATGATAAAGATGTATCTACGGTCAATGACAGCCTTGACAGAATGCGGTCTGCTTTGAAGGAGTTAGACAAACGAGAAGAAAAATACACTGCTGAGCTAAACGAAGCCTTACAGCAATACGCTGAATACAAGGAGCAATCCAAAGAATTCAACACAGGCGAATTTGGAAAGGCTCGTTTGGATATTCGCTCTGATAAAGAACGTAATGCTCTTAATCAGATTTCAGATTCTTACGGCGAGTATTTCTCTCGCAGCACATTTTTCAGCAGCATCCGTGACGCAGATATGAAGCTCGACGACGAGATTAATATGCGAGCCGTCCGTGAATACGTTTATCAGCAGCGCAGACAAGCACATCAACAGCAAAGAAGCAGAAAAACGCACGGGCATGAGAGATAAATTTATATTGAGATGAATTTTATTAAGGTCATTTTATGCTAAAGTTATAGTTTTCTTTATAATTGAAATATAACAAAAAGGGCAAAAGCAAATAAAATTGTAACCGTCAAATAAACCACCGTATTGCCTTCCGCTCGGCAAATGTGCGAGAATATAAGCAAAAACGAAGTGAGCGGTTGTAGTC
>JBGUWM010000021.1:0-3317 GCA_045221175.1 Acutalibacteraceae bacterium | reverse complement strand
AGAGTTTGCCTTAGGCTTACTTCAGATTCCGCTTCACAACGGACACCCTTGCCCTCAGCTAACACTTCCTACTGCCAAGCGTGTAGTGGACTTTCACCACCAAGTTGCTACCCATTCTGGGCAAACACACACAAAAACCGCTGCCCCATAAAAGCAGCGGTTTTATTGTTAACAGATGTTTCTTTATACTGATTCCTTATAAAAAGCCTGTCTGAATTATTTTAGGTATCAGTATTACTTCATAAATGTCTTTTTGGCGTTTTTGAGATAATCGTTGCCATCGGCGATATCGATTTTGTTCCATGTTGTCTTTGAGCCTGCAAAGGTGACGTTTGCAAGACCTGCACACTTAGCGAAAGCGCTTGCGCCGACTGTTTTGAGCGACTCAGGAAGGCTGATAGCGGTCATCGCCTTGCAGTTATAAAATGCATTTGCACCGATCTCTTCAACCTTGGAAAACATTGTAAAGCTTTCGAGCTTTGGGCAGTTATAGAACGCATTCGAGGTAATCGTTTTAACGCAGCCGCCGAGCGAAACTTTTGTGAGCGAGGTGCAGTTCGCAGCCATGTATGCGCTCAGGGCTGTTGCGCTGTGACCGATAGTGAGCTTTTGAAGAGCCGAGCAGTTAGCAAATGCTCTTGTGCCGATTTTCTTTACGGTGTTGGCAACATCGATCGATGTGACCTTCTTGTTGTCCTTGAAGGCGTTAGCGGCGATTTCGCTTACCGAGCAGCCGTCAATAGATGTGGGAATCGAAACGGCTGTTCTGATTCCCTTGTAGGAGTCGATCCTAATCGTGCCGTCAGACTTCTTGGAGTAGTTGAACATCTCCTTTGCGCCGTACATGCAGCGGAGGTTCTTTGCTGTGATCGAGGTGTTGCCTTCGCCTACCTTGACCCTTGACCAGTTTGTCTCTGTGCCGAGGTACTTAATGTCTTTAAGGCTTGTGTTCTGATTGAACGCCTTGTCACCGATCGTCTTAAGAGAATAAGGAAGAGTTATGCTCTTGATCGCTGTGCATTTGAGGAGTGCGTTGTTGCCGATAGCGGTGATTTTACTGCCGAGGTTAACGCTTGTCAGCGCCGTGCAGTAGTTGAACATGCCCTTGCCGATTTCCTTAAGACCTGAGCCGATTTTTACGGTCTTGAGGTTCGCGCAGCTTGAAAATACGCTTTCGCCTGTCGATGTCACGCTGCCGGGAATAGTGATGCTTGTGAAGCCTGTGTTCTTGAACGCGCAGTAACCAAGGGTGTTTACCTTTGAGCCAAAGGTGATTGCGTTAAGAGCCGTGCAGTCCTTGAATGCGTAGTCGGGGATCGCAGTGAGACCGTTGCCGATCTTTACGGTTGTGAGAGATGTGCAGCCCGAGTATGCGCTGCTGCCCATTGTTGTTACAGTGGTGGGGATCGTGGCTGTTTCGAGAGACGTACACTTGCCGAATGCCTGTGAGCCGATCGTTTTAACGGAAGCAGGGATCGAGATGTACTTAAGCGAGGGGCAGTTATAGAACATGTAGCTGCTCAAAGCCGTTGCCTTGGAAGAAGTGCCGGTAAAGCGAACTGTTTCGATCTTGGGGCAGTTCGCGAAGGTCTTGGCGCCAAAGGTCTTTACAGTTTCGGGAATATAAACCACCTTAAGCTTCTGCTTGCCGCTGAACACCTTTTCCGAGATTTTTGTTACGGTTTTGCCATCAATGGTCGAAGGAATGGTAACGTTAATATCATCCTTGGTGTATTTTGTAATCTTTGCTGTTGAGCTGTCCAGAGCGACGTACTCAAAGCCGTTTACATTCTTGAAGTGGATATTTGCTTTGGTAAGGCACTCGTTGCCCGAGCCGATCTTGATCTTGTTCCACTGTTCGTTGCTTCCCTGGAAGTAAACGTCGGTGAGTTTGTTTGCGTTTTTGAACGCGTTCTTCTTGATCTCTGTAACTTTATCTCCGATTTTTACTGACTTGCGTGCTGTGTTTTCAAAAGCTGATTCGCCGATCACTTTAATGTACTTGTTGACTTCGTCCATATTTATGTCTTCGATCGTGGCAACAAGCTCAAGTGTATCGCGTTTTACAAGACCGTTGAAAACAGCATATTCGTCATACAGATACCTCGCGTCTCCCGTTAGTTCGTAGTTGTTACTCGCGTAGAGCCAACTGCTGGATGAAAGCCACGAGGGGGATTTTACTATTCCGTTCTCGATCCTGTAGCACTTATTGCAAAAACCGATTCCAAGGCTGCTTACCCCCTCCGGCAATGAAGCGTATTTGAGATTAGGGCAATCTGACATTACATATTTTCCGAAAGTCCTGTAACAATCGTCGCACTCTGAGTCAAAGTTAACTTTCTGAAGGTTGGGATTACACGAAAAAGCGTAATCATCAATGCAGTCGGGACCCTGATGGGGGTGGTTATAGGTTTCCGGATCTCCGCTTTTGTTTTCGTAATATGAATAATAAAAGCTAACCCTGGTAAGGCTGTCCATTTTAGAAAAAGAATTCTTGTTAATCTTTCTTACGCTTGTCGGGATTAACACACTTTCAACGTTATTCAGGTTTCTTGATCTTACTCTGTTGTTTTTGCCATAGGTGTTCACGGTCCAGTCGGTAGAAAGGTCAACCTCGGTTACCTTCGGCTCATAGAAAGCGCCGTTGGGCTTTTCGGGAATAGAAATACTTTTTTCGTTTCCGCAGTAACCTACGCAAATATATCCGCCGTCCTCAGCTTTATCCATTGAATAGAGGAAGTCGCCGATCTGCACAATGCCGATTTCACCGAGCTTCCATCCGCCAAACGAAGTATTTGCGAATTTCTCAGCCTCGATCCTCAATCCTCCAGCTGCCGCGGAAGCCTGCATTGTTGTCGGGAGCACGGTGAACAAACCGAGCACCATCATTACCGACAGCAGCACCGCTGCCGTCCTTTTTGCTGTCTTTCTCATTTGCTTTCATTCTCCTTTTATTATTATTTACCCCTGTCGTCCAATCGGGTCGGCTCTCAGGAGTTTCACATAACTAATACACTTCAGAGTTCGGTCTGGTTTCAAAAAAATCCATTTAATTTATACAATTGCAAATATATATATCATACAAGTATATATCATACAAGAATTCTGGTTGTTTGTCAATATGTTTTTTAAATATCGCAAAAATATCGCAAAAAAACGTAATCGTCAAATGAGGTAAAGAAATATCCGCCATAGATACTGGATTGGTATTCATGGCGGATGATGTTATTTAATACTAATCTCAGATAAAAAGTGGACAAAGATTTGCGAGGATATTTTTCGCAAGACGAGGCGGAGGACGCCGCAAGGCTGTCGCC
>JBGUWM010000020.1:0-15215 GCA_045221175.1 Acutalibacteraceae bacterium | reverse complement strand
CTGCGGGAATAGTGATGCTCTCTATACCGGAATTGAAGAATGCCTTATCCGAAAGCTCTGTAAGGTTCTTGCTGAGTCTGACTTCTTTGAGGTTCGGGGTGCTCTGGAAGGCGGCTACATTGATAAAGGTGACTGTGGAAGGAACGGTCACCTTTGTGACCGTGGTGTTGTTTGCAAAAGCGTTATTTTCAATTTCAACCACAGTCTTTCCGTTAATGGTTCTGGGAATGTTCACAACTGTATTGGTGCCGATATATGCCCTTACAGCAACCGTATCTTCAGTAACAGCAACGGTGGTAAAGTTTCCTTCCGGCTCGTAAGCGAGCACTCTTGGTATTGCTTTATAGGCATCCGCTGCGGAAACGATCTCATCCTTACCGTCTTCCACAAAGGGAGCCTTGTCTATGCAGAAGGCCTGAAAAGCTATAGTCACATCATCATTGTCGATCTTGTCTCCCGTAATGTTCCGGGCATAGGTGATCTCGTTATCCTTGATGACCGGGAATTCTTTATTGTCGGCATCCGCTGCAACAATGCGGTAGTAAACGTCTGTGACTTCATCGTTGACCAGCTCATAATCAGCCAACTCATCCGTCATTTTTGTCCAGCCTTCGTCGACCAGATAATTGACGATCTTATTGTTGTCGAGAGTGGTCTTGTCGCTGATCTCCACAAAGGTAAATACGTCGATGTTGTTGGTCACGGTAACGGTCGGGTCTTTGTCGTCCTGCTGATTCGGCTTGATCTCATAGATCTTTTCTCCGTTGCCTTCATTGTCAAGCGTTACACCGGTCTCGGTAAGAGTGATGTCAAGACCTTCCTCTGCATTCTTGCCGAATTTGTTGGTGATAGTGCCGGTGTTTGCCTGCAGATAGGCAAAGGTTCCTGCGCCTGCGATGACGGTTGCCGCCAAGGTGGATGCAAGTGTGGCTGTAAGTATCTTTTTCTTTTGCATTTTTGATTACCCCCTGAATTTGATTATAGATTAAAAATTCTGACTGCATATGTCAGGTTTATACGTACCGTCAGTCATCGGTATCTCTGTGTTTTTTTGAGCGTGTTAATGCTGCAGATACTGAAGTTATTACGATAACGCTGAAGAACATCAAAGCAGCTATCGGCAGCGTATTTGTCCCGTCTCCCGTCCGTGTTGTTGTGGAGCTTTCGGGAACGGAACTCTCGGGAACGGAACTTTCGGGAACAGAGCTTTCGGGAACGGAGCTTACCGGGATCGAACTTTCAGGTACTGAACTTTCCGAATGTTCGCCGTAAAAATACGCTCGGCAGATATTTGACTGACCAACGATATATGCGGATGTACCCCGAATAAAGGCAGGAGAAACGATGATAAAACATAAAATAACAGACAGTAAAACGGTAGCTCTGAATTTATGCTTGTTCATCAGTATCCCTCCTTTCCGACAGGGTGTTATCTGTTAGTTTTCAAAAACATCGTTATTGCTGAAATATTCGATCGCATATCCGTCAGACAGATCTGCGGTGCCTTCGCTCTGTACGGCATAGGCGCGGGCTTCGATGGCTGATTCCGTCTCGCTTTCTCCGCGGAAGCTGCCGTCAAAGGTGTCTGAGATCCTGACATGCTCAAAAACAGCGCTTAGCTGCTGATCTTCCTCCGACCTTGGCACAACAGCATTGTATTTGTAGACTGTTACGCCTTCGCCTAACTTATTGTCTGAATCCACCACGAGGGTCCAGTCTGAGCCAACGTCTTCTATGGTGAAAAGATCTGTATATTCATTCCTCACACCGACATAAACATAGCTGCTTGTGCTGTTTTTCGCTACGATGGGGGTGGGGTCCTTATCAACGACTCTGCCGGCAACGGTGAGATACGTATTTTCATAGACTCTCGGCTCATCGTCGGTTTTTTTGCCTGTTTCGGGATCCACAAGGGTCTCTTTCAGATCTACGGTTATCAGTCCGCTTACAAATCTGTTGACAACCTTCCGGCTCTGTCCCGAAAGAAAGGCAAAGGAGGGTACCAACAGGCCTGTAGTCAGCAGAGCTGCTGCGGCTGCGCCTGCGATGATCGCTTTTTTATTCATGTTCACAGCGTCCTTTCGTTTAAATATTTATTCTTCGTTTTTTAACCCGGATTTTTCAGTCGGCATTTTCGCCTCCTTCTGTATTGCTTTTATTTTTTTCTTTTTGATGTGGTCAAGAATGACCCATAGGACCGTCAGACCTACAAGTATCGCGATGACGATATAAACATAGACACGGTTGCTTTCTGCGGTCACAGTACGAAATACTGCTCCTATTCCGGGCAGACAAAGCTCCGCCTTGCCGACTACGTTGCCGAATGGGACAGTGTTCGGGTCATTGGTGTTATTGGCGTCGCCCCTTGTGATAAAGCTCCTTTCATCCGTCAGAACAGCGACGATACGGTGAGTAACAAGCGTTACATTTTCGTCAACGGTAAAGGTGATAACGTCATCGGACTGAAGCCCGGAAGGGTCGACCGCTCTGACAAAGATCAGGCTGTCCTCGGGAAAATTCGGCTCCATACTGCCGCTGTCTACAGTCAGCATCTGATAGCCGAGCAGTTTTGTCCCCAGCATGATAAGCGTTACCAGCAGGAATAAGGTCAGCACGAAGACAAACAGAAAGTCTGACACAAAGCTTAGCTTTCCTTTTTTCTTCGTCTCGGTTTTCTGTCCGACTTTGGTGTCTCCTTTCGGCTCAGCCATTCTTTCCTTTGACCCAGGCTCTCTTTGCTTTTCTGAGGCATCCGTTTTTTCTTTCTTCAAATATCCACCCCCGTCAAAAGCATCACATCATTCCTTGATTTTGCGAATAGTTATCTTTGCTGTATATTGCTGTTAATTCTTGAATTATAGCACCCTGAATCCAACAAATTTCCAACAAGCAGAATCGGTTTACCACCTTCAAACAAAATTTTGTTTAATTGAATAGTTTTGACGTTCTTTTTTGGCTGGATTTAGACAAAGCGTTCAAATAAAATAGTGAGATGCTCAGCTTACTGGATTACTATTATAAGAATGATCCGTTCGGCAACAATAAAACAATTGCCGGAAAAAGGTACCGGACACATTTTTTGATATCTGACTTGATCCTGACGATCGAAGTGAACATCTGCAGACATATAATCCGTTTCTGTGAATGATATGTGTTGTAATTATACTTAAACAGATGCATTAAGATTTGTATATAACGTAGAACATATTGATCGTTCTCTGTTTTGTTGGAAGTTTGTTGGAAGTGGAATGTTATGATATTATTGTTTATGGGAGAAGTAATTGAAATGAGGCGGTATCTTGGAAACTGAATATATCGTTCTTGCCCCGATCATGCTGCAGATCGTGGGTCTGTTCCTTGCGGTGCTCATTGACCCATACATCAAAAAAAGAGACAGAAGGATCATGCTGGCGATCACCGGTCTGGTGTTCAGCCTGGTGGTTCAGAATTATGCCGATTATATCAGTGACCAAATGGGAATGGACCTGCTTCGTACAATAGCCACAGCCTGGGGCTATTCGGTACGTCCGATCATCCTGCTGTTATTTATCCGCCTTTTGAACAGGAAAAGGAAGGGGATAGTTCTCTATGGTCTGGTAGCTGTCAATACGGCGATATATTTCTCTGCGTTTTTCTCGCGGATCTCCTTCTGGATCGAAGACGGCCATTTTCAACGCGGGCCTTTAGGATTTACCTGTCATGTCATCAGTCTTATTATGCTGGTTTATTTCTTTTTTCTCACTATCTGCGAGATCCGACGGGTCCCTAAAAAAGAAAGTGTTTTTCTCTTGCTGAATGTGACCCTGATATTCGTCGGTATCGGTATCGACTATTTCCTCGCCCGTCAGCAAAGCATTACCTATCTGACTATCACTATTGTCAGCGGAAGTCTTTTCTATTATATCTGGCTTCATCTGCAGTTTGTCCGTGAGCATGAGAAAGCGATTATTTCAGAGCAGCAGATACAGATAATGATGACCCAGATGCAGCCTCATTTTCTGTATAATACCCTTTCCACCATTCAGGCGCTCTGCCGTATCGACCCCGAAAAGGCCTCGGATACCACCGAAAAGTTCGGCATTTATTTACAGCAGAATATAGACTCTATCAATCAGCCGGAGCTTATTCCCATCAAAAAGGAACTTGAGCATACGAAAATATATGCGGATATTGAAATGATACGTTTCAAGAATGTACGGGTGGAATATGACGTCAGAGATAAGTCCTTTTGCGTTCCCGCGCTTACCGTACAGCCTTTGGTGGAAAATGCTATCAAGCACGGCGTCCGCATCAGAAAAGAAGGCATTGTAACTGTCCGGACGAAAAAGACCGACAGCGGCCATGAGATAGTGATAAGCGACAACGGCAAGGGATTTGATACCACACAGCAGCTCAGCTCCTATAAAACACATATCGGTATAAGAAATGTTGAAGAGAGAGTACGTATATTGTGCGGCGGTTCAGTCAGTATTGAAAGCCGACCTGATGAAGGAACGACCGTGACCATACGTATCCCTGAGAAATCCGAAATAAAAAACTAAGAAGAAAGGATGAAGGGCTTGAAGATAATTTGCATTGACGATGAAGAACTTGTGCTGAACCTTACAGTGTCTTTATGCCGCGAGCTGCCGATAAAGCCGGACACAATTGGCTTTGAGCATCCGGGTGAAGCGCTTTTGTGGCTGAAGGATAATACGGCGGATATTGCCATAATGGACATAAATATGCCGGAGATGAACGGTCTTACCCTTGCTGAAAAGGTAAAAAAGCTGCATCCTGAGATCAGCATTATTTTCCTGACGGGTTATCCGGAATATGCTCTGAAAGCCTTTGAACTGCACGCCTCGGGCTATATCATCAAGCCTGTGGGACGGGATAGGCTTTTGTCGGAAATTCAATATGTGATATCGCATAACAGAAAGTCAGAGCCTCACGCCCATATCGAAGCATATACCTTCGGGGAATTTGACCTGATGGTTGACGGGGTATCGGTACACTTTTCCCGGTCACGTGCAAAGGAGCTGCTGGCCTATCTCATTGACAGGCACGGCAAAAGCGTCAGCAGAGCCAAGGTATTTGCGGTGTTGTATGAGGACAGGCAGTATGACCACTCTATGCAGAAGCAGCTTGACGTCATTATCCGCAGTCTGCGTGAAACACTCCGTAAATACGGCATAGAAGATATTTTTGAATTGAAGAGCGGCTATCTTCGTATCTGTCCCGAAAAGATAAGTTGTGATATGTACCGTTTTATGAGCGGTGATATAGATGCGATAAATTCCTACCGCGGAGAATATATGAGCGCCTATTCCTGGGCAACGCTCACTGAAGCGTTTATGGGGCAGTCCGTATTTGAACAAAATGAATTATAAAGGGGAAAGGAGCGTTCCGTAAATGATGAATAATACAAAGCAAAATCTTACGATGGATCCCCTTGCAGATTCCGGAATCATTGCCGAATATTCTCCCGGTGTATACAAAAAGGAAGCCGCAGCGTTTTTGAAGCAATGTCTGGATGAGGATGTGTTTGAAAAGCTCTGCCGCAATGATAATTTTCGGAGAAATCCCGTGATCGGAGCAAAGCTGTTTCTCGGCGCTTCGGACTGGAACAAATATGTATGGATCGAGCAGCACGGTTCTCTGGAGGGCTTTTCGTGAGTCCCGATCCGTCTGATATAGTTTCGGCAACAACAAAGCATCACACAGTACAAATCTCCGGTGCTTTGATGACATAGATAAACAATCAGTTCAAGGAGTTGTTTTTTGTGAAAAAACAAGTTAAGATCCTGGGCTCAATACTATCTGTCTGCCTTTGTATGACAGCCGCCGTCCCTGCGCTGAGCGCGTATGCGGCAGAACCTTCTGTGGAAGAGATATTTCTATCCGATGTATGTTATCACCCTCGATGATGCACAGATCAAGGATGTTGTCTGGAGCTCATCAGACACCGATACTGCGGAGTTCAGCGAATACGGAGCGTTCGAGCTGAAAAAGACCGGAGATGCGATACTGACCGCCACAGTCAACAATGAATTTTCAAAGTCCTTCACCATACACATCTATGACAGCAATGAAACTCCCGCACAGGAGGCAAAGTCCATAACTCTTGAAAAGGATACGATCCGCATGAAGGTGGGGGACTATGCGCAGGTTGCTTACAGCATTTCTCCACAGCCGTGCTTTGATTTGCCTATGTTTGAATATGATGAGGACGCCGGAATCATTCAGTTGATTGACGGTATAGTTTTCAAGGCGCTCAAGCCCGGTACGGAAACGGTAACGGTCTTTGCCAATGAAGAAACACAGGCCGTATGCACCATTATCGTTACGGATGAAGACGTGCCTACGGAGGAATCCTCAGAGCCTTCAAAAGAGCCGTCAGACGAGATGTCAACGGAACATTCAGACAAGTCGTCATATGAAACGTCCGAAGCATCCGTACCCGAACAGTCGGATACGCCTGTGATCGACCCGTCCGATGTTCCGGTCAGAACAGGCGACAGCAGCATGACTCTGACGGTTGTAATAATGTTGATACTTGCGTCCGGCAGTATCCTGCTTTGCTTCCGTATCCGCAGAAGGAACTGACAGTATCATGTACTGATCAGGATAAGAAATAAACCGAAAGAGGAGAATAAATATGTTTTCATTCAGAGGCTTAGGTTTCAAGATCGGCACGGGTATCGTCGCCTCATTGATTATGGTTGTCGGGTTTATCTTTATCTTTACTCAACCGACAAACTACGAAAAGACAAATGCGACCATCGTATCCATTGTAGAAGACCCGGACTATATTCCCGACCCGGATGCCCCAAACGATAAACAGTACATCGTCAAGGTAAAATATTCTGTAGATGGGAAGGAATACACCTCCGATTACGGATTCTACAGCCCTTCATACAAGGTAGGCGATACCGTAGAGATTCAGTACGACCCTAAAGACCCGTCCAAGGCTGCATCTCCCCAGGGACCGATCTTCGGTTATATCGCTATTGCAGTGGGAGGCGGTCTTCTCGTGTTCCTGATAGTCGGTACGATCCTGACAAAGAAGAAAGTCAAAAAGATAGAGGAGGTACAGGGAGAGAACGTTTATGCCCCCTCTGAAAAAGGTGATGAGAGAGAGCTTTATTTCCTTACAGATCTCGGAACACCCAAGGCGGGACACCGCATAGAGGACAAAAACCGCAAGGTACTGTATGAAGCAAAGATCAAAAAGTTTGTAATTGCAAAGCCCTTTGAGGTTGAATTCATCGACCATGTTCATAACAAAACCACTCTCCATCTTGTGGGTCAAAAGGAAGAAACCGATCGTAACAGCATCATTTTCGACAATCACTACACCTTTGATTTTGACGGCATACCAATCTGGAAACACTTAAAGCGCAGCGGCGTGACCGTTGAATCCAGACTTGCTTCGGGAAAGGTTCTGACCCCTTCTTATACCGTTTTCAGAGACGGCGAGGAAATCGCCTGTATTGAGCAGACAAGTCAGTATGTCCACGAGGACGATGCAGAGAACCACAAGGTTGCTTCCAAGATGCCGATAGAGGGATTCTATCGAATATTTACAAAAGAAAAGAATCTTGATCTGCTGTTTGTAACGGTCATGGCCTTTGCCCGCAGCGGAGCAACGGACGCATCGGGCGGCGGACGGAAAATACTGTTCAATTCAGCGGATTAAAGATAAGACAATATAGCATTAAAGACGTATGTCATTGTAAAGCTTTTTCTTTTATTGATACCAAAAGAAAACAAATGTCTCCCGACCGTTGATGATACTGAAAAGGAATGACCGAAATGGCTGACAAAAAAACCGACCGCCGCACAATGAAAACCCGCAAAGCAATATTTGAAGGACTTGCAGAACTGCTGACAGAAAAAGAGCTGAGAAGCATTACAGTTCAGGAGCTGTCTGACAAGGCGGATGTTCATCGTGTTACGTTTTACAAGCACTTTATGGATGTCTATGACGCTTATGACCGGCTTGAAAAGCAGATACTGAGTGATCTGATGCTTATTATCACAGAACAGGGAGAGAAACCGAACTACGAGGTCTATCCGGTGGTTTTCAAATACATAACGGACAATCCAAAATATTTCAGGATGATATTCAGTCCCCACAACACCTCTACGCTCTATCATAAGGTGCTGAAAATGGTCGAGGGGCTCAATCGTGTGATATGGTCGGAAAAATACGGTGTCGAAATTAAAGACAGCCTCGTTTCCTGCGTGATACGCTATCATTCCAACGGCTGTCTTGCAATAATCGCGGGCTGGGTGCTGAGCGACTTTAAAGAGCCGGAGAATCATATCATAAAGACTCTGTCGGAGCTTGATAAAAACACGCAGGATTATTTGTCAGCAAAGCTAAAAAAATAATCGTTTACAATTCACCCTCGTTCTGATAGTTTGGCTACACTTTGGCGCTGTGTTGTAAATTAGGCTACAAAACAGGAATGTACTGCATATATGCAGGCACACACTTTTATGATAAGCTTAGATCAATGAAAACAAACCTGAACAAAAAGGATGTCCTTATCCATGCAAAGGAGATTTTTGATATGAAAAAACATAATTTCAGTAAAAAACTGATCTCGTTGACACTTTCCGCACTGACAGTATTTTCGGCAGGAAGCGCCGCAATTACAACGGCCTTATATTCCGCACCTGCCGTATATGCTGCCGGCAGTCTGTCTTCTCAGGATTCCAAGATCCTGAAGGCGGAAGAAAAAATGATCATGGGAATGGCAAAAACGGTCTTTAAGGATATTCCGTTCTTCGGCAATTTCCTGGACGGCATTGATTCCATTCTTGACCTCACAGGCGCCTTCGGCAGCAGCGGAGGCGGCGGAAAAAGCGTCAGCACCGAAGACCTTGAGGAACTCAGGCAGCACCTTGACGAGGAGCTGACCGAGATCAAAGCGGAGATTTCAAGACTGGGGGCTGATCTGACCAGCGAGATCGGCATGAGCTTTTATGCAGGCAACTTGGGTCAGGAGCTTATCGACCTTCATACAACCTCGTCTCTGAACGCCAGCAATATCAAAAGATATAAAAACAGCAGTGATTACAAGACCGAAAACGACAAGTTAGTTATGGTAGCCTCCCTCATCGGCAACACCAACGATTGGAGCAACAACAAGCAGAATCTTGTCTACAGAATGCACCAGATAGGCCTGCTTCTTAAAGGAACCACCTATTCCGATCTGGACGGCAAGAGCATTTATCAGAAGGTATATGACTACTACGCAAGAAAAAGCCTGTTCTCAGGCGAGATCTATGACAAGGCAGTCCCCTATATAGACAGCGTTGTCTATGAATATCTCTATGCTTATTCCGTTCTGATGGAGTGTATGGAGGCATCATTGAAGGTCTCAAGATTTACCCCGGAAGACGAGGCTGCACTTTCCGCTAAGGTCTCCGAGGAATATAAAAAGCTCAAATCAAACAGCGAGAGCGTTATCGAGGATGAGATCGGCACTGAAGCGCTGATGATGTTCAATTTCCACGATGAAAAAAGCTTGATCTCCCAGTACTCCAACTTCATGTACAATGCGGAAAACAACCGCTTCACCTATCTCAACAAGGGTACTACGAAGATGGCTGTCAAGCCCGTTCTCGGCAGCAAGGAGACAGGACGGGAGTCTGATGTCAACGAAATCAAAGTCATCACATCAGGCGGCAGCAATAATACCCGTGCTCATGAGATCTACAACAACGGTATCTACAGATACCAGAATGCCCTTGACGGTATCCAGTTTATTTCCTCTGCAAAGCTGGGCGAAATGGGAACCTATGTATCCGAAAACTATCAGAGCACCAAAAGCGTATGGGATTTTCTCAGCGACAGGGGTTTTGACCTTGGAGTAACCGACAGCAACACCAATATGCTGGTGACCAATGCAAAGGTCAAGCAGTGGGAAAAGACAAATTCAAGCAACAAATGGGGAGAGTATAACAAGGATCAGTACCAGGGCTATACAGGCTTTGTCTATAACAATGAGAGTCTCACTCCCAAGGATGTGCTTCTCTATACACTGAATCACAGAAAAGTGCATGATTCCCTTGCCTATCAGGCTATTGCCTATAATCATTATTACAGATCCTATGCGCCCGACACCATCAAAACAAAGCCTCTCAAAATATTCTATTTTGAACAAGATACCTTTCATAATGTTTCAACATTTTCCTATGACTCAAAAATCAATTCTGTCATAGTCAACGCAAAAGCCACCGGTGCTACAGGCCGTCAAACCGTAAAGGTGCAGTACAGACAAGACAGTGACGATGCGTGGACGACCTCCTATGCTCCTTCCTCCGTCATTCCGTTGGGAAGCGGCTACACCTATGAGTTCCGCACGGTCATCTCCGATGAGGCCGGCCACAAAGAAACCACCGATACATTTTATGTTGAATCACCCACATTTGTGGAAGCCAAGGAGCCCTATATCGACAGCGACGGCGATTATCATCTCGGTAATGTGGCGTACTTTTCCAACAAAGGCAAATACTATGCTGTCAACGAAGACGGCACCATGGGTAAGGAGCTGAGCGATGTCACCGTATCCTGCTTTGAGTTCCTGCCTCTTGACGATGGTACTTATCAGATCAGTTACTATACCGGCTCGTATGATAAACTGGAAAACGATGAGCTTGTCCTCCCCAAAACCTTCAATGGCAAAAGGATAACTGTTATCGGTACGGGAAAGTTAGGCAATACATGCTTGTTTATGAGCAAGGCAACAGGTCGGCGGAAAAAGTTTACACTTGTGCTGAACGAAAATATCAAAGAGATCAGACAATGGGCTTTCTATGGAGCTTACGTCATTAAAGTAACGGGCAATACGTCAGGTCTTTGCAAGCTTGGAATGTGTTCCTTAGGTTATCTGACATACAGTCTTGATATTACGCTTGATTATCCCGGACAGATAGAAACGGAGGAAGGCTGTTTTTACCACGAAAAGGTTACCATTCATCTCAGACACACCACGACCTTCTCCAATAACAACCTCACCGATAAGACCGTCACCTACGACTTTAAAGATGCCCATCTTTACGGCGAACCCACATGGACCTGGTCTGACGACCACAGCAGCGCAAAGGCGACCTTCATCTGTGCCGATACAAGATGCGGACATAAGGAAACCGTTGACGCCGTGGTCACGAAGGTCAGCAGTATAACCTATAAGGCATCTGTTGAATTTGAAGGCAAAACTTATACCGACACCTACACTGTCCCGCATACCCATACCTATAGTGAGCCTGTATGGAACTGGTCAGAGTCATTCAGCAAAGCCTCCGCTGCCTTCACCTGTGTTGAGGGCGACGATACCCAGACCCTTGACGCAGAGGTCACCAAGAACGAAGAGAACGGAAAAACCGTTTATACAGCAAGAGTTGAGTTCGGCGGCAAGACCTATACCGACACTGTAAAGCCCCTGCACAATACCTCGGCTCTTTCTGCTGAAAGAATCGGCGCGGATGATACTGTAACGATCAACTGCAGCTCCGAGGACGGCTCAGGCAAGGTATTATATACTGTCAGCTATAAAACAGGCAAGGCTTCGTCTACTTCCTATTGGTACAGCTTACAGGAGGGCAGCGAGAACACCACCCTTCAGTTCAGACCCAAAGACCTGCCCCGGCTCGAAACGAACGGAATTTATACCATTAAGGTGGAAGCGTCAAACACTCTCAGCGATGGCAGCCGCTATACCGATACAAAAACATTTGCCCTTTACGTGGGAGATCCCTTCCAGAACACATCCGATATTTATCACAAGCTCCGCAATACAGGCAGCACGGTATATGTTACCTGCAGCACTCAGGGCGGCTTGTGCAGCAGCGGAGATGTACTGTTCTCGGTCTATTATAAGCTCTCATCCTCCGAAGAATGGACGACCATCGCAAAAAGGTCACGCAGATCATCACAGATGAGCTTCGTTCCCAAAACGGCAGGACAGTATGACGTGCGTGTAGAAGCTACCGATGTTTCCACAAACGAGACTATTGTCAAGGACATCACCATATACGCAGTTGCGCCCCTGGTAAACACCTCCACCGTTACCGCCCACACTGTCAATGATCCCATCACAGTCAACTGCTCGGCAGAAGGCGGTCTCGGAGAAAACTATGTTTATACAGTATATTACAGAAAGTACGCTTATACCGATTGGAATTATGTCCAGACAGAAAATGAAAACACCACCGTTCTGATCAACCCGACGTCAGTTTCAAAATATGAGGTCATGGTAATCGCTATCTGCACGGTTCCGGGTGTAAGCGATAAGCTCGAGACCCTTAAAAAGTTTACAGTCAGCGTTGTCAAGGACCACACCTACGGCGAACCCGTATGGAGCTGGTCAGACGACTACAGCAGCGCGAAGGCTGTCTTCTCCTGCACGGAATGTGATCATCAGGAGGCTGTTGATGCGGAGGTTACAAAAACCGAGGAAGACGATAATGTGATCTATACAGCGACAGTTACCTTCGGAGGCAATACATACACTGACACCAACATCGAAGAGAAGCCCCACGTCCATACCTACGGCGAACCCGTATGGAGCTGGTCTGAGGACCACACAAGTGCGAAAGCAATCTTCAACTGTACTGACAATGACGACACACAAACAGTCGATGCAGAGGTCACCAAGACCGAAGAAACTGACAAGATCATCTATACCGCAACGGTGGAGTTCGGCGGAAAAACCTACACCGGCATCTATACCGAAAAGAAGGAAGAAGTTCCTGTTTACTATCCTGCTGCAAAGCCCTATATTGACGACGAGGGAGAATATATTCTCGGCTACAAGGAGCATTACAGATACAAGGGCAAGTATTATGCAGTAAACAGTGATAAGTCCGTCGGTGAGGAAGTTACCGATATCTGGATCTCCTATTTCAGGTTCGCGCTCCTGCCAAATGACACATACGCTATTGAGTATTACACAGGCGCCACAAAGGATCTTACAGAGATCGTCATTCCCAAGACCTACAAGCACAAGAAAGTCACCACTCTCGGCACCGATAACCTGGACGTATTCATCAAAGGAGGCAAGCCTCAGTTTGAACTGGTTCTCAATGAAAACATCGCCGAGATCAAGTCCTGCGCCTTCAACAAGATCGGTGTCACAAAGGTAAGCGGCGACACCTCCGGACTCTGCAAAATCGGCGAATATGCTTTCTCCTGGGTCAACAAGACCGGCGGATATGCGCTGGACATTACCTTTGCATATCCGGGTGTTATTACGACAGGAGATGCAATTTTCAATCATGTCAATGCCACACTCCGTCTCGGACACGGCACCACCTTCAGCAATACCGATTTCAGAGCAGCAAGCGTGAAGTACATTTTTGACGAAGCTCACACCTACGGCGAACCCACATGGACATGGGACGAGGATTACTACTTTGCCACAGCGACCTTTACCAGTACCCATCCCGGCAGCGGACATCAGGAATCCATTCGTTCAAATACTGTCGAGACCGAACAGCCGGATGGTCAAATTCTCCGCAGTGAAGTTGTTACTTTCAACGGCAAAAAATATATTGCGCCGAAGCCGGTATACAGAACCGAAGTCGGTGAATATATCGTAGAGGTAACAGGGTATTACAGGGGATTTATCGGCATCCCGGATGAAAACATTGAAGGGCTCAACAAGCTGACAGTCAGATTCATAGACAAAAACGGAAATGAAGTGACGGCTCCGCAGTATATCTGGACAGCAAAAGAGACAGCCGCAGAGGGCATTGTACTGGAATCGAACGGCGATATCATGTTTACCAACGGCGGCGAATTCCATGTTCAGCTCACAAGTCCCAACGGAGAAACCGTCTATTCTTCATGGATCCCAGTTCGTTGTACGATCAACGGCGGTGATGACTCCGAGAAATCCACTCCGGATATCGTTGTTCCCGACCCCTATAATACACCCAAAACAGGCGATTCAACATCCGCAGCAGCAGCTACGGCTATTTTGCTGACAAGCCTTACAGCAGCGCTCCTCCTTGCAATGAAGCGCAGGAAGAATGAAGCATAATAAAACAGGGTATAATACGCAAAAAACAGGGTATTCGTTTTGAGTACCCTGTTTTAATACTCTTCCTTAACTAAAACATGACAATATCCAAGAGCGACCTGTGATACTGCGAATAGTTTCACAGGTCAGGCTACGAATGGTATCACATAAGCGGTCAACGACTTTTTCGAGCGTCTGGAATACTTCATTATGGAAGCCTCTGGCTCGAAGTTCTTTCCAAATCTGTTCAATCGGATTCATCTCTGGCGTGTATGGAGGAATGAACATCAGTTCAATATTTGAATACAACTGTAAAGAGCTTGATTTGTGCCACGCTGCGCCATCGCACACAAGAACAATGTAGTCGTCCGGATGTGCCTCAGATAAATGTTCCAAGAAGATGTTCATACATACTGTGTTACAGTACGGAAGTATGAGGAAATACCCATTGCCGGATACGGGGTCTACAGCTCCGTAAGCGTAACGGTATTGACGGATATGGTGGCATGGAACCCGAGGCCGTACGCCTTTTCTGCACCAACAATGTTTGGGCTTATTGATTCGTCCAAAGCCGGCCTCATCCTGAAACATCAACCGTACCCGTTTTGAATTGTTGAAAACTTTCTTCAATTCTCGGATTCGAGTGTTAATTTTTTTGAGGCCTCAACCGCCTCAGGGCTCGCACTCTTAGGATGTTTGCTTCTGGGCAACTTTTTCGACCATCCATGCCGGTGCAATACAAAGTATATCTGACCATGTCCTGTTTCGTGTCCGATCTTCTTATCGTAAGCAGCCTTTATAGCTTTTACATCCGTTATTTGACCTCCATCTGCTTCATTGATGAATTGCGACAGAAAGATTTCCTCTTCCTCGTAGCTCATATTTCTCCGATTGCCGCCATAATGATTGCCTGTGATGGCTTCAATCCCACCAGAGAGGTATTTTCGATATAGTTCATAGAGATACTTCTCGTTGTACCCTGTGAGTTCCGATACCATCTTACCTGTATTTCCTTCTGCGTGAAGAATTAGCGCATATAGCCGCCGCTCCACGCTCTTGTCTCTATTTCTTATCCGTGCTTTGCGAAGCTCATTCAATCCTTCTTTGTTGATTTCATATTTCTTTGCCATAATTATCACCCTTGACTATTATAGCACACTTTTGCTCTTTTGTCAGTATTTTATTGAGGATTAGTAT
>JBGUWM010000019.1:0-1974 GCA_045221175.1 Acutalibacteraceae bacterium | reverse complement strand
CCCCAACCTCAGCCTTGAGCGTGCGGCAGGCACAAAGCGCGTTTGCGTGCTCAGCAAGAACGTTGAGGATATCTCAAAGGCGATCCTCGCAGAGGTTTCCGGTGTTGCAGCCAGCGCGACAAAGGCTCGCGGCGACTACGCTTACACCGTGGCAGACGTAACAGGCGACGTAGACGCCGACAAGCTGACTGCGATCGAAGGCGTACTCAAAGTAAGAGTTCTCGGCTGATAAATCATCCCCGCGGAGAGTGACCCCATCACTCCCCGCGGTTTTTTGATAATTGACCGCACAAAAACCGAAGGGATTTGAAGCGACCGTGCCCGGCGTAGCCGGGTAAAAACGCTCCGGGGGACACACTACATAAAGAAGGTGTCCCACCGATTTTTGAAAATTCAGGTTTTATGCTGTTTTCTTTTGTTGTTGTTTTTCTGCCATATGGCGTTGGTAATCGGCTTCCAAATCTTCCGGTCTGAGCGGCTTGATGATGCCTACGCCGTTGTAGTAGATGTCGATAATCTGATAACGCTTGCCGTCGAGGTAGTGAGCGGCTGATACGACGATTTTATCGATGAACTCGTGGACAAGCTCGCCTGTCAGCTCGGTCGGCTCAGTGATTTGCTTAACCTTTTGAACAAATTTTTGCAGATTAACCGTCTTATCGGTTTCGGCTTCAAGATAGCTCTCCATTTCGGGGAGCTTTTCTTTTAGTTCCTTCTGCTCGGCTTCGTAGGTGTTGCTCAAGGTTTCAAAGCGTTCATCACTCAGCTTGCCCTTAACGTTATCCTCGTAGATATGCTGTATCAATTTGTCAATCTCGGCTATACGCTTCTTGGCTTTTTCAAGCTCTCGGCGTTTAGCGGCCAGCTCTTTCTTCTTGTCAGCGTCGTAGCTTTCAAGCTGCTTACGGACAAATTCTTTCTCAAAAGCCTGAATGTTTAGAAACACTCGCCGCATACTTTCAAGAACAAGTTTCGTCAGCGTTCTCTCACCGATATAGTGGGATGTGCAAGTGTCGGGATTCTTGGAATAGCTTGAACACATAAAATGTGGTGGATCGTGCCGTTCTTTCTTGCCTGACTGATAGTACATCTTCTGTCCACAATCCTCACAGAATACCAATCCCGAAAAGATACTGACCTTGCCCGTCCTCGTTTGGCGGTGTCGGCTTTCCCGGATTTTCTGAACAAGAGCGAAGGAGTCACGGTCTATAATGGCAGAATGAACGTTCTCGAAGATCACCCAATCACTTTCAGGTCGATTAACTCGCTTCTTATTCTTGAACGATTTGTTTGTGCTGCGAAAGTTTACGATGTCGCCGCAGTATTCCTGACGCTTCAAGATGTTTACTATCATTGCAGGACACCAGTGATTCGGAACAGATGGTAGCTTGCTACTCTTTCTACCAATGCTGATCCAGTATTCTGTCGGCGTAAGTATTTTTTCGGCGGTCAGCTTCTTGGCTATCTGCGACGGTCCCATTCCCGACAGGCACATTTGAAATATCCGTTTAACGATTTTTGCCGCAGGCTCGTCGATTATCCATTTGTACTTGTCGTTTGGATCTTTCATATATCCATACAGCGGATTGGAGGTCAACGGCTTGCCCGATTCGCCTTTACTTTTGAATACCTTGCGCACCTTGTCGCTGGTATTCTTTGCGTGCCACTCGTTAAACCAATCCTGCATAGGTACAAGGTCGCTGATTCCGTTTTCGGTGTCGATGTTATCCATAACGGCGATGTATCGAATGCCCATACGTTCAAATTCTTCTTCCATCAAGGATCCGACTACCAAGCGGTTACGTCCGAGACGGGAATGGTCTTTGACGATCAGCGTTCCGATTTTACCTTCTTCACCGAGCTTCATAATCTCGTTAAAGTCGGGGTGGTCAAAGTTCGTGCCTGAGAAGCCGTCGTCTATGAACAGACGTGTGTTCTTGAAGCCGTTTTCGGCGGCGTACTTCTGTAAGATTT
>JBGUWM010000018.1:0-6347 GCA_045221175.1 Acutalibacteraceae bacterium | reverse complement strand
CATCGCTATCGCGGAATCAACACCCGGTCCTATCGCTATCAACGCGGCGACCTTTATCGGCTATCGCGTCAGTGGATTTTGGGGCGCGTTTGCGGCAACGATTGGCGTGGCGCTGCCGTCCTTTGTGATTATTACCGCAATTTCCTTTATTCTTGCTGAGTTTCAAAGCATCCGTTGGATCCAGTACGCGTTCGACGGCATGCGCGCAGGCGTTTTGGCTTTGATCGTAAAGGCTCTGTGGTCTATGTACAGGCAAAGCCCTAAAGGGATCTTTGCTTATATCATTATGCTCGGCGCATTTGCCGCGACCGCGTTTTTACCTGTCAACGTTATCTTTGTGATACTGATATGCGCGGCTGCCGGGATAGCTCAGGCGCTTATAGCGCGCAGGAGGAACAAATGATGATTTATCTTGAGTTGTTCCTTACATTTTTCAAGGTGGGACTGTTTACCTTTGGCGGCGGCTACGCGATGCTGCCGATGATCAGAGAAGAAGTGATATCCCACGGCTGGCTCAGTCAAAGTGAGCTGATCGATTTTATCGCCGTCAGCGAGAGCACGCCCGGGCCGTTCGCGGTGAATATCGCAACCTTTATCGGCACACGTACAGGCGGTATATTTGGCAGCTTGTGCGCGACCTTGGGCGTGGTTCTGCCGTCGTTTATCGTTATTATGATAGTCGCAAGGTTCTATCAAAAATTCAAAAGCAGCAGGTTAGTAATCGGCGCAATGACCGGCTTAAAGCCTGCTGTGGTCGGTTTGATAGCGGCAGCGTTGCTTTCGCTTTCGCAGACCGTATTTTTCCCTACCGGGCTGACAACGGAGGTCTTTACGACAGCACAGTTTTATGTATCGCTCGGTATTTTTGTGGCGGCGGTCGTTTTAGTTTTCAAAAAGCTCCACCCGGTTTTCATAATTCTGCTTTCTGCCGTTGCCGGAGTGATATCCGGATATTTATTGGCGGCATAGTCTTTAACAAAACAATCAAAAATCAAACACAAAAAGGAGTTGGGTTCACATGGATAATTTCAGATTTTTCACACCCACAGAGGTCGTATTCGGAAAAGGCGTTGAAAATCACACCGGAGCTCTCGCTGCGAAGCATGGCACAAGAGCGCTGATCGTTTACGGCAAGGGCAGCGTTGTCAAGAGCGGATTACTGGCACGCGTTATGCAGTCGCTCAAAGACGCGGGCATAGAATGTGAGGAATTCGGCGGTGCACAGCCGAACCCTACGCTCAGCCACGCGGAGGAAGGCGTTCAAAAGGCGCTTGACTTCCGCGCTGACATCATTATCGGCGTTGGCGGCGGAAGCGCGATAGACACCGCTAAGGGTATCGCGCACGGCGCGGCAAATCCAGGACATAAGCTGTGGGATATATGGACAAAAAAGGTTCCGCTCACCAAGTCCCTGCCGGTAGGAGCAGTGCTTACCATGCCTGCCGCAGGCAGTGAGATGAGCGACTCCGCCGTGCTTACCAATACGGAGCTTGGCAAAAAAGCGGGGATCGGCACGGAATTCAGCCTCTGCCGCTTTGCGGTGATAAACCCCGAATGGGGCGCAACACTTCCGGCTTATCAGCTGGCGGCGGGAATCACGGATATTATGATGCACACAATGGAACGATATTTTATTCCCGGTATAAAGTGCGACCTCACCGACGAGATCGCCGAGGGCTTGCTGCGCACCGTTATCAAAAACGGAGCTGTTGTCGTGCAAGACCCATCCGATTATGACGCTATGGCAGAGGTGTTTTGGGCTTCGAGCCTGTCGCACAACAATCTGACCGAGTGCGGCAGAGGAAAAGACTTCTCCGTTCACAAGCTCGGTCATCCGCTTTCCGCGCGCTTTGGCGTAACTCACGGAGCGTCCCTCGCTTGCGTTTGGGGCGCGTGGGCTTCCACACTGTACCGTGAAGCGTTGCCGCGCTTTGCGCAGTTCGGCAGACGTGTTTGGAATGCATGCGATGAGGACGACGAAGCCGCCGCGAAGAAAGGCATTGAAAAAACCGTCGCGTTTTTCCGTTCCATCGGAATGCCTGTTTGTCTTGCGGATCTGGATGTTGATGTCACCGAGGATATTTTGCCGCAGCTTGCGCTTGACGCGACAGCAAATGACACACTTCGCTTGTCAAGGATCCGTCCGCTTAACGCAAAAGATGTTGAAGCGATATACCGTTTGGCGATAAAAGATTAAGGAGATATGAATGATGCTCCAACGCCGGATATTCTACATAGCCGATATGCACTTTGGGCATAAGAATATACTCAAATATGATAAGCGGCCTTTTGCCGACACTGGGCATATGGATGAGGAGATCATCCGTAGGTGGAACGAGCGCGTGTGTGATGATGACACCGTGTATGTCCTCGGCGACGCATTTTTTAAGGGCGAGGAAAGAAGCATTGAAATAATGAAGCGCCTAAACGGTCACAAGCGCCTTATCCGCGGCAATCACGACCGCAACAACGGTAAGCTGCTAAAGCTGTGGGAATCCGTCAGTGAGTATGAAGAAATCAAGGACGGTGAGCATTTGGTCGTGCTGAGCCATTACCCGATGATGTTCTACGATCATCAGCACGACGGCGCGGTGATGCTGTACGGTCACGTTCACAACACAAGAGAATGGGAGCTCGTTGAGAAGTGGCAGCAAGAGCTGCGGCAAATGGATATTCCGGCGCGCATCATCAACATCGGATGTATGATGGACTATATGGATTTTGCACCGAGGACGCTTGATGAATTGCTTGCCGCCTGCAACGATAATTCAACAAAAACAAATCAGGAGGTATGATTATGATAACCGAATCCTACAGTGAGGAAAGAGAAGCGCTGTTTTCGCCGGGCGCTTCTTTAGGCGAGCGGAAGCACATCTGCGATACCGCGATCGCAACTTTTTCGGGCGAGATTTTTCAGGCTGTCATCGACAAATATCCTCACCGCGAGGTCGCGCATATTTGTTCGGCAAACGGCCGCAAACCGATATATGCCATTGAGATCAACGGTAAGGAAATCGTATTTTATTTATCGTCGATCGGCGCCTGCCTTGCCGGGATAGATATCATCGAAATGCAATGGCAGACGGGCGTCAAAAATCTAATTATCTTCGGCTCATGCGGCGCATTGGACAGCGAAGCGACCAACGGAAAATATATCATCCCCACGCAGGCGTACCGCGACGAGGGTATGTCCTATCACTACGCGCCGCCTGCCGATTATATGGAAATCAAAAACAGCGAAAGGCTTGCGCGGATATTTGAAGAGCTGCGCCTTCCGTTTATCAAAGGTCGTATCTGGACAACGGACGCGCCATACCGTGAAACAAAAACTGCTGTTGAGAAAAGGAAAAATGACGGCTGCCTCGCGGTGGAAATGGAGCTCGCGGGCGTTCAGGCAGTCTGTGATTTTCACGAGATAGAGCTGTACAGCTTCATGATGACCGGCGACGTGCTTGACGGAGAAGAATACGTTCTCGAAGGCTTGGAGGAGGCAAATCACTGCCTTGATAATTTTAAAATTGCCGTAAAAATCGCGGAGATCATAGAAAGGGGAAAAACAAAATGAACCTGAAACGAATCAGCGTTAAGCTGTCGTGGATGCTGCGGCATTGTCAAACGCCGCGTTATATCGACCTCAACGGCGGTTGGGCGGATGTTGATGTTATCATCAAAGCCCTCAAAGAGAGATATCCCGATTTTGACCGCAAAACGTTGGAGTTGATCGTTGCTCAGGACGAAAAGGGGCGTTATTCCTTTGATGAAAGCGGTACAAAGATCCGCGCGAACCAAGGTCACTCTATCCCCGGCGTAGTTATCGAAATGGAATCTCCCGAACCGCCTGAGTTTTTATATCACGGCACAGCCGAACGGTTTTTAGATACTATCCTAAAAGAGGGCTTAAAGCCGATGACGCGGCAGTTCGTGCATATCTCCCCCGATTACGAAACCGCCGTCAAGGTCGGCAGAAGACACGGCAAGCCCGTGATACTAAAGATCCGCGCAAGGGATTTCAAGAACGACGGCAACGAGCTGTACCGCTCCTCAAACGGAGTGTGGCAGGCAAGATACGTTCCGCCCGAATACTTTACAATTTGTTAAACAAAACAGCTTCCGCAAACTCTCTGCGGAAGCTGTTGGTTTATTAACGGGAATTTATTTCATCAAATCTTTCCGCATCGAGCGTTTTTATCACTCTTGCAGGGTTGCCGACAACCACCTCATAGTCGCCTACGTCATGCGTGACAACGGCTGATGCCCCTACGATGGCATATTTTCCGATGGTCACGCCGGGTGTGATAGTCGCGCCTGCGCCGATCCACGCACCTTTCTTGATAAGAATAGGCTTACAGATGAGGATCTGCCTTTCATACGGGTCGTGGTTATTTGTCAGAAGCTGGACGTTTGCCGCTATCTGCACGTCGTCCTCAATGGTGATACCTCCGCGAGCCATCGCAAGCAGATTGTTGTTGATAAACGCCCTGTTTCCGATGGTGACTTTATCGAGCGCTGCTCCCGCAAGCGGTGCGCGGACAAAGGAATCCTCGCCTATCCTGCCGTCAAACAGCTCACGCAAAATATCCATATATTCCGCTGTGCGCGGCATGGTTTGGTTTAGCTTAAAAAGCAGCTCCTCGTGCTTGGCGTAAAGCGCCATATCCTTTTCGTTCATTTCACGCATATCTACTCTGATTTCTTCCATTTTTAACACCTCTGTTTGTTGTGATATATTTATGATAAACTTTTGAAGATTCTTCGTCAAACCTTGAAGGTATTTATTTGATTTTCGTTTTCTATTGATTGCAATAAAGGAAATTAACTTGACTACTCTTTCCGGTTTGAGTACAATATTTTCAAGAGAGAAGATCACTCAATGACTTCATTATAAACAGAAGGGAAACTAATTATGAATTTAAATTTACTGGAGCAAGTAAACCCTGTTTTCAACACCGCAAAAATGACGGTCTTCCAGCTTGCGTCAATGGGAGATAAAGACGCGGCTGAAATTGTCGAAAAGCTTAACCTGACTTTTGAAGAAACGCAGAACAGCGCAACTTCAAAAACTTCTCCCGAACTGATGGCTCTAAACAATATTATGCTTGAAACACGCTATCGTACTTCTGTCACGATCGCTCAGCATTTAGGTTATCAAGCATTCGTGGATCTGCCCTGCGGATATACGCCGCGAGCAAAAACGTTATCACAAAATGGCATCACATATTATGGCTTGGATCTTCCTGCCGCGATCGCAGAGGCTGAGCCTGCTATCCTATCCCTGATCGATGAAGATAAGCGTTCCGCTGTGCATTTTTGCGGCGTGGACGCAACTAACGGAGAATCACTTAAAAAAGCGCTTAAAGACGCCGAGGGGCCTCTTTGTATCACGACCGAAGGATTGTTGATGTATTTTTCCGATTCCGAAGCAGGCGCCCTGTGCGATAATATCCGTATGCTACTTAAGGAACACGGCGGTTACTAGCTGACTTCCGATCCCGAAGCCTCTTTGCAGTACCTGTTGACTCTGCAGCCGATCGCGGGAGATAGATTCAAGGAAATCTTAATGCAAAGTTTAAGCAGAGTGCAGGACAAATCGGATGTTAGCGTAGGAAAGAATGCGCTTAACGTCAGTGCCCGAGGCGACACGGCTCAGAATATGAAAAACGCGATGATGTTTTTAGCAAGTCACGGGTTGAAAGCGGAGCGCATTATTATCGCGGATCATATGCCCGAGCTGAAAAGTCTTAGCAATGTCACACCTGATCAGGCTCAGACGATCAAGCAGAATATGCAAAAATGCGCCTTCTGGAAAATCACAGTGAATGATTCTGCCGCAGCAGTTGACACAGCTGATTTGAAATCCAAGAGCTTTGATATGAGAGCTTCTGTGGTAAACGGCACATTGAACCTATGCCTGAAAGGCAGAGTCGATACTTTGACCGCTCCCAATATGCTTGAGATGTTTGAGCGGGTCAAAGCAGAGCATAAGCTTAGCTCCGCTGTGATAGACTGTCATGAGCTTAGTTATATTTCATCGGCAGGTCTGCGCGTTCTGCTCATTATGAAAAAGGAATGTAATGAAGGTGTGAAGCTTACCGGTATCAGTCCCGTAGTCAGAGAAATATTGGAGCAAACCGGTTTCGACTCTATTTTAGATATAGCCGATTAGGTGATACCAAAACAGTAAAGCTTCGTCTATATCGTTTCCTTGCAATTTTTGAGGCAACACCGCATAATTCAACAAACAATTAAGTGATAAGCCGGTTTTGCGAAAATGGTTGTGGAAAACTTAGGTTTTCCGTTTTTGCGGTATGCTTATTAAGCCGACAGACAAGGTCTGTCAGCTAAGATCA
>JBGUWM010000017.1:0-2431 GCA_045221175.1 Acutalibacteraceae bacterium | reverse complement strand
AGAGCAGCACGTCACGAATGGCAGGAGAGTTTGTCAGCAGCATACACATACGGTCGATACCGAAGCCGATGCCGCCTGTGGGGGGCATACCGATTTCAAGAGCGTTGAGGAAATCTTCGTCAGTGCGGTTGGCTTCCTCATCGCCCAAAGCCAGCAGTTCTTCCTGCGCCTTAAAGCGTTCACGCTGATCAATAGGATCGTTCAGCTCGCTGTAGGCATTAGCCATTTCCCAGCCGTTCATAAAGAACTCGAAACGCTCAACGTAATCCGGGTTCTCGGGCTTCCTCTTAGTCAGAGGAGAAATCTCAACAGGGTGATCCATCAGGAAGGTGGGCTGAATCAGGTGTTCTTCAACAAATTCCTCGAAGAAGAGATTCAGGATATCGCCTTTTTTGTGATGAGGCTCATAAGCGACGCCTTTTTCATCGGCGACCTTGCGTGCCTCTTCCAGAGAATGGATCGCATGAAAATCAACGCCGGTATATTTTTTGACAGCGTCTACCATCGTAATGCGCTCAAAGGGCTTGCCGAGATCCATTTCAATGCCGTTATAGACGATTGTGGTGGTACCCAGCACCTCTTGTGCGACAAAGCGATAGAGATTTTCGGTAAGATCCATCATGCCGTGATAGTCTGTATAAGCCTGATACAGCTCCATGAGGGTGAATTCGGGATTATGGCGGGTGTCAAGGCCTTCGTTGCGGAAGACTCTGCCGATTTCATACACCCGTTCCAGACCGCCGACGATCAGTCTTTTCAGATAAAGCTCCAGAGAGATTCTCAGGCGAAGATCCTCGTCAAGAGCGTTAAAATGTGTTTCAAAGGGTCTTGCCGTAGCGCCGCCTGCGTTTGAAACCAGCATAGGGGTTTCAACTTCCATAAAGCCCTGATTGTCCAGATAGCGGCGGATCGTGCTGATAATTTTAGAGCGTTTGATAAAGGTATCCTTTACCTCTTCGTTCATAATCAGGTCAACGTAGCGCTGACGGTAACGGGTGTCCGTATTGGTCAGACCGTGATATTTTTCAGGAAGGATCTGCAGGCTTTTGGAGAGCAGGGTAATTTCACTTGCGTGAATAGAGATTTCGCCTTTTTGGGTTTTGAAGACCTCGCCCTTCAGACCGACGATGTCACCGATGTCCATTTTTTTGAAAAGCTTATATTCTTCTTCACCGATACTGTCCCTTGCCACATAGCACTGAATAGAGCCGCAAAGGTCCTGCACATGGCAGAAGGAAGCCTTACCCATCACACGCTTGGACATCATACGACCCGCTACCGATACGACGGTGCCTTCCAGAGCGTCAAAATTATCCTTGATATCTGCGCTGTGGTGCGTCACGTCATATTTCATAATCTGAAACGGGTCCCTGCCCATTTCCTGCAATTCCTTCAGTTTATCTCTGCGTACCTGCAGCAGATTATTCGGATTCTGCACAGGCTTAGCATTGTTCTTGTTTTCTGTCTGTTCTGCCATACCTTTTTTCTTCCTTTCCGAACATAACGGCTGATCCGTATGTTACTGTGTGATTTCGAGAATAATGAACTGATTGTTACCCTCGGGGGTTTCTACGTGAACCATTTCGCCCACCTGATGACCCAGCAAAGCAGCGCCTACCGGGCTTTCGTCAGAGAGCTTGCCGTTGAAGGGATCAGCCTCTTTGGAGCCGATGATCTGATAAACGACGTCTTCGTCAAATTCGCAGTCGTGTACCTTGACTTTAGAGCCCAGATGAACGTGCTCGGTGCTTTGTTCGGTAGGATCAATGATAATGGCACGCTTCAGAATAGCGTCCAGCTCGGCGATACGGCTTTCCATAATAGCCTGTTCGTTTTTAGCTTCATCATATTCACTGTTTTCCGAGAGGTCGCCAAAGGAGCGGGCAATTTCAATTTTCTCTGCAATTTCGCCTCGTTTAACGGTTTTCAGATATTCCAGCTCTTCCACTGTTTTCTGATAGCCTTCTGCTGTAAGACGGATTTCCTGATTAGGCATATATAAAACCACCTTTATTATCGTATTTTTCAGATAACTTATATTATATTTTATTTTGAATATGATGTCAAGACTGAAAGGATGGTTTGATTGTAGCGCTGAAGGAATCATTTGATCCTGTTGTCATCAAAAAAGACAAGCTGTAAGATACGCACAGAATGCGACACCGAACGAGGGCGTCCCCTCTCAAAAAACAGTCACCCGGACTGTTTTTTGATTCACCCCCTTGCCGTGCGCCTGTCGTTGGAGTGTTTCGCTGCCTGCGGGCAGCGAGTCAGGGGGGCTTTTGCGTAAAAGCCCCCCGACACCCCCGAAAACGTTGATGACGCATTCCGTGTTAATCTCACCTTCTGTTTGCATTCAATACTTTCTTTTCTTTCATCTTTTTTTGGGCTTTTGCGTAAAAGCCCCCCGACACCCCCGAAAACGTTGTTT
>JBGUWM010000016.1:0-2958 GCA_045221175.1 Acutalibacteraceae bacterium | reverse complement strand
CCGAGGAGCTAAAGCTCCTGCGGTGAGGTTGCCTCGTCGCAGCCGATGTTAAGCGAGCTTACATCGGGCTTTGCTCCGAGTTAAAAGAAGAATCCGAAAGCAACCGGATTGATCCAAATGATATTGAGTACAACGAACAGGGGGTAATACTTGAATGAAAAATCTTGCAAGACCTTTCAAAAAATACTATGCATTGTTTTTGCCGCCGTTGCTGACCTTGGCGGTAATGCTGTTTGTGTTCAAAAGCTTTGATATGTATCCCTTCGGAAAAGGCAGTATTGCCTGGTGTGATATGAATCAGCAGGTTATCCCCCTGCTGATGGACTTTAAGGATATGCTGAGCGGGAAGGATAATATCCTTTTCAGTATGCAAAACGCCGGCGGCATGAGTTTCTGGGGTGTATTCTGCTTTTTCCTCTCAAATCCGTTTTCTTTGCTGTCTGTTTTTGTACCAAAGGAAGAAATGATATTTTTTGTCAATATCATGGTCATCCTCAAGTTGACACTTTGTTCCTTCACGGCGGCGATTTATTTCAGGTGCCGTAAGAAATCGACCAGTGGAGCGATCACAGTTTCACTCAGCCTGATGTATGCTTTTTGCGGATATGGTATGCTGTTCTATCAGAATATGATGTGGCTTGATGTGATGTATCTGTTTCCTGTTCTTATGATCGGACTGGAAAAGCTGACAAAGGAACGGAAAAGCATCTTATTCATCATTTCGTTATCGGCTATAACGATTATGAACTTCTATATTTGCTGCATGGTCGTTGTTTTTATTCTGCTGTATATGACAGTTTATTTTGTCGGTGAGCGGCAGTCGGAATATCGCCGTGAGGTCTGTGTTAAATTTCTGTCTGGTTCTGTTCTTGCCGCTATGGTAACTGCCATAATATGGATGCCCAGTCTGCTGCAAGTCATGTCATCCGGCAGGATCAGCTCTGCTTTTGACGAAATAAACAACTCAAAGTTTTTGTCACATTACGAAACTGTACTGCCTCTATTGTTCTGCACAGGCTTCATTTTTGTTGTGCTGCTGATGAGGTTATTAAGCAGAGAGAAGAAAACAAAAGACCAGAGAAGAAGCCTGTTACTGTTTCTGATGACACTGATACCGTTTTTTATTGAGCCTGTCAATGTAATATGGCACACGGGAAGCTATATGTCCTTTCCGGCACGATACGGCTTTATCACCATATTTATAGGTCTGATCTGCTGTGCGGATTTTTTGTCAGATAAAGGCAAAGAAAAGTCTGAAATCAAGTTAAGAATACAGTACATACTGATACCTCTCTCTTTCGCTCTCATCTATGGGTACTATTTCATTTCCAAAAAGCTGATAGACGAAGATTATGAAACGCTGACAAAATATACCGCCGGTTTGTGGGGCAAGAAGGAATCCCTTGACGGTCTGGCAAGGCTGTTTGTGCTTGGATTGGTTTGTTATCTGATAATTCTGATGCTTTACCGAAAAAAACTTGTTATGAAACAGGTTTTTGCAATTATGCTTGTGACCCTGTGCTGTGTAGAGGGAATGAACAGTATCCGGCTCTATATGGTCAGTCCTGCCGTGAATAATCCAAAAAGGACAACAGATTTTACCTCTCTTTCAGACATGAGCGATAGGATACGGGATGATGATTTTTATAGGGTAAAAGCCGAATTGAAGGCGGCAGATTATAATATAACAGGCGCATTGGGCTATCCTTCTGTCAGTCATTACACCTCTCTTACCGACCATGACTTTATGGTCATGCAGCGCCTGTTTGGTTACAGCACTGTATGGATGAAAACGGGCAGTACCGGAGGAACCGAACTGACGAATGCCCTTTACTGCATAAAATATAACCTCACGGAGAGTAAATTAACAAATGAAACCGTTTATACAAACGGCAAGTATTCTGTCAACAGAGTATCTCCATATCTGGGGTTAGGAATTCTGTGCAGCAATGATTATTCAGGCGATGCCGATATTCCCGAAAAAATGACACGAGCTGATATACAGCAATATCTTTTTGAGAACATATTTGATACGGATAAGAAGCTTATCACGAAGTATGGCTATGACAAGAAGAAAAGCTCAGGTATTTCGTATTCAAATAACAAGTATCAGCTTTCAGGCTCGGCTACAGTGAAATATGCTGTTAATGTGTCGGGCAGGCAAAGCCTTTATGCTGACTGTTATGACAGGTTCTCCAATGAGCTTTCGGAGGATTATTTTGAGGGCTTATCCGTCAAGGTAAACGGCAGAACGATAAAACGCAAATATCCCGAAGCAGATGCAAACGGTCTTCTGAAATTGGGCGAATACGAAAATGAAAAAATAACCGTAGAGATTACAGCTAACAAAAAGATAAGCTGTTACAGTTTTGGTGTATTCGGACTTGATCTTGATCTTCTGTCAGAAGCTATTGATCATGCAAGCTGCGCCAATCTCCGTTATAATGGGAGTAAAATTATTGGGAATGTTCGCACAGACTCCACTAAAACCTGTCTGCTTTCGATACCATATAACAACGGTCTTACAGTAAAGGTAAACGGCAATAAAGTTCCTGTTAAAAAGGTGTTGTCCGATCTGACAGCTTTTGAACTGCCTGCCGGGGAAAACAGCATAGAGATATATCTTATTCCGAAAGGCTTTGTTGCCGGAATCATCATTACTGTTATCGGCATTATATTATTGGTTTTGTATATCAGATTCCAAAGAAGAATACATCTTCCGAAAAAGGTATCGGCTGCTTTGGAAATACTGACAGGTTTTATGTCTGTATGCTGTGTGATGGTGGTTTATGTTGTACCAATCATCATCACTTTCAGGATTATATAACAAACGTCAATGTCCCCCGCATCTAAGGCGGCGGGTACCATACGTCCGCAGGAGCTAAAGCTCCCGACGTCTGTTGACGGCGTCGCTCGCTCCAATCAAGCGAGCTTGTTGGAGCTTTGCTCCTTGTTTAA
>JBGUWM010000015.1:0-6778 GCA_045221175.1 Acutalibacteraceae bacterium | reverse complement strand
GTGCCAAGAAGGAGTGCCAACGAGCTGATACACAAAGTCCCTGATGTACTCAGGTTTTATCCAAGTTGAGCCGAGCCTGACATCAATGCTGCTTGCTTCAAGTTTTTCAGGCATTGCCTTTTGCAGTGCCGTGATATTTACCGCAAGAGAGGTATCTCCTGCATTAAAAGCCTGTTGTGCCGTTTCCAATTTCTGACGGATATTTCCCGACAAATATTCATCGGCAGGAACATAGGTATCTGTATCGGGTAATTTGAATATTACTCCCTGCAAATCTGATATTATTTTGTCCTTGTCAAAACCTGTGAGCTGTGACATATAATCGAGGTCAACTTTACCTTTGGTCTGTTCTGAGGAAAGAGAAACGGCAAGGGCATCAACGGATGTAGAAACCTCTGTGACGATATGTTCAGCCTTAATGGTACGCTTTGAGAAAATATCTGCCTTGCCGATATACTGTCCTTTTTCGTCAAATCGCTCCAAAGATTTGAGCAAGGGGAGAGAAGCATCGCCTTTCATTACATCAGCATTTGCCTTGTCGTTTATTCTGCCGTACTTTTCAGCGAATTTATCATACATTGCAGACAAGGTTGCCTGAACAGCTTTTATCTCATCATCACTTACTTTTTCATCAAGCTGCATTTCCAAAAGCTGACGAACGGTATCACGGATAGCGACCATATCAGTCAGTATAGCAAGGCTTTTCTTTGCTTTTGATTTCGGAAACTCAATAGGAGTGCTTTCTCCGCTTTCATAAAAGAACGGTTTACCGTCAGAAAGAAAATAACTGCAATTTCGCAGGCTTTCAGGTGCGGCAACAACTGGGACTTCAAGTCCCACTTCCTCATTTTGAGCGATAGTCTGTGTTTCTATTCTGCCCTGAATATTTGATAATGCCGCCTTTAACTGTTCAGACAGCTTTATATCTCTGTTCGGCTCACAGGTGCTTTCCATTCCAAACGGACCGGAAACCATTGTCATTGTGCCGCAAATCTGTTCAGGGTGCGTTGCAAAATAAGCGTTCATTTCAATGCCGTTACTGTCCGTTGTTGTTCTTATCCATAACGGCTCTTTGTCAGGCTCAATGACAACAGGCTCTGCTCTTTTTTGCAGGAAAATAATATCGGAAGTGACTTCTGTTCCGGCATTGGCTTTGAAAGCATTGTTCGGAAGTCTGACAGCACCTAAAAATTCCGCTTTTTCAGCAAGCAGACGGCGAGCTGTCGGATCTAACTTATCAAGTGTACCCTTTGAAGTGATGAAAGCGACCACACCGCCCGGTTTAACCATATCGAGCGATTTTGAGAAGAAGTAGTCGTGTATCAGAAGATTATGCGGATTGTACTTTTTATCGTACAAATGAATATCACCGAAAGGAACATTGCCCACCGCAATATCAAAGGAGTTTTCTTTCAGCTTGCTGTTTTCAAAACCGCAAACCTGTATTTGTGCTTGCGGATAGAGCTTTTGTGCTATTCGTCCCGTCAAGCTGTCAAGCTCAATTCCTGTAACCTTCGTACTGTTGCCGGGTATCATACCGATAAAGTTACCGATACCACAGGATGGCTCAAGCAGTCTGCCGCCGTTCATACCCATATCCGCAAGTTTAGCGTACATCTCCTTGATGATGACAGGAGAGGTATAAAAGGCTGTCATTGTGGATTTTCTTGCGGCTTCAAATTCATCATCAGTCAGCAGTTCTCTGACTTCCTGATAATGCCTGTTGTCAGGCTCAAAGACCTTTGCCATACCACCCCAGCCTGTGTATTTGGAGAGTATCTCTTGTTCTTCGGGAGTAGCGTCACGATCTTCGGCTTCAAGCTGTTTCAGAGTGCGTATTGCGGCAAGGTTGTCCTCAAACTTCACAGCAGTTTTACGCTGTCCGAGTGATAAGTCGGTGATTTGGTAGTTTTGAGCTTCTTCGGAAATGCTTTCTCTTTCCTGTCGGTCTGCCCGTTCCGCTTCAATAACGGATTTCGGTCTTAAATCAATAACGATAGATTTGAGCTTGACTTCTTCGGGCTGTTCAGGTGTATGCTCTGCTTTTTGCGTTCTTTCTGTAAAGAAATCAGGCACATCCTGAAAACCTACACTGTCAACAAAATGTGCCTGCTGCTGTCCGTCCTGTTCGATAACAACTACATCACTAACAGATAAAGAATGACCTTTGAAATCTTCGGGACGAGCAATATTGAATTTTGTATAGATAGCTTCTAACTTTTCGCTTAAATCTTCTCTGCTTTCAATATCGGCAAGACTGCCCTCATATACAAGGTCGTAATCGCTGATAGAAACAGGCTCAGGCTGTCCTGAAAGACCTTCAAAACGCTTAAAGTGGTATTCTTCTCCGCTTTTAAGCTGATAGATTTTGAATGTTCCGTCAGACATCTCAGGCTGTGTAGTTTCGGAGATATTATTTTGAGCATTTTCTAATCGCCGTCTTGCTTCTCCGTGTAGGTCAATCAGCGTAAACCAACTTGTACCTGCCGCATCGTGCGGGCTGTTAAAACGCTCTACATACTCACTAAAATTCGGGCTTGAAACATCAACCGTTGTCTGAGCGGAATACTCCGTGAGCTTTGCAAAAAACTGTCTGGTGTTTTCTGCCCGATCATTTATGCTTTTGACATCATCATCGGCTCTCAGAATATCCTCATAACTGACATTGCTAACGACAAAATGACCGCTTTCTGTGCCGTCAAGCACATAGTACATTCTTTCTACACCTGTTTCAGTGAAAAAGAATTTATCTCCGTTAATATCAAACTCATATCCCAATTTTTTGAGAGTTTTTCTTGCGGATATTTCCGTTTCTTCTCTTTCGGCTTCTTTGCGGATAGCTTCATTTTCAACGGCAAAATAATTCAGATAAGCCCGTCCTATTTCCTCAAAGGTAACTTCACGGCTGTATGCACCGTAGCCGACAATTAAGCCTGTATCTGTTTGTCGTATATCCAATTCGAGATCTTCAACATAGCTGTCCTCAAAAGGAATACTTGTCAAGGGTGCATTTTTGTTCTTATGCAGGAAAAGTCTTTCCGCAAGTTCTCTTGAAACATCTTCGCCGCCCTGATACCTTCTTGCAAGCTCAAAGGCTTCTGTCTGAGCAAAAAATCCGTTGCCGTAATGTGCAGCATCAGTAGGTCTTACTCTATCAATGTATCCTTGCTCATAGAAAATATAGCCAAGACTTTCTATCTCATCCCAAGCAAGAGAGCTTTTCGCAAGGAGAGCAGGCAAGTCGCAGTCCCTGAAAAACTGCTCCTTTTCATTAAGTATCAAGTCGATATTCTGTCCAACAATATCACGCAGTTCCACATCCTGAAACAGAGGATACCACCCTGTGTTATCGTCACGGATATGTGCTTTATTTCTGCCAATGTCAACTCTGTCAACAACATACTGCCTGCCGTTATAATCAACGGTCTTTCCGACAAGGGATTGATACTGTTCTTCTGATACCCGTGTCGGATAGATATGTTTCAGACGGTTTACAAAAAACTGATCTGCCTGAGTAAGTTCTTCGTGTTCACGCAGGAAAGGAATAATAATATCCCTGACTTTCTGCTTTTCGGCAAGTTCCTCATCAGAAAGATGAAAAGGATTTGTCGGAGAAAGTGAGTAGTCAATATAAGCACCGATATGATCTATCAGACTGCCGCCGCCCTGACCTTTGCCGTCACCAATGTCAAACCGTCCGCTATAACTGTATTCTTCTCCGTCAATCGCCGCCGTAATTGTAAAATCTGTCTTTTTATACCATCCTGCTTGGAGAAGCGGATCAAGTCTTTCAAGGTGCTGTTTTTGGTCAAGATATTCAAAAGCAGCATTGACTGCCGCAAAAGTCAACGGCTCTGTGCTGTTTGCTATACGCTCATTCAAATCGTCAATGATAGGACTTTCAGATAAACCTATTTCAACGGATATGCTGTCCTCAATGACTTGCGGCTCAATATTGACCGCAACAGATGTAATTTTCAAATCATCGTCAGAATTTCCTCTTTCATTGATTTGTTGTAACTGCTCATCAGAGATATATGTCAGGTCAGCAAAATCAAGATCATTCAGAGCGTCAACGAGATCGGCAAGAGTTTCATACTTTGTCAGGCTGATAACACCGCCGTCAACCCTTTTAACGATACTTGTATTGATAAGGTCAACGGAAGCCTGAATTTCGTGCAGTCCGTCCTCAGTTGTTGTATAGGCTATACCGATATTGGAAAGGTCGGAAAAGTTCGCACTATCACCGTCATACTCTGCCGCAACAAAGTCACTGATACGCTTTTTGGCTTCTTCAATAAGTGCTTCATTTTCGTCAGGAGTTTCAAGGGACATTTCGGCTTCATCGGTGATCGTAAAGCTCTCACGGTCAAGATATGAAATATTTCCCTCTCTGTCCGTAATGCGAATGGACATATCGGGAGTGGTGAGTGCCTTATGGATATGCTCCTCAATATCTTCGGCTGCACTCTCCTTTGTAACAGGGAAGAAATCTCCGTAATCGCTTTCATATTTCATCAGATAACCGTCAGAAAGATAAAAAGATGTATCCTCTTCTGAAACACCATAATTATCTTTTCTTTCGTGTCCGTCACTGTCCAGACCGCCGAGATATGTTTCTGTTTCCCTTGTAAAGCGTATTTCCGCAATTCTGCTGAAATCAATCGAGTAATTGTATTTTTCAATGGTTATGGCAGGATCGTCAATAACATATTCATCTCTGCCAAGATAAGCACCCTGTTCAGCAAGAACATACTTGTCTATATTCGTAATGACTTCATATTCCGTGAGATTATGACTTTGCTTTGCCATATAGGATACCTTGACGGTATCAGGCTGATCGCCCTGCAAAGCCCTGACTGTGTATTCATCACCGTTATACTCAAATCTGTCACCGATTTTTATATCATCGGGATTGATTGTCTGTACCTGTTCTGTGCTGTCATCCGGGACTTCAAGTCCCACTTGTGTTTTACCAACAGAAGAAGAGAATATCTGTGCGGCTCTTTCGGCTTGCTTCTGTTCAAGATAGGCTTCGGCTTTGGGTAAGTATTCGTCAAGTGTTCCTGTTTCTTCGGGACGGATAGGATTGACATCAACGGGAATACCGTCAATTTCAATATCCATATCGCTGAAAAGATTGAAAAGTGCGTCCTCTTTCAGTGCGGCATTATTTATCTGAACGACAATATCAATATCCGTATCTTCACTTGTTTCAAGACCACGAGAACGGGAGCCGTAAAGAACAACTGCTTCAATATCTCCGGCAATCTCATTGTCAATCATTTCCTGCCGTAAGAGTTCCTCAACTTCAAGCTCTATATCAAATTCAGTCTTGTCACCGATAAGGTGAAAGCTCTCCGTTGTTTTATTCCTGAATTCTGCAACAACGGCACTTTCGGAATAAACCGTTTCTTCCTGCTCAATCGGTACAGCCGGAGCGTTAATATCAGGTATTTCCGCATCGTCAGGAATAGAAGCGTTCATTTCTTCTACCTGTTCGGGAGTGACCATTTCGACTTCCGGCTGACTTGCAAGGAGCTGACTGTAATCAATGTTGTAGCTGTCAAGAATTGCTTTTGCTTTTTCTATTTGCGGAGCTTCAAGAGGATTGTTCGGATCATAGTTTTTCAGATAATAAATTGCTCTCTGCTGTCTGTCCTCAATATCTTTCGGAGTAATATACATATCATTGGCGATAAGAAAGTCTATCATATCAGCTAATTGCGGATATGTCAGATGTACGGTAATGTTGTTTTCAGGATTATCCTTGTCGGTGTATGACATCGTTATGCCCTTGTTCGGGCGATAGTCCATACTTTCACCGCCGCCTGCATAACCACCCCAACCATATTCATCACTTAAAAACTTTGCTTTTTCTGCTTTGGTATGCTGTCCCGAAAAATATTCTGCTATTCTGAATTTACCGTCCTCAAAAGCTGTACCGTGACTGATGATCTTTGACATAGCATATTCGTTAGCTCTGTCCTGTTCAGACCTTTCGGCAGCGAATAAACTCATTTGTTCACCAACAGGAAAAGGAGAAAAGGCAGGGGAAACCGTTTCCTCTGCCTTCGCTGTCTTTCGTCTTTGCCTTTTCTGTTTTGGTTTATCAGTTAAGCGTAAATCAGCTTGTTCAGGACTACTTCCTCCGCTCTGCTCTGAATTGAGTTCAGTCGGCGTACCCACTCCATCTGATCGGCTGCTTTCAGTGCTTCCGTTACGCCCTCTTTCTTCATCCACTCCTGTGTCAGCAACTCCATCATTTCCTCTGCCGCCTTGTCTATCGCTGTCAGATGATCTGTCAGAGTTCCTTCGTCCATCATTTTCAGATAAATCCATTCCCTGTGTTCTTTCAGAAACTTCTTGCGTTTCTGTCCCCATCGTCCGATTATCACTTCGTCCGTCTGTACTGTCAGATTGGGAAGATATGTGAATGTTTTTGCGTCGAGAGTATATGTCAAACCTGTCTGCTTGTCCTGCTTCATTGTTGGATAGTATGTCATATTCTCCTCGTTCAGCAGATACTTCACTCCGTCTATTTCTCTGTTCTTCAATAATATGCTCATTCTGATTTCTCCTTTCAACCGTCTTGACGGTTGCTTCAATTTCTCTTAATACTTGTTCGGATATATTGCTTATGGCTGTTCCGAGTATATCGGTTATTGTCAAATCTGAAAAGTCGGACAGATTACGGAAAACATCAATGTCAACCGTATCAGTCGGAAGTCCGCACCTGATAAGTGCCATATATTTAACGCTCTCAAAAACTGCCTGA
>JBGUWM010000014.1:0-6084 GCA_045221175.1 Acutalibacteraceae bacterium | reverse complement strand
GATTCGGTTATTAGTGCTATACTCTGAATAACCGAAACGGTTATTTTTGTAAAAAGGAGGAAATGAATTGGATAAATTTTTGGCCCTGACCGAAGAAAAGAGATTGACCATTCTCAATGCGGCGTTCCAGTGCTTCGGCAAGTTTGGTTATGAAAAAGCCTCAATGTCGATTCTGTTATATTACGCATATCGCAGAAAATTAAGTAAGAAAACTGCCAATGACAAAGAGTAAGTTATACCCACGTTATGAAAGGACGTGCTATGAAGGATTCATTGAAAAAAGGATTGATAATAGGTGCTGCCGGTAGTGCGATTTGTGTGCTTTGGCATCATCTTCTAACCAAAAAGATGATGCAGCTCGCCATGGATCGGGTTGCGCCGCAGGACAGAAGCAACGGAAAAATGCGTGTGTCCGGTTCACCTGAAATGATAGAAACCACTGAAATTGTAAAAAAGGCAGCTGGTCAGCTCGAAAAAAGCGGCTGTGACGTGGTGGAAATCACTGCTCACGACGGAATTTCATTGATTGGGCATTGGTGTCCCTGCGAAGAACCGAAAAGAACTATAGTTGCCATGCACGGGTGGCGTTCCTCCTGGTCACATGATTTTGGTCTAATCGCAGATTTCTGGCGCAATAATCATTGTTCTGTACTCTACGCAGAGCAGCGGGGACAAAATAATAGCGGCGGCGACCATATGAGTTTAGGTTTGCTGGAACGCTACGATTGCCTGGCATGGACAAATTGGATAAACGAGAAAACAGGAAAAAGCATTCCCATCTATCTTGCCGGGGTATCCATGGGTGCAACCTCTGTGCTAATGGCGTCCGAACTGGAACTGCCGGATAATGTATTTGGAATCGCAGCGGACAGTGCATTTACTTCGCTCCATGCAATTTGGAAACATGTCTCCGAAAGCAATCTGCATATTCCTTATGCTCTGCATAAAACAGGTGCCGATAGGATGTGCAAAAAGCGCATCCAAATGGATGCTGATGCTGCCTCAACTACAGAAGCGTTGAAGCACTGCCAAATTCCTGTTCTTTTTGTCCACGGAACAGATGACCACTTTGTTCCAGTTGAAATGACATACGAAAACTATAAAGCCTGTACATCAGAAAAGCGTCTGCTGATTGTTCCGGGCGCTGACCACTGTATGAGCTATCTCGTAGGAAAAAGCACCTACGAGCGCATTGCAAAAGAGTTTTGGGAATTTTGCGAACAGCGGAAAAAGAATCCGTAGATTTGAGTTTGAAGGGGGGGAATCATTATGCGCCAGCGTTGGCTCCGTGTCTTATTCCGTAGAAGGATGTTGACGATACTCCTGCTACTTTTACAGGTATATTTTCTTATATGCCTTGTACTTGGGGGAAGTCAGCTTTCCCGAAATTTCAGTCGCCTACTGACAATCGTCAGTATCATTGCGGTGCTTTATATCGTTTCCCAGAAAGACAAAGGCGCCTACAAAACTGCATGGGCGATCCTGATCCTAACCTTCCCGTTGTTTGGTGGACTGATGTATCTTTTGTCTAATGCACAATCCTCGAAATGGCGCTTTGCAAAAAGTGTCCTCCATACACAACAAAAGGCAAAACCACTCTATGCACTCCCCGGCATTTGCTATGAAAGCGCAACAAAACAACTGCCTGAATATTACCCTCAAATTCATTACTTGCAGGAATACACGGGGTTTCCAATATATGCAGATACAGAAACACATTACCTTACACCGGGTGAACGAAAGCTGGAAACACTTTTGGCGGAACTTGAAAAAGCCGAGAAGTACATATTTCTGGAATATTTCATCGTGCAGGAAGGCGTTATGTGGAACAGCATCTTGGAAGTTTTGAAGCGAAAAACCACGCAAGGCGTAACTGTGCGACTGATTTATGACGATATGGGTTGCTTTCTCACTCTTCCGAAAGACTACGCAAAGCAGCTAAAAAAACACGGTATCCAGTGCGCCGTATTCAATCCCTTCCGACCTGTTCTGACCGTAAAGCAAAATAACAGAGATCACCGAAAAATAGCGGTCATTGATGGAAAGGTGGCTTTTACCGGAGGTATCAATCTGGCAGATGAATACATCAACGCCATTGAGAAACACGGACACTGGAAAGATGCAGCGATCATGCTGAAAGGCAAAGCCGCATGGAGTTTCACACTAATTTTTTTACAGACGTGGGAAATTTGTACCCATACAGACGAGGACTACGAAATCTTCTACCCATGGAAAGAACAAGAGTGCCCTGTTACTGCAAAGGGGTTTGTTCAGCCATACGCTGACAGTCCAATGGATGAAGAAAATGTGGGCGAACACGTTTACCTGCATATCTTAAACAATGCAAAGAAGTACGTGTATATCAACACCCCATATCTGATTGTCGATGATAGTATGCTTTCCGCTTTGCGTCTTGCGGCAAAAAGTGGTGTAGATATACGCATCATCACACCCCACCGCTGGGATAAATGGTGGGTACACATGACCACACGCTCGTATTACCGAGAGCTGATAAAATCAGGCGTTAAAATCTACGAATATACCAATGGTTTCATCCACTCCAAAACCTTTGTGTCCGATGACCGTACTGCAACAGTCGGGACAACAAATTTGGATTTTCGCAGCTTATATCTGCACTATGAATGTGGTGCTCTGCTCTATGAGGCCAAAGCTGTTATGGAAGTCAAGGAGGATTTTCTGCAAACGCTGGAGATATGCCAACAGGTGACAGAAAAGGATTGCAAAACAAATATCGTAGTGCATCTGCTCCAGGATATACTGCGGCTATTTGCACCACTAATGTAAGGAGGGTCTTGAATGTTTGAAGATATTGAAACACACAAAAAATTATCAAAGTGGATTATCGGAACGTTTACAGCCTGCATTTTGATTTATCTTGGCATCCGACATATTAGTCATGTAGCTGATGCCGTGATGTGGTTGAAAGACCTGCTGAACCCACTTTTAATTGGATTGATTTTGGCGTTGTTTCTGAATGTTCCGTTGGGGGTTATTGAAAGACATCTGTTCCCCAAACATCCGACATCTAGGAAAACGAAAATGCGCCGCCCGCTTGCGATCCTGCTTTCATTTATTTTGGTGATAGGGGTCTTTGTCGGTGTTGCTTTTCTTGTTATTCCCGAATTGATCGATGCAGTATCTATTGTCATATCATCCTTGACGAATGGTCTGGATCAACTGGTGGCATTTGAAAGCACGGCTGACTATTCTAAAATCCCATTCGGAGAACAGCTGTCCCAAATTGATATTGATTTTCTTGAACTGAAAGACAATTTGAATGAATGGTTGAATCAATTGGGAACCACCATTATGGACACTGCTGCTTCCGCATTTGGAAGCGTGGTTGCGACGGCAGTCGATTTTGCGATTGGTCTTGTGTTCTCAATTTATATTTTGGCCAATAAGGAGAAATTAAAAAGTCAGATCACCCGAATTGTCCGTGTATGGATTCCAGCATGTTTTGCCGAGCGGGGCATTCATGTGGCAGCTGTCTGTGAAAAAAACTTCAAGCTTTTTGTAGCAGGGCAAACGACTGAGGCAATAATTTTAGGCAGCCTGTGTGCAATCGGTATGTTAATTCTGAGAATACCATATGCGCCGATGATCGGTGCGCTTGTTGGGGTAACAGCACTGATTCCCTATGTCGGTGCCTGGATTGCTACACTTGTGGGTGCATTTTTGATTCTGACAGTCAATCCTTTTAAGGCACTGGTATTCATTATTTTCCTGCTTACTTTGCAACAGATCGAAGGAAATGCAATCTATCCGAAAGTTGTGGGCGCAAAAATCAACCTTCCTGCCATGTGGGTTTTAGCGGCAATCACAATAGGTGGCAATCTGGCTGGACCAATCGGTATGTTGCTTGGCGTACCTGCCGCAGCAGCCACTTACGCTCTTTTGAAAGAAGCAACCGATAAGCGGGAAACGCATCTGAAAACACAAGAAAAAGAGCAGATGGGTAATTCACATAAACAGAATATATCCTAAAAAAATTATCTCAAGATAAAAACTCATAGTAGGGTGTAAGGACTCATGATATAAAAATATCAAGGGTCTTTGCGCCCTATTCGTTTTTTATATTACAAAATCGGCATTATCATACCTTTTAGCGGGCATAATAAGGTTATTCCTCAAAACAAATCGGCACGATACAATGTTATTGAGGTGAATGATTATGCCGATTGACGATTTAACCGCTTTGGGTCAAATAATGCGGGAGGCCCGAAAGAAAAAAGACCTGACACAGCAGGAGCTTTCAGATCTGAGCCATGTTTCTGTAAAACAAATTGCCAACATTGAAAAAGGGCAGATGAACCCTTCCTATTTGATTTTAAGAGCATTGGCCAAGGTTTTGAACATCTCTCTGGACTCTCTAATAAATCCGGATGTTTCTCCAGAAGATGAGGGAGCCAACCAGATGAAAATGCTTTATTCCAGTTGCCCGTCAGAAATGCGTGAAACCCTGCTGCACCATACACAGGAGACCATGCAGGAATTAACAGAACTATCTAAGAAAATTGAAGCGAATTGAGCCAGTGAGTGAAATTTGACGGTTTCCTCTCTGGCTCTTTTCATTTCTGCAAAGAAAGCGGCAAGCAATGCCCCTGGATAGCCATTCGGCTTCCGGCGCTGCTTGTTGGGGGTTTCCCCCAAGCCCCCATGAACGCAGAATTTCATTCTGCGGCTGCGCGTCCGTTGGACGCTTTGAACCATGCCCTGGCTTACCGCTGGGCATGGTCTTTTTCCTTTTCTGTATCGTGTTCCGCCTCCATATTCAGCAGACGATCCACATTGGCCTTTGCCGTCAACAGCTCCCGCATTTCTTCACGGGAGCGCCGATATTCGGCATAGGCTTTTTTCTTTTCCTCCAAAACCTTGGCATACTCGGTCTGTAAACTTTTGACGGTGGGCAGCTTCTTGACACCCATATCGTCAAAGGCGTTCTTGGCTGCCTTATGAAGCAGAATGTCCGCCTCATGCTCAGCCAGAAATTTTTTAGAATAACCGGCCTTGCGATAAGCCACATAGACCTCGCGGGTTTTGGCGTAGTTGATGATATGGGTCCGTAGAACAGCGATCTCCGCCATGCGCTTCTCCGCCGCCTTGATCTGCGCAGACAGCTCATTGTGATGGGCCGTAGCCGCAGCTGTTTTTTCCTCCAGCACCGCATATTCCAGCAGGTTATGCTCAGAGAGATAATTCATCGTCTGCGCCATCTGCTTGAGGTTAAAGACCTTGGCCCAGCGCGCATATCCGGCACCCTTTCCGGCCTGCAATTTTGCCTGGATGTCCACCAGCAGATTGACCTTCGGCGGATCTGCTTGCAGCGTCGCTTTTTTCCGAGGCGTATGCTCTTTCTGACCGGAGAGAACCGCCAGCAGGTCCCCCAAACCGTAACCTTCACCCAGGCTCTCCAGACGCGCAACTTTATCCCATTCCAGGAGCTTCAAGCGATAGGACTTGCCGCGCCGGGATACCTCGCACCCGGATTCCTGAAGCAGCTTCAGTAGCTCATCCAGGTTGGCGGGATGCTGTGCCAGGGCATTGTCAATACAAGCCCGCAGCTGCTCCCGATGAGAAGGCTTTGCCTGATCGCCCAGCCACTTGTTATAGCTTTTTCCATGAGGCTTTGGATTTTCCACAATGGACAATCCGTTTTCAATGCAGATGGTATCACTCAACCGGCGAACAGCCTTAGTGCTGCCCCAAAAGTTTCGGAATTTCCGGTCACAGTCCAGATTGACCGCCGACCAGATAATGTGATTATGGATGTGCGATTTATCAATATGAGTGCAGACGATAAAGGAGTGCTTGCCCTTGGTAAACCTTTTGGCAAACTCCACTCCCAGCCGGTTGGCTTCCTCGGCGGTGATCTCACCGGGACGGAACGATTGCCGGACATGATAGGCAATCACATCGTCTTTTCCCCGCACCCGCCCGGTGGCCGCGATGTACTGGCGCTTTGCCAACAGAAACTCAGCATCGGCCACCCGGCTGTCACATTCATAGCTGGTAATCCATTTGCCGTGGTCTGTCTTTTGTGGGTTTGCTACATAATCGATG
>JBGUWM010000013.1:0-5976 GCA_045221175.1 Acutalibacteraceae bacterium | reverse complement strand
AAAGTCCGAATGGCACCCGCCGCCTAAGAGGGTGCGGGTGTCCAGTGGACACCTCTGCGAAGCAGAAGCACCGACCGAGCCGGCAGGCGAACCCAGGTGCCATCGGTGATTGGTTATATCTTCTTTCAGCATCAGTTATCAAGGGTTCCGGAGAGCGCTTTCGCAAAAGCTCCTATCTTAGATAACGAATAACAAAAATTGGTCGTCGATATGAATTCTTGCGGGCGGTAAAAATGCGGCAATCATCTTTTCGGGAATAACGGCTGAATATTGATCTTACCGCATTGATAGACGGCAAAAAACAAAAAGACTCCCTGCCTCATGCAAGTAGCCTTTTTGACGCTGCTGCCCAAGGCGTCACCCGGATTTGAACCGGGGAATCGGAGTTTTGCAGACTCCTGCCTTACCGCTTGGCTATGACGCCGTGTACATCTTTTTCAATCCTAAGAGAAACCCTTTCATCACATACTATGCAGCCAAATGAAAAATGATACCACCTCTTTTGGCTCAAATCATGCGCAGCAGCCTTTACACCATCGGCAAGGCAGGGAACCATCTGACAGCCGCAATTGCTGATACCTATGCGTTCTTTCAATCGGCTTTTTGAAATGCATTCCATGAAGAATCCTTTCGTTTTTCTTGAAACCGGTAAACAACAGGGAACCTTCCAAAGAAAGTTCCCTGTCTGCAGGAGTGTACACAGATAGCAGACTTTAGTCTGCATCTGCCAAAAAATGCCTCAGGACTTCTTACCGTTATAGTTCACACCTTCGCCGTAAATGGTGTTCCAGTCGTCCTTCATTGAAACTGCTGTCCAGCCGTTCTCTTCACAGCTTGTACGCATACTGTCTGCTTTTTTGAGATTGCCGTTTTCTCTTTCCAGATCGTCACAGCAAAGCAGGAATGCGCCGCTTCTGTATTGATTGTTGTTGATTACGTAGTTTGCCATCGCAGCATCTCCTGAACTGTTGCCAAATGCAAGAACAGGCTGCTGGCCGATTTCACGCTCGATAACGCTGACCTTATTCATCTTCAGGTTCTTCGTGATAAATTCGCCGCCGGTAATGAGCTTGTCGTCTTTCGTAAAGGTATAGTCCAGACCGTCTTTGTCACCCTGACCGGATGCAACAAACGATTCATCCGAACCGATCATCTGGCTCAGCGGAATATTGATAACGCCGTCTACCAATCCTCTTGTGATCAGGCGATCTGTGCCGCTTACAATATAGACCTTGAAATCGTTTGCCTGCAGATAATCCACTACCTGCAGCATCGGCTGATAAAATGCCTGCCCGTTTGTCATGTTGCTGTAGCTTTCCATCGGCTGATCTCTGTATGCCTTGACGTAAGCGTCAAATTCATCAATTGTCATGCCCTTGAATGCCGTTGCAACAGCCTTGCCGTGTCTGACATCAAGTCCCTTGGGATATTCGCCTGTTTCAAAATACGTCTTGATAATGGCGGCCGTTTCTTTCTCTTCGTCACTTGCTTTGTCCTTATAATCAGGATCTTCCATCACACGGTGATACAGCAGCTTGTGATCGAAATATCCGGGATCTGTTTCGCAGCACAAAGTACCGTCCATATCGAATACGGCAATACGGTCTTCTACCGGAATGAAATCCTTGGAATTTTTATCTGTAACCGCTTTGATATATTCGGTAAGCTCTGCTTTCAGCGGAGCTGAATCTGTCCACATCGAAAGCGGATTGGCCTGTGTGTCCGTTTCTACTTTCTTGATGGCATCGTCAACGTTCTTTGCCAGCTCCATGCTCTGGAAATCGCTGTTATCAGACAGCTTCAGATCAAAGCTTGGTGTGATATCAAATTCCGCTTTTGCGTTTTTGCACGTAAGATCCAGAATATGACCGCCCTTTGTTCTGTCATCGGAGATGAAATGGAAGTGCCAGCCTGCTGCGTTCAGACCGCTCATGTAATCCGGACAGTACAAGCCTACTACCGTTCCTGCGATATCCTGATAAGTAAACTCCCGCTGGTCTGTTTCCAGAGCCTTATCAAGCGATTTGTAGGGCTTTTCCTGCTTCAGCTCACTGCGGACCAGCATTTTTTCAAAGGTGCCGCTTGCCTTGACCATATAGAACATATTCTTGCCCTTGTCGTTGACTGTCTTATCCAGCGTTGCCTTGAATGCTGCCATATCCGTAACGTCAGTAACGTCTACCGCTACGTCACTGTCAAAACAGGTGACGTTTGAAAAAGGTACTGTTTCTGTGTCCGCAGCTTCCTGTACAGTGCCGTCACTCAACGCCTGATATACCTTTCCGTCGATCACGATCATCTCGCCGTTGACGCCCTCAAAGGTACCGATGCCTGTATCGCCGTGCTCTTTCAGCTCACTGACGCTGATTACACCGTCATAGTAGCCCTGCGTCAGTGACTGCAAAAGCGCTACCTGATAAATGGTTTCAGTGTCCTGCACCGGTGTCGCTGCTGTCTGTGCAGGCTGCTGCGAACACGCAGACATAGCCAGCAGCATGGCAGCAGTCAAGATAATTACTGATTTTCTTTTCATTATGTTGCCTCCTTATTAATTATCGCTTCTTCTCTGACGAAGAAAGCTTTCAGCTCATTCACCAACAGGTATCTGAGCATATTCACAATATTCCATAAATGCCATATCCGATCCCGCATAGGGTATGTGATCAGGATGATCCAACACATGGTCCCTGTTACGATTCATGTACTCTCTGCTCCTGTTAAACCACGGCCATTTTTCAATACTTAGATTGTCGTTCCAGGTGCAGTCAAACTCATACCATTTTCCGTCAAGAAGGATTGCGTTCCATGCATGACTCCAACTGGTCAAGCTGCGGACAGTCAGCCCTGCAAGGTTCATAAGATATTTCGCCGTCAGCGTATAATTCTTGCACACGCCTGTTGGCTTCAGGATGCCGTAATAATTAAGAGGCTGCCCATCTTCTAATGTTTCGTCTGTCAAATCGTAATTAATATAGTCCTGTATGTATTCAGCGATGCGGATCTGCTTCTCCAGATCCGTCATATCATCTGTAATCGTTTCTGCAAGGATTTCCTTTGCTCTTTTCTCAATCGCTACATACTTGTCGTAATCATACATCAGCGCTTTTTTCAGCGTTTCGTTATCTGCAATCGTTTCCCAGTCGCTGATGCAGGTATCGTCTATCGACAGTGAAGTGATGGTGTGGTTGTTCTTCAGCGGAGCAATACTTTTAACATAATTGGCGATCATAACAACCTGCTTCAGATTCTCAATCTTGTTGAGCGGTGACAAATCCGTGATCGGTTCCTCAACAAAACTGACACTCTTAAGCTTTTTGCACGCACTCAAATCCGGTATTTCTGTTATCAGATCATCGTTAAAGCTGATACTCTCCAGTCCTGTCAATTGGCTCAAGGCAGAAATATCCGTCAGGTAGCTTTCTGATACTGACAGTGATTTCAGATTCACGAAATACTCAATACCGTCCAGCGTTGTCGTGGGATTATTCTGTCCTCCTATGCTCAGGTTTGTAATTTTGGCACAATCCTCTGCTGTAAGCGCTTTGCCATCTTCCAGCCCCAGCATACTTCTTGCTGCTTCCGCAATGCCGGCGTCCATCTTACCGTCAGGTGACTGAGGATCATGCTTCACACCCGGCTTCGAAGGGGGTTGGGTAGGCTTCCTGTACTGATAGGTTCCGTTTCTTTTGTCTAATGCATTACCATCATTATACTTGATCTCCAGCGTATCCGGAGCCTTGAAATTCAAACGGATGGTTTCACTATCTGCTTTTAGCTCAAACTGCGTTTGCCCGGATTCTTTATCGTAGGGTGAAGATACAATATCTCCGACACTAACCTGTCTCACTTCTGAAAAGTTGTCTCCTTCTTTGTCAAGCAGCAACATTCTGAAATACAGTTTTCCATTGGATACACTGACCTCCGCTTCGTATTCCATTAAGTTATTTTCACTGTTTTCATCTGTCTTAGACTTGAAAAAAACACCGGTGATGATGTTTTGTGAATGATGGCTTTCTTCTTGTTTCTCCGGCGTACCGGATTCGTCCGCTGCAGAATGATCTTCCGTACGCTCTTCCTTACTTTCTTGTGAACCGTCGTTCACACTTTCTTCCGTGCTTTTTTTGGTGCTTGCCTCCGCACTCTCTTTCGAGCTATCTTTCGATTGCTGAGACGCACTCGTTTCTTCTGAAGAATTGACGGAAGACACTTCATTTTTGTCTGTGGAGCTTACGGCAGATAGCTTGCTTTCTTCTGACGAAGCACTTTCGCTTTTCCCTTTTGAAGCACAGCCGCACAGCGACAAAACACCGATCAAGCCTGCCAGAATAAGCGAAAACATACGCATAGAATTCTTCATATTCTATCCCCTTTCGTAGTTTATCCTTCGCAGCCTCACTTTATGATTCACACATCCGGAAACTACTGACTTTACCGCTTGAAGTGCCTCTCTGCCAAATCAAAAATCCCTGACCATCATCTGACCAGGCAACATCTCACAGCCCTTTTATTCAAAAAGGATACTATTCTTTCGAACAATTACTATTGTAACACTTTACGACTCATAAATCTCTGTTAATTCAAAAATTTTGGCAAAATTCTGCCTTTTTAACAAAGCAAAATGTCTACAATTAGTCGAATATCACAACACTGATTTTTCACCGTATTTTTCTGCCACTGCTGTTCCGATTTTAACCAACACCGGTCTTTCCTATCGCTTTCCTTGCATCCTACACAACACTTAGCTGCTCAGAAGCGTTCATGTGATCCCTGAAAAAACCTTACTCATACAGCAAGCCCCTTAACATAACACAGACCATGAACAGCTTTGGCTGTCCTTCTGTTATGTTAAGAGGCTTTTGTGTTGTTATGATGCGGTTTTGACGTTCATTCCTGAAATTTACCGATAAAATGAGTGCCGAACGAATCACTTGACTCAAAGAATAATCACACAATATATCATGAGAATGTGGTATGCTCACCCTGCAAGGCTCCGGTGCGCCGCCTATTTTGTCGGTATTTTTCTGTTGACAGTCTGCGACAGCACAGATTAAGCTGTACTGCTGCTTTCGACGATCACTTATGGTTCAGCAGTATCTTGCGTCGGCTCTTTCTGGCGTTTGCCGTAAAAAAATTCTTTAACGAATTTCGGCAGAAAACGGAATATAAGATAACCAATCAATATTCCCACAAAATTAAGAATAACATCGTCTATATCTATAGTTCTGTAATAGCTCTTGCAGCTAAATGAAATCAGCAGCTGAATGCATTCGATCATCACGGGAAACAGCAAGGCTTCAAGAATATAAAAGGCTTTATGCTTATGTACGACCACAAAAGGCAAAGAAACGCCAAAAGGAATCATCATTACGATATTCCCGATCAATTGCAGGATAACCGTTTCTGCATCGCCATTATCTCGAAGTAATTCCGAGATAGTGGAAAACGGAATCAGATTGATCGTTTCATCGGTAAACACCATTATTTCCGGTTCTATAATAATCGGAAAAACCGTGATCGAAATGACTGCAGTGATATACAGGGTAAATAATATCAGCAGTATTTTCCTACCTGCCGGTCTTTTCTTTATAATTGAAATAATCAGCAGAGGTATCAAAAGAATAACACCCAAAAAAATTGCAAAAATTCTTTCTATAATCATCTTCTCACTAATCCTTTAATAGTTTTTCATTACAACCCGTTTCGAAGCGATATTTACCCCATTATAATGACGTGGCGAACCGATACAAGTTGTGTCAAATGATAAAGTAGAAGTATATGTACTTTTGGCTGCAGCATAGACACAGGGCACAAAAGAAACGCAAAATACTGCCAACATCAATAAAACAGAAAGCACCTTTTTAGCATTGTTTCTACACATTATTTTTTTCATTTTAACTCGGAGCAAAGCCCGATGTAAGCTCGCTTAACATCGGCTGCGACGAGGCAACCTCACCGCAGGAGCTTTAGCTCCTCGGG
>JBGUWM010000012.1:0-20646 GCA_045221175.1 Acutalibacteraceae bacterium | reverse complement strand
AAAGTCCGAATGGCACCCGCCGCCTAAGAGGGTGCGGGTGTCCAGTGGACACCTCTGCGAAGCAGAAGCACCGGCGGAGTGCCTCCGCTATCGATTTCGTTTTTGAAGCATATTAAGCGACTATGTATAGATCGTTACCGGAACATATTCGTCCGGTGCGGTCACGCACCCGGCAGGCGAGACCCGGGGGACATCGGTGATTGGTTATATGTTTGGTAAAATCAGCAGAAATCATTACTCTTCCGAATCAAGATAATGGTCAACGATCGTCTGACCCTGATTCTGACTGATCAGCGTCGGCAGATTGTATGAGTTATCGCCAAATGCTGAATAAGTTACCATGCTGAACAGAACATCTGTTATGCCCATCTGATTGATGAAATCTACAAGATTCAGGTTAAAATACCGCATATCAACAATATAGATTTCTTCAAAAGAATTCATCAGAAATCCCGGTTCCGCATTACCGTAGCTGTCTTTGATGACAATGAGCTTTCTGCCGTTCTTTACATTGGTGCGAACCTTGACAATCTGTTCGTCTCCTCCAAAGAAGGTCAGGTAAGCATTGCTCTGCGGATCCCCTACCTCTTTGAAATAGCTTCCCGTATAGTCATAGGTGAAATCTGTATCGTAAAAATCGGTCTTTACCTTATCGTAATTGTCCGGTACGTAATAAGTAAAGTCTTCGGGATCATTCTTGATGTTGATGTCTCCGCCGGAGAATGCATACATCGTTCCCACAAAACCGTTGATGGTCGTCGGCTTGAAAGTACTCAGGTCCTTAAAGTCCACTCCGGCAGCTTTTGCAAACTCCTGTGTTGCATAGTACGCACCCAAGGGCATCCAGTGATGATCCGTACGGCAATAAATCGGCTCTTCGGTATGCTTGCCCAACACAGTGTCAATATCCACACTGGTAATACCTTTGTCCAGTCGTGACGCAATATCGTCAAAGTATTCTTTCTGGCTGGTTGTATATTCCGAATAGTTGGCAGGCGTATAGTATTCGCTGGCAAGCGGCGCTATCATGGAATACATCTTGATTTTACTGTCCAGCTTGCTTCGCAGATCATTCAAAGCGTCCACATAAGCATTTCCCGATCCGCCGCCGAACATCTCCAATCCACGATAATGACCGTCCTGATATACGACCATAACGCCGTTTTCTATGGAATATTCTGCGTCTTCACTGCGATAATCTCTGCTTTTTGAGGTTTCTTCTGATACCTCTGCGGAACTTTCTGCCGAAGAAGACTGCTGTTCTGCCGGCTTGCTAACCTGAGAGGTTTCTTCCGCTTTGGAAGTATCTGTATCATTTTTGACCTTTTTGGGCACCTTTTTGACGTCGCCTACAAAATTGACACTGTCACCTGTGGAGATACCAAATTTACCCTTGAAGCTGTTGCCCATATTTTTGAAATCATCTCGATACGGTACAGTATCCGTAAACCATGTATTGATACCGGCAGTGAATTTTCCGCTGAAATAGTCTTCTATGGTAAAAGTCGGAAAACTTGCCAGATTTCTTTTTTCAATCTGAGACTTATCGGACCGGGGAAATACATACAGAAACAGGGTCAGTAATACAAATACCGGTACCATTATCAACAATGAAATAGTAGAAGAATACTGTCTGATAGTAGAACGCTTATATGAATTATAGCTCTTCTTTGGCGCCTCTTTGTGAGAAACAGGCGGCTGATTGTGTTCATGATTCTGATTGTCCATAATTTACCTCCTATCTGATAACGGTCAGAAGCGGAAATACAGGAAAGGATTGTTGGTAGAATCTACCAGCAAGATACTGGACATGATCAGCAGATACAGACAGCCTGCTGTTGCCAGCATCTTTCCCGTTGTATATACCACATTGTTGCCCCACTCGAAGAAGAAGGTTTTTATCTTCGGCAGAATCGGTACGGAAACTGCAATTGCCAGAAGTACCAGGAAAATATTCTTCAGGAAAGTACTCCATGTAACCGGGTCTGCAAAGGCATTGCCATGAGCAATCATTCCAAGACCACTGATATTCATAAAGAAGTTGCCTAACTGCGACATATCCGAGAAACAGAAAATACCGAAGCCGACTACAATGACCACTTTACTGTACAGGTGAGAGAGTACTTTCGGCCATTTTTTCATGCGCTTTTTGCCGATTTTGATTTCAAGCAGCAGGAATGCGCCGAAATACAATCCCCAGAATATATAGTTCCAGGCAGCGCCGTGCCAGAGTCCCGTACAAAACCATACCAAAAACAGATTGAGATACTTTCTGGGTCTTCCGAAGATCGGTACGTAGAACAGATAGTCACGGAAGAAGGAGCTGAGTGAAATATGCCATCTCTGCCAGAATTCACTGATTGATTTGCAGATGAAGGGATATTTGAAGTTCTCGTCAAAATGGAAACCGAACATTCTTCCCAAACCGATTGCCATATCTGAATAACCGCTGAAGTCGAAATACACATACAACGAGTAACAGATAACAACAAACCATGTGCCTAAAAATGACATGGAAGAGATGTCCTGATACTGGTTTCTGTTAACGTCACCATAAAACTGTGTTACGATGGCGTAAAGATTATTGGCGATAATGACCTTTTTGGCAAGACCAACGATAAAACGCATGGCACCCTCGCTGATATCGGCAGGCGTTACCGAGCGCTTGTCAATCTCTTTCTCCACCACGCTGTAACGAACGATCGGTCCTGCAATCAACTGAGGGAACAATGACAGATACAGCAGGAATTTACGGAACGACCGCTGCGGTCTGACTGTATCCCAGTAACAGTCAATAATATAGGAAATTGCCTGAAACGTGAAGAAACTGATTCCAATGGGCAGTGAGATCTGAGGCACGGGAATAGAGGCATGAAACAACCCGTTAAGATTCTCTACAAGGAAGCCGGTATACTTGAAGACTACCAGCAAACCGATGTTGACCGCAATGGTAACACCTAACATGATTTTCCCTTGTCTGGTATCCTTGTTTTTGCCGATCAGATTTCCCATAAACCAGTTCATGGCAGCACTGAACAACAGCAAAAGCACATACAGCGGTTCTCCCCATGCATAGAAGACCAGTGAGAATATTATCAGCACCAGATTCTTCGTCTTCAGCTTTTTTGCCACAAAATAGCCTATCAAGCACAAGGGAAGAAAACAATAAAGAAAGAATAAATCTGCAAATACCATTCTTCTTCTCCTTTTCTCTTCTTTATTTCTTTTACGACTTTTTCATTGTACTCCTTCAAAAAATGAATAGCAAGAAAAACAGCCGATAAAAATAGTTACATTTTTGTAAAAAGACCCGCCTTAGTCTGTATTTTTTGCTTTTTTATTCTTCGGCGATATAATCCAGCATTTTTTCTGCCAATACACTTCTTGAATACTTTTCGGAAATGATATCATAGTACTCCTGCAGTTTTTCTACCGGTATCGTAGATAATGCCTGTATTTTTTCCGTCAGATCCTCATAAGAACGAATATAAGCTTCCGGTATCTTTGCCATAACTTCCTTTGATCCCTGGTTTTCCATACAGTAAACCATTTTTCCGTTCATAATACCCTCAATATACGGCATTCCGAATGAATGGTTAAGCGAGAAATCTACCACGGCATCGTGCTTACGGATTTCTCCGGGGCCGTTGGCGGTACTTCCGTGATAACTGATATAATCTGTCAGGTCTTCGTCTACCAGACGGTCAACAAAAGTATCTGTATAATCGCCGGTGCCGTAAACATCTATGACAATGTTGCGGATATCATGGTCACGAAGGTATCTGCCGTATCCGATGAGATTTTCTATATCCGGCTGTCTGTCAGCACTGATACGGAGAAGATAAATTCCCCTGTAAACTTCTTTTACCTCTACCGGCTCTATCTTGTCTCTCTCTACCGAACGGGCAGACTCCAGACAATTGCCCAGTACTATATGCCGCTTGTAATTCTTGAAGCCCATTTCTTCAATATATTTCTGACGGTTGGTTTCGGTAACAAAAACAGCCTTGTCAATGTCACAGCGGTTCAGTTCCGGCAGAATATTCGGGAATACACCGTCAAATATTTCTACCGGACAGTGGAAGAAATATATCTTATTCTTAAGATAATCCGACTTGGCATCATTCAGAAACAGGTGAAGCGACTCTCTTGTAGAAATGACCGTTTCACTGTTGGTGGTATTCAGCCACTGCGTCAGCTTGAAGCCGGCATAAGGCTTCAGATTGACAATGTCCTTGTCATATACAAGATAAGAAAACAGCTTTTTTCTTCTGTAAAAATGCCGTTTGTATAAATTGACAGGACTCTTGCGGTTTGCATCATAAAGCGCACGCAAATTCAGCGCATAAGGCATCATCTTGGGCTTCTGGTTCTTTTTCAGCGACAAAAGCTGTACCATATATCCCTTTTCCAGCAGACCTTCTGCCAATGAGCGGGTGGCAAAAACGGTTCCGCCGATGCCATAAAAATTGTAACCGATAAAAGTGATTTTATGTCGCTGAATCCGTGCGAAGTCCTCATACATCTTTTCAATATGCTTGCCTGCCGCTATATAATCATAGTCGATCTTTTCAGGCATTCTGGAACGGAAAAAGGGATTGACACTGTAATTCTCGTGAATGATTGTTTCCACAAGTTCTCTTGGACGCTTGATATTATACAGGTCAAGCTCCTCGGTGGTACAGTAGAGTTTCCTTTTTTTCAGATATTCGTCCATATCCGGCTGGAATAAAATAACCGGTTTTTCCATTAGTGTAACATCAAAGCCGACAGAGGAATAGTCTGTGATCATAACGTCGCAAGCACACAGTTCTTCCATTACATCAACATTATTGGCGTGTTCAAAAATAATATGCTCCGAAGAAATGTCTCCCTTCAGAGACTGTATTTTTTCTTCGTCAAAAAACTGGTGCAAACACATTACAAGATCTGTGTTGGTTCTATCAAGATACTCTATCAGATCCGGATCGGTAATGACATTCTTCAGCTTTTTAAGCAGTACCTTGGTTTGCAGGTTTTTGCCCAGATATTCTCTCCATGTCATAAACCACAGGATACGCTTATGATCATTCTGACGATTCCTGCAGCGCTTTACCATCTCCATATAACGGGGCTGATATTCGCAGTAGTACATCTGATAGTCCTTAAAGTCATTTGTTTCCATAAAGGCTTCTTTTACCAGCTTATTATAGTAAACAAAACGGAAGAAGTTGTTATTATAAGACTTGCCGTTGTAGCCGATCACCTTCATGGATAACGTACCGTGCTGCAGATATATGACGGGCTTTTCGGTCGAAAGGTCCAGCTTCCTTCCCATCACCTTTTCGGGTCGGACATCACGGTAACTCTGGGCTACCAGAAACATATCCGCCTCTACATAAAGCCTCAGATGCTCGGTGGTATCTCTCCAGACAATATACTTTCTGCATTTCTCCGGAAGATCTTTATATAAATCCGTGTTTTTTTCATTCTTCTCAAGCACAAGATACTTGTCTATATCGTCTTCATGTTCTACCGCAATACGCCAGAAATAAAACGCATTATTCGTAGCGGATTTGCTTAGATTCTCACCAATCAACCAAATAAACCTGCCCATATTGTCAGACTTCCTTTCCGGTTTGTATCGTCATTTCATGATTACATTTTTGCCGATTATCGCTCAAAAGAGGATTTTTGCGGCAAAATGGCTTCAAAGCAAGCATTTACCTGCTGTTTTGTTTGCTCAAAGTCAGGTGTTCGGGGCGTATCGTTTACGCACAGCATTTTATACTTTTGCCTGATGATTGCCTGACACAGCTCATCAAGATTCTTCTCTTCTATATGAAAAGCTTCGCCGAACCGATCGGAACGAACCTCATAGTTGCCTTCACAAAACTGCCAGAATTTGAACAGCCACTGGTTGACATTCGATTCACTGCGGAAACGACAGCGGCACGTAGCGTCCAGCACATTTCCATATTTGTCCCATACATCTTCAAAGGTACTTTTCAAAAAATCAGACGGCAGATGGTCATAATGAAAGCCCGGAAACCATTCCCACGGAATCAGCAAAAAGGTTTTCAACCGTTTCCTTCTGCCGTTTTTGTGAGCAAACCACTTTCGGAAATCCCGCTTCATGATGGAACGCTTTTTTCCTTTGTACTCTGTGTTGATGATCTCCATATTTGAACCGTTAAAATGGCCGGCACTGTCATGTCCGAAATATATACAGTTCAGACCAAAGGTATCACATGGCTTTCCTTTTTTGAAAAAATCGTCCGGTCTGACATGATCCGTCAGAAACATATCGTCGTTGAAATACACAAACTGCTCTGAAAGACCTTTAATCCGGTGCATATTCAATTCTATTGTATGAGAATTGAAGGTAGGCAGATAGTCCTCGGGTATGTAATCACGGTGGTTGACGATATGCAGCTTAGGATGTTCTGTATTCAGCCACGAAGGAAGATGTCCCCATGTGATAAAGTGAATCCGATTAACCCATGGTGCAAACTTTTCTACCGCACGAAACCAGTACTGCAGATTATCCCAGTCCCGAAAACGTACAGGCGTCGCACTGTCTGCCATTTTCGTGGGGGAATACTGCTCCTTTTGCTGAAGCCATTGCGGATCATCGCCATCTACCCATGCGATAACAAAATCTATTGGTAAGCTATCCTGTTCTTTTTTATTAGACATCGGTCAACACCGTTCCTTAATCGCTTGATAGGTTCTCTCACAATTCTGTCCGTCACACAAATCAAAAAAAGCATTGTCCCGCTCGGCATATTCCTGCGGATTCGTATATTGTTCCCGAACAGCAGTTGTCAGCTCTTCAACGGCTTCTTCCTGCGTATAACAAACCTTTCCGAAGCCATCTTTTTCATAGCTGAAATAGCCTTCTGCATACTGTCCCCTGCGAAAATCATCATAGTCAAACTGAAAGTACATCAGCCGCTTTTTCATATATGCAAAGTCCATGGCAATACTCGAATAGTCCGTAATTAAATATACAGACTCCTTCAAAAGCGTCTGCACATCATATTCCGGCCACGACGCAAAAACGATTCTCGGAGAACTAACCTCAAAAAACGGCAAAAACCGCTGCATATCCCTATGAGGATAGAAAATCAGGGTAATATCATTTTCTTCCAGTAGCCGGTGCAGACGGCGGCTTTTCAGAAAACTGTTCCAACATCTGAAATAGGTTGTACGGCAAAAATCAGAAACATCTTCAATCTCTTTGGAAGCCGAGGTGGGCGTTGCAATCCAGCTTCTCCATGTAGGCATGAGTAAAATCTGTTTCGGGTTGACCGTAAAATGTTGTAAATTGTCAAAACGGCATAGTCCGGTCTTAATGATGGAACCCTCAGGATAGCCGAATTTCTCACACAAAAAACGGTATTCTCTCTCTGTGGAGGTTACAAACAACCGCATCTTTGTGTTCTCATAGTGCAGCCAGTCCATATCGTCCTTGATGATACCATGCTGCAGAAAAACTCTGGTATTTCTCAGCAACCCCTTCACTTCCAAAGCATAGCATACCGCTGCATTGGGCTTACCGCCTTTTTGAGAGCTGATATTGATTTTCGCCGTCAGGTACAAAAGCCAGTGTCGAAAGGAACCGTAATGCACTGTTTTGCCAAGAGATTTTACCTTCTGATAGTCCGGAGACCGCCTGCTAATGGCATAGACAGCGTCCTGCTCAGGGTGCTGCCGGCTCAGGTAGTGAAAAAACCAGAACCCATTATCTCTTGCCTCATTCCTGTTGTCACAAACCAGCCATAAATCACGCCGGAATAACCGATATATTTTTGCCGGCAACCATGCTGCCATAAACAGAAAAATATGCCCGATATCCCCCGGTCTGACACGCTGCAGCTTTTGAAAAAATGTTTCCTTCATCGGCAGAACTCCCTTTTACAGCACATCGGGCAGACGCTTTCTCAGACGATTATAGTTGAATACGCCTAAAACTATCACTAATATAAACTCACACAGAAAGATAATATTCTCTAAGTCGGGGCGATAATAACCCTCAAAGAACCACTGATCGTAAATCAGCGCTTTGCGATAGCCGTTACAGAAATATGTCATGGGATTGAACAGCAGAATCTTCTTGATAACGGCATTCTTGATATGGTAAGAATCAAAACAAACACCGGAAATCCAGAACAATCCGGACATGATGGTGGCAATGAAGCTCTCGAAATCCTTGCTGAAAGCACTCATCGGCGCCAGCGACCATGTCAGCGCCCAGAAGAAGATAAACATAACGGCAGCGTAACCGATCAACTGCAGATTATAAAGATTCGGCAAGAAGCCTGTGCATACCAGATAAATGTATGCGATTGCAAACAGCAAAAAGTGAATATAAAACTTTGAAAGGGTTGTATACGTTGTGATAGCAGATACCGGGAAGGATATTTTGTTGACAAACTGCCTGTTATCTCTGATACACTTCGATCCCCTTGAAACACAGTCACTCATAAAACACCAGGGCAAAAAACCCGCCATGGCAAACACAAAGAATGGGATCGTATCATAAATAGGACCTCTGGGTCCGCCGTTCATTCCGATGGTAAATGCAAACCAATATACAAACAACTGGAACAGAGGCTTCATCACTGCCCAGAACGGTCCGATGACAGCACCCTTGTAGGTCTTAATCAGGTCGTTCTTGGCAAGCATGAAAATCTGTTTGCCAAAGCCCTTGTGTTCTCTCGGAATCTGGGTAATACCGTCCAGCATTCTGCGAAAAAAGCCTTTTTTGCCTGCGCTGATCCTGACTTCAGTATTCATGTTTCTGCCTCCTCAGTTTTTGTCCTCGTGTTGTGTATCACACTCTGTCTGACTTTTTCTATGGTATCCTTTGCTGAAATACCGCTCTGCTTCGCCTGCTTTTTTACCTTATGTCTCCAGAAGGGAATCTGCAGCAAGCCTGCTGCGGTTCCTAATCCATAAGCACAGTGAAGCAGGAAAAAAATAAACGGCAGTAATAATAAATTCACATGCTTCTTCTCTGCCCCAACAAAGGCAGCGGCTGACATCATAATATCCGCTAATAAATAGGTGCCGAAAACCAGCAAAAACGGGATCATCATCCATTGCAGTCCCGTGATAAAAGAACTTACAAACAGCAGCAGCGAACAAATCAGCAAAATGACAAAAAAGAAGGGAATAAAATGAAATGATGAAATACACTGATAACACACGCTCATCGTCAGTCCGATCCACTTGCCGTTGCCGTATTTCTGCCTGAGCATGGACGAGAACGTACCACGCACATACTGGAAAGACACGATATCACTGCCCTGACAGATCTGATAGCCTGCTTTCCGGATACGATAGTGAAGCTCGTTATCCTCTGTTCTGCCCAGATCTTCATTAAAGCCGCCTACCTTAGCAAACACTTCTCTGCGGTAGGCTCCGTGAAATACAGAACTGACGTACTTCTTTTCACCGCTTTTGCGCCGATAGCCGGCAGGAGAACTGCCGAACATAGAACTCTCGGCTACAAGCAGAAGATTTTTCCTTGGCGTATCTTCATCTGCTTTATTTGGTCTTGCGCCGCCGCAAACATACTCACCGCCTGCAATCAGCGCTATATTCTGTTCGATAAAATCCTGCGGAATCTCAGCATGAGCGTCAAGGCGGATGATAACATCGCCTATAGCGTGAGAAATTGCCGTATTCCACCCTGCTGCCTGACTCTTTTTCGGATTGTCAAGCACCTGTATCGAGAGATACTCTTGTTGATGTTCACGGGCAAATGCCAGTAATATGTCTTTAGTGCCGTCAGTTGAAGCACTATCCGTCAGAACAAGTTCGGTTTTCTCTTTAGGATAGCTTTGTGAAAAGACCTGTCCCAACAATTGAGCAAGATTCCGGACTTCGTTATAAGCTACAATACATAATGATACTGTCATACACTACATTCCAATACATTTTTATTCTGTACTATTATAGTTTTTAATTGTGTCTTTGTCAACAAATTGCAGGCATTTTCGGAATGATTACAACTAACCGCCACTTTTCAAAACAATTATTGTCCATATCGCAAAAGGTGTAATCTCACCGTCTTTTGTGCTATGTCGCCAATATGTTCCACTATGCAAGGCTACTTGCGTAAAGTGCTTTCCTTTACACAAAAAGCGAAAGGCTCCCCCAGCCTTATCCTTACCTATTATAACATACTATTATGTTTTCGCCTATCGTCCACTATCTCGTAGTTTTATGATTACCATTTTTATAATGTAAAGTATTTCACTTTACAATGCGAGTGGCGATCATTTCATGACAACTTCTGTTGGATAAGGCAAAAATGATACTTGACACAGGTTGTTAGATATGTTAAACTGTAGAACAGTCAGTTAGATATATCTGACTGTTTTTTAGAAACGTATGTTTGTTATATCTAACCTGATTGGACAAAAATTTCTGAAAGGAGAATGGATTAATGAAGTCTAACAAAAGAATCGCTGTATTGTTAGCCGCATCCCTGCTTGCGGGCAGTACAGCCATTTCCGTTTCAGCAGCCGACGCTTCCGAAACGGAAACCTATGTTCTCATGAACATACCTTACAGCGAATTTTATCAAGCCGATGTCAAAAATGAGGTGGCTGTTGACGCATATACCTCTGCGACTAAGTCCAAGCCCAGAACGGGTACACTGGCAGGCGGGTCATATCATGTCGACAGCAGCGGCGATGCAATTGAAGGTATAACCTTCCCTGTTAAGCTGGTTGGAGAGGTAGATCTCAGCTCGTTCAAGAAAGTAAACGACAGCGATACCTTTGAAATCACTGTTAAAATCAGGGGCAAAGATATTACCACCGTTTATAGCGGTAAAGAAACCCTGTTTGAAAATCCCGACTATTCGTATTATGTTCTGGATAGCAAACCGGATTATTACAAGGAAGTTTTCCAGAATTCTGACGGCTCCCTGTCTTTTGGCGAAACCAAAGGCACAGCCGAAGAGGTCGAAGCCGATGTTGAGCTGACAAGGGATTCCCGATACGGTGATTATCAGATGAACATCTATTCCGAAGCCCTCTCAGGCTCTGAAGATCATCCTGTTACCGTCTACGGAGTGGTCATTTCTACCGAAGAAGGCTGCGACTACGGTCTCCGTCACATGGAAAACATCTGGCGCAACACATCTCTTGCGTGGTGTACAGGATATACGAAAAATGTACATGGCTGCGAAACCAGTTCCGCTCATTACGAAGCTATGGTAGGTCAGACAATCAACAAGGTAACTTACTATACCAGCGACGGCATTAAAACAATCAGTGACCTTTCACTGTATGTGGATCCTGAAAAATATGCGCTGATGAACATTCCATATAGTGATTTTTATGAATATGAGCTTGTCAACGATGTGCCGGTAGATATTTACTCTTCGGCAACACTGAATAAACCCAGAACCGGCAGTCTTGCAGCAGGATCATATCACGCAAAACAAGACGGCTCTGAAATTACCGGAATTACCTACCCTGTCAAACTGGGTGATATTGATTTAACAAAATATCACCGCATCACAGACAGCGACAGCTATGAAGTAACTGTTACCAACAGGGGCAAGACCACAACCACTGTCTATGAAGGGAAAGACGCACTGTTCGGCAGTGAGAGCTATTCTTTCTATATTCTGAATGAAATGCCCTCATTCTATAAAACAGTCAATGAAGACAGCGAAGGAAATCTCACCTTTGGTAAAGATAATACCCCGGAACAGTTCATTGAAGCTGAAGCCGAACTCACAACAGACAGCAGATACGGTGATTATCAGTTAAACATTACGGCAGATGCACTGACAGGCACTGATGAAAAACCGGTTACCGTATACGGTGTTATTCTCGAAACGGTGGCAGGCGATTCTTATGGTCTGCGTCATATGGAGAATATCTGGAGAAACACTTCACTTGCATGGTGTACCGGTTTTACAGATGAAGTTCATGGCTGCAAAACAAGTTCGGCTCATTATGAAAAAATGATGGGACAAACAATCTGCAAGATCACTTATTTTACAAACGAGGGCAAAATGACCTTCCTTCCCCTGTTATATGTACCTGTAAAAACAGGTGCATCCGTCACAGCAGAAACTGCAGAAGCTGCTGCCGGTCAGACAACCTACTCAACCGATGGCTTTGCAGATGATTACGCCTTCCGCTTTACCGTTACAAATGATGCAGACGAAGAAGCACCCATGACGATTTCAAACGGTACTATCACCTATCCGACAGATACGACAAACGGAAAATATACGCTGACTGTTTCAGATGAAAACGGAAAATACGCATCTGTCAAAGCTTCTTTCGAGCTGACTGTCAACGCTCCCGCCGTCTTTAACGGAAACATTATCTCAGACGCTCCGGCATTGATTGCTGCTGAGGGTACAAATCCTGAGGAGCTGGCAGATTTTCTGGAGAATATTTCAGAGGTAACGGTTGACAACAACACTTACAGTGCTGTCGGAAAAGGCGCTGTTAAACTGATCGACAGCGAAACAGGTTTCATCGACGTGCTAAACACCGATGTTTTTTCAGAAGACATCAATGATTTTACCATTACAGTAAAATCCGTAGGCTATACCCCTCTTACCTTTACCCTGTCAAGAACTGCCTCCGACGCAGAAGAATCCTCTGAAGAAAGTTCTAAGGAATCATCACAAGAGAGTTCGGACGAATCTTCTCAGGAAAACTCTGAAGATTCATCTTCTGAAACGTCAGACAGTGATACTTCAAAAGTGTCAGACAGCGAAACTTCTGATAATGAAACTTCGCCCTCTGAAGCTTCCTCAGTCAAAGAACCTGATATCAACGCTCCGAAAACGGCAGAATATACAGTATCGGGCATCATGATCGCCATGATGCTGGTCAGCGCCGCAGCAGTGATGATTTTCAGAAAGAAAAAAGAGAACGAGGCATAATGCATCAAAATAGAGAGGCTCTTCCCCGGGGGAGCCTCTTTGTAATGCAAATGATAATTCGCCAAAGGAGAACACCCCTTTTTCAGAAAACCGTAACTGTCAGAGTTAACCAACTCTGAGGCTTCTCTGATCTATGCGCTCTATCATTGCCTGTATCATTCAGCATACAACGGATTTCAAAATTCCTGAACAAAAGTGTCGCTGTCCTATGCGACACTTTACGGCGCACTACAGTTTATCATGTATAGCATTATGCTATGTACATATTACAGGAGGCAACAATGAAAAAAATCATTCAGTCAGCCGCTTTGCTTCTGCCGGCAGCAGTTGTGGCACTCACTTGTGTGTTCGGTCTGAGCCGGAACCCTATCAACATCATTTCGTCAGAGGCAGCCACTGACACACCTGAGACATCTATACATAACAACAGCAAGGTGAATGATCCCGAAACGACTGATTTCTTCGGGGAGAATGACACTCATCAGTATAAAACAGGAAATAATGAGACTGCCCAAAGTCAACAAAGTGTTTCATCAAAAACAGATACCGCAAAAAAGGCAGGCGATTCAAAAGTTGAAAACAGTCAGAAACAAGTGCAGACGTCGCAATCATCAGTCAACCGGAAGACAAATTCCACCCCTGACACAAAAAAATCGGATACCTCTGCGGCTGACAAAAAGCTGACAACCGATACAAGCCGTCAGCAGACAGCTTCTCAATCGGAAAACAGTATCTTTGAACAACAGCAAACCCATCAGGATTATCCGCAGGCTTCTGACAAGCCTCAGACACAAAGCCGACAGGAAAATTCTCAGGTTTCACGGCATCAAACGGAACAAAGCCGGCAGGAAACTACTCAAACTTCACACCGTGCAAAACCGACCAATGAAGAAACCAGTCACGTTGAATCACAACCTCTGCAGGAAAGCAGCCCCTCATCTCCTGCTGTGTCAGAAGTCACTGAGGTAAGTCCTGATCCCTCAGAAAGTCCAGCCGGAAAATATATAGACGGCACCTACAACGCCGTTGCTGAGGTTGACGGAATGGACGAAGAAGGGTTTTTATATGACCTTGAAATAACGATAACGATCAGTGGCGGAGAACTGACTTCTATCAACGGAAGAATTAAAAACGACCGAAGCGAAGACCCTGCCTCTAATGAAGCTTATGTCAGAAGAGCCGTCAAAAAGCTTTCGGAAGTTATTATCCCTAAACAAGATACCGACGGGGTGGATATCATCACAAACGCCACTTATTCTTCTAATGCTGTACTCAAAGCCACAACTGCCGCCTTAGCACAGGCAGAAAGGTAATCGTATGAAATATTCAGGCACGATCATCAGATTCATTTCTCTTGCGCTGATTGTAGGATCATTAAGCATCTATCAGACAATTGCCGTACCAAGAGCGCAACAAAAAGCTGCAATAGCGGCACAACTCAGGGCGGAAGAGAAAAAAAGAAGAGAAGCTGCCAAAGAAGCGGCGGACAAAGAAGCTTTGCTTGCTTCAGCTAAATACAAGGACGGCGAGTATGAAGGAGAAGGTCTCGGTTACGGCGGTGCCATACGGGTGAAGGTCACTGTCCGTGATGGAGAAATATACACCATTGATGTTACAGAACATTCCGGTGAGGATGATGAATATTTCAATCTTGCGCTGAAAATGACTGATCAGATCATTGATCAAAACGATACCGATATTGACGTCATCACCGGATCTACCTTCAGCTCGGAAGGGCTGCTTGAGGCAATCAATGCTGCACTGGAAAAGGCGGTGAAAAAATGAATCATAAAACACAACGAAAAATCCGTTTCTTCACGGAAACAGCTGTAAGACTGTTATTCTTCATCGCAATGCCTGCTGCCTTCTCTTCCGGGTTTCTGGCTATCAAACTGATGTTCAGTTCCATCGGAGCCGGAGAACCCATTAATACCGACACATTATGGGTTCTTATTCTGTTGTCAGGCTTTACGATCCTGTTCGGAAGATTCTTCTGCGGTTATATTTGTGCTTTCGGAACACTGGGCGACGGTGTCTATGCTATATCCGGTTTGATCCAGAAGAAATTGTTTAAGCGTAAAAAACAGTTAACTATTCCGGAAAAACCTTCTGGCATCCTGCAATACCTTAAATATGTCATATTGATCAGCATTCTTGTATTGTGCTCTATGGGACTATACAGTAAACTCAGTGGCTGGAGCCCATGGGATGTTTTTTCCAGATTCATTGTTTTTCGTCTGCCTAACGCAGATTATTGGGCAGGCATTGCTTTATTCCTCCTGATTGTGATTGGTATGGCATTCAAAAAACGCTTCTTTTGCCGTTTTTTGTGTCCAATGGGAGCAATCTTTTCTCTTTTACCATCGCTTCCCCTTTCAAAACCACACAGAAATCCTGATAACTGTATAAAAGGATGCAATGCCTGTAAGAAAAAATGTCCTGTTGGCATAAAATTAGGCGAGAATATCTTACATGACGGAGAATGCATCTGCTGTGAAAAGTGTTTGACGGTTTGCCCGAAAAAAAATATCACAAAAACGGAAAATAAACTCTTCAAAAGCAATATTCTTTTACTCATTGTGAAATCAGGTATATTCTTTACTTTAGGATGTCTTTGCGGACTTTGCAGATTCTTTTGATTGAAAGCGGCTATTTTCTTTTATACTCTTCCTATACAATCCGTTCATCCGATTTTCACAGAATTCTGCTGCCTATTAAACCTCATTTACAAAAACTATTTTTTAAAATATTCTTTTCAAAAATAATCTTCCACACCGTTGTCCTTTACAGTGTGGAAGATTATTTTTCGTTTTGCTTAATTATGTGACGCACAATTCAACATGAATACTGTGTCAGACAAAAGGATTTCTTCCTTCCGGTTTTGTCGAATCGCCGCTTAGTACATTCAGCTTTTGCAAAGATGATCAATTGAATGCTTCTATATACCTCGGAACAAATTCTTGAATAGAATCGTCAAATACGAGCTTCTCATGTATCCCGTTCTGTATATAGTCAATTCAGTTGACAAATCGTTACTGTCAGCATTTTCCCTCTGACTGCCTGCTCTCAAATTCCTTAAACCCTTCTATCCACATTTCGTCATGTTCATTTTCTGCTTCGGTCTTACTGCAGGACAGAGTTTCTTCAGTCAGTGCTTTCGGCATTTTCGCAAGTCGGTCAAGTATGATCTCTGCTCCGGGCCAGTTCAAATCCTGAAGCCATTCAAACAACAACGGAAGATATGGTACCAATTCTTCATCTGATCTGTCAGCAATAACTTTTGCACACGGTTCCCATATTGATTTACTTTTTCCGTTTGGAAGGATAGGCTGTATGAAAGGATACAAATATTGGATATTTTTTGCCAGTTCTAAACCCCGCTGCTCACGACAACCATACTCCTCCGGAGTATAGTGACTGTCCCACATAAACAAATCATATATTTCGTCAATATTAATCATTTTAATGATTACCTCTATCCGCTCGTGTATCAGTTACCCTCATTTTTACTGCGAACAATCAATAATACTGCCCGATTTTGGCAATTGTCAGAGCGTATCCAAACGGCTTTTCAAAAGTGGTATTCCTTCTTCCAGCCACCATAAATTATCCACCCCACCGGAACTCATTCCTCCGTGAGCAAATTGCTCAATAACGGCAAAATCACCATAATGGTCTGTCATCGGCTTACCGGAAAGCGAACAGTATTCTTCTCTGATCCATTTTTCCAGTTCCTCAGAAGAAATAATCTCCATATTGGCGGCAAGCTCTTTTAAGTAATCCCAAAAGTACGGATCTCCCCTGAATCCCCATCTTTGCGGTTTATCTTCAAATATTTTTGACAGTTTCATACTATTGTTCCTCCGACAGGCAGGGTTGTTTGCTGACATTTTAATTACAGCATCACCTTGTATTCTTCATATTGCCGGCTAAAAGATTACATCTGAAAGCTATGTATTTATTTTTGAAAGGAAATGAATCGTTAAACAGATACTCTGAATTAGTTTCCAATATACACTAACTCATCTTGAAAACTATTTCTTCTTTTGCTGTCTTTACGCTACTCCTTTTTTATCATAACACATCTTTTGACATTTAACAACAACCTATTGATGAATGAATTGGATAAGAAGAATGCGGAGTTTCAAAGCCCCAACGAGATATTACAGAAGGTGCCATTTTTTTCGCACAGAACCAAAAAAAGAAAATCAAGTGAACACTAAAGTCAATGTACAACGTAAAGGGTATAAATGAATGCGACTATTACAGATATATCGGTAATTAAGTTTAAACCTTTAAAGATTATACTATTTTGGTTGCAATGAAAGAGCTAATAGATGAAAACCCGCCGAAAGACAAGTTATTTCATCAATAATGTAGTTAGCTTTGAACTGCCAAGGGATCAATGTCAATAAACGCAAAATAACAAGAAGCCTGCGTAAGGATCAGCAAGCAGCCAATCTTAACTTACCGGCTCAGTCTCTGCGCTTTTTTGATGTGTATTGCCAGCTCTCGCTATTTGTTGTATAATATTATCAAATATGATTGAAAGAAAGCGACACTTATGCTGCAGACAGGAACAGCCGCTCCGGATTTTTCACTACCCGATCAGAACGGCTATATCCGTTCTCTATCCGATTTCAGAGGGCAAAAGGTGATACTCTATTTTACTCAAAAGATATGACTTCCGATTGTACGCAACAAGCTTGCGCTTTTGCAGCGCTTTATCCGCAAATCCCTGAGAAGGGTGCTGTGATAATCGGCATCAGCAACGATACGGTAGATTCGCATAAAAAATTCGAAGAATACTACAGCCTGCCCTTCCCTCTGCTTTCCGATACAGAAAAAGCGGTATTACAAAGCTATGATGTCTGGAAGGAAAAGAAGACCGCCGGAAAGATATCTATGGGAGTTGTACGGACTACCTATCTGATCAATGAAAACGGTGTCATCGTCACAGCCTTCGATAAGGTCAAAGCGGCGGACAATCCTGCTCAGATGCTCGAAATTCTGAAGGAGTGAAATACATTGCAATATAAAAACGTGACTCCTGCTATATTTATTGACAGACCGAATCGGTTCATCGCTAATGTCAATATTAACGGTGCTACAGAAACTGTTCATGTGAAGAATACCGGAAGATGTAAGGAACTGCTTCTCCCGGACGCTGAAGTGTTTCTTACCAAACCCGAGTCCAAAGGTCGGAAAACCCGTTATGATCTGATTGCTGTCCGAAAAGAAAATGGTCTGCTGATCAATATCGACAGTCAGGCCCCCAACAAAGTTGTGTCAGAATGGCTCGATACTCAGAGATTTACCAGGGTCGTGCCTGAATACGCATACGGAAATTCCAGAATCGACTTCTATATGGAGCGTTCCGGCGGCAATATGACAGATCGCTATCTGATGGAAGTGAAAGGCTGCACACTGGAGCGCAGCGGAATTGTTTACTTCCCTGATGCTCCCACGCAAAGAGGCACAAAACATCTTTATGAGTTGATGAAAGCCGTTGATGAAGGATACCATGCTTACGCTGCCTTTGTCATTCAGATGGACAACATCACAGAAGTAAGACCCAACACAGACACCGATCCCGATTTTTCTGCCGCCTTTGAAGAAGCCGAACGCAAGGGCGTTCGCTTTCTGTTTCTTCCCTGTCACGTGGAACCGGACAGTCTGAATATCATTTCAAATAATACAATTAATGAGGTGTTCGTATGATCTACATAGGATGTCATCTTTCCGTCACCAACGGTTATGAAGCTATGGGCAGAACCATGCTTTCATTCGGCGGTAACACCTTTGCCTGGTTTACCAGAAATCCACGGGGTGGAAAATCAAAGCCTGTCATTCCGGAAGATGCGGCAAAACTCAATGCACTTATCACAGAAAACAATTTCGGACCTTTGGTGGCACACGGCAGTTATACCATGAATCTCTGTTCCGCAAAAGAAGACACCCGTCGTAACGGACTTGAAATGCTGAAGCAGGATCTGGATCGGATGGAGTTTGTTCCGAATAACTATTACAACTTTCATCCCGGCTCACATACCGGACTTGGCACTGAAAAAGGAATTGAACTTATCGCAGAAAGTCTGAACGCCGCCTTCCGTCCTGAGATGAATACTACCGTCCTTCTTGAAACAATGGCTGGTAAAGGCTCCGAAGTCGGAAAAAGCTTTGAAGAGCTTCAACAGATCATCGACAGAGTTACTTACAATGATAAAATCGGTGTTTGCCTTGATACCTGCCACGTCTGGGATGCTGGCTATGATATCGTCAACGACTTTGATGGAGTGCTGACCCGTTTTGATAAAACCATAGGACTAAACAGATTAAAAGCTATTCACTTTAATGACAGCAAAAACGACTGCAGCTCTCATAAAGATCGCCACGAAAAGCTCGGTAAAGGGAAAATCGGCATGGAAGCATTAAAAAGGATTGCAATGCACCCTGTGACAGAAAACATCCCCTTTATTCTGGAAACCCCTAACGATGACGAGGGTTACATTACCGAAATACATATCGTTAATGAATGGTTCAAGTAATCATTCATGACAGCTTATTATCATTAACAATTAAGACCTGCACAGCGCCATTTTACTGTGTCTTGTTTAAGTAACCATATTATGTGAAATTTCAGATATGATTAATAATGGTATATACGACTGAAATGTAATAACAAGTTATAATAATCCTGATTCAGCGGAAGGAGTTCGAAAGCTACTCAAACTACGATCTGCGAATGAGAGAAGTGGGCTGTCGCCAAACGAAAAGTTTAGCGACAGCCCTTTGTTTTGTCTTATTCTGTTATTACTTTCTTATTCATGCACCAATGTCTTGCACATCATATCTTTTCAATACATTTATGCTCTGCGTCTCCTGCTGAAAAGATATACAGAAGCACATAATATCATGCCTGCATATAGTGCTATTATCTGATATCGGAGGTCACTTCTTCCTGACTCGGGAAGTGTATACGGCTGGAATTCATACTTATTAGTGAAGATAAACTCAATATCAGTATCGCTGATATCTATATGCTCCGGAGCATTCAATGACAGTGCTCTGTTAACACCCCTGTTTGCCCGTGCTTCTGTCTGAAGTACAGCTCCTTCATTCGCCTTGACGATATAATCTGCAATAAAGCTTGTACTGGGCTTCTCTGTAACGTAACAATCTGCACCGTATGGTACACTCTTTATCTTGAAGAATTCGCCGTGATACAGGGTTATAGTAAAGCGTGTATCATCTACAATTTGCTCGGCTTCTACACCGTACAGACCCAAAAGACTTGCAAGCGAGCGTCTTTCTGCTCCTACTGTGTCTTCCTTCGTATATTCAACATATACTTCGCTGTATTTCTTGTTTGCGGAACCAAAGCCTGTCAGCTGAATCTCAAAATCAAAGCCTATGTTTTTGTACTCGCTCTTTCTCAGAATGCCGTATGTCATATCAATGTATTTGGTTACTGTTACATCGCATGAAAGCTTCTGATTTGTGAAAATAACATTCGGATCTTTACCAACCTCTATAGTTTTTCTTCCTGTTGTTATCTCCTTGTCCGGCACGTCATTAACAAGACTGTATTGTACTTCGTTACCGTATAATATCTCACAGGATGCCTTATAGTCGGAAGCCGACTCTATAACCAATCACCGATGGCACCCGGGTCTCGCCTGCCGGCTCGGTCGGTGCTTCTGCTTCGCAGAGGTGTCCACTGGACACCCGCA
>JBGUWM010000011.1:0-4236 GCA_045221175.1 Acutalibacteraceae bacterium | reverse complement strand
CTCGGCCAGTACACTTCGAACCTCATTTGTTATTTTTTCAGTGCTGTCACCATTTAGCTTCCCAGCATGAACACGAATTTTGACAAGTGTAGTTGTAGATATAGTAATATCAGCAAGAAACAGTAGTGATAAGGAAAGACAGATTATCTGAATCATTGTTTCTGAAAGAAGATCAAAACATGAAAACATTACTGGCGTAATGGCATAAACCAACAACAGCCCGAGTAATCCAAATGGTAACAATGTATCAGCACATACTCTCCCATTTAAGTTAAATTTCTTGGTTGAATAATCCCACCAACGTGCATGAAATATTTTTTCCAACATATAGCTTGCTGAATATTCCAATATACCGCAGATCAGTATCGCAAGGCCAAACACAGCCAGTGGGTCCTCAGCGTGTCTGGATAGCAGCAAAGAAATGAATACCGCTCCAAAACCATAAATCGGGCACCACGGACCCACAAGGAATCCTCGGTTGATAAAACGATGAAATTGGATCAACTTACAAAGGACCTCAATACACCATCCAAGGATGGAACACGCGAAGAATAATAGCGAATAGTACTGAATCATCTTATCCGTAATCAAGCAAATTTCTCCTCCGTGCAATCAGAAAGCAGGCAAAGATTCGTATTAACTCGTGTGATGCCAACAGAATTACGTCATTTTATGGTCGCCTCAGCATTGATTTTCTGGTAAACCTTTGAAGTGGTCTTTTGTTCTCCTGCATTGCTTTGCTTTCATCGTTAAACTTTCTGGAAATGGTGTTCAGTAACATTAAAAATTCCAGAATCCGTTCTCTGGTATCTTTGGGCAATTCTTTCATTGCAGGAATTGAAGCAGCAGCTGTCTTCGCCCGATCCTTTTTAATTTCGGAAACCGTATGTGCTCCGGTGGATTGCAGCACATCAAACAGAGAGTCAACGAATTTTCGCCGTTCCTCCAACGGAATCTTTTGCAACCACGTTCGGATTTTTTGCTCTGTTCGAATACTTTCCTTTGTTAATTCAGATAATGTGACGAAATGGTCAGCCATAACCTGCCAGGAAAGCCCGTCATGCTGTAGAAGACCGATTTGTGAACTATCCACAATCTGATAATTCTCAGCATGAGCAAGCAACAGACCTACCACGGAGGATTTCGGAACGATGAAATGGATCTTATATTCAATTCTATGAAATGCATCAGAATGGACAAACTCATCGGTAAACCCAGGACCATCGTTCGACCAAACGGCACAAATTCGATCCTGTATACTTTCCGGCGCTTGAACAGCAGCATAAACCGCAAGGTTTCCGCCTTTGGAATGGCCACCAACCATCAGAAACCTTTCGGGAAACTGATCCGCGACATCCTGAAGATATAAGACTGCTTCCTCCTGGGCAGGAATTTCAGGCAAACATGCCAACAAAAAATCCTCTTTCCATCCGATTAGATCGTCTCCTGTTCCACGGTATGATAGATATGCATGCTTTCTGGAAACAAGAATGGTAAGAGAAGAAAATTGTTTCACCTGGATTTCATCCAGAATTTGCAAATGATTACAAAGCTTCATGTTTCTAAACCGACGAGTATCCGCCATTAGATACAGCATCCATTCTCGCAATTCAAGGGGGGTTGCCTTTTCTTCATCTGGACAATTAGGCAACCCATGGATGGAAAAGTATTGATTGGCGGCTTGTTGTATCGTGATCATCCCCTCGCCTTTACGAGGAACGATCTCCTCGAAATCCAGGTAGCATAATGTGGATAACACAAGATTATCTACTTCATTAAAAACAGATTGAGATAGTGATAAATCTCCGCGCCAACATAAGTATCCAAAAATATTGTTCATTCGTTTCCTCGCCTTCTATTGCTGCCAGATATCTCTCATAATACCTACACCCAGTGCTCCTTCCCCTGTATGACATGAGATACTGACAGATAAAGCATCTTTTTCAATCAAAAGATCAGGAAAAGCTGTCTGCAACTCAGCTCTCCATGCTTCCCCCAACTTTTCATCACCAGAATAAGCAGCTCGAATGGCTATTTTCTGTCCATTAAACTTTGCCGTACGATCATATTTCAAAGCATGGATCATTTCACTCATAGCAGCTTTCATTCCACGAACCTTCCTGTAAGCATCCAACCTTTGCCCCTGAATCTGTAAGACAGGCTTTATATTCAATACTGTTCCAACAGCGGCCCCTGCAGGCGTTACTCTGCCGCTACGTTTCAGGTATTCCAGCGTGTTTACAGCCAAATATATGCTGGCATTCAATCCATCCTTTTCCAATTCTTGTACTATTTCTTCTGTTCTCATTCCCAAATCGGCATAGTATTTTGCTTCAAGAACAGACTGCCGAAGGGTTACAGAAATGCGATGATTATCCACAGGAAAAACGCGTCCTGAATATTCTTGTGCCATGCTGCATGCGGTTTCGTAGCTACCAGACAAGCCAGAAGACATAGGCAAATAAATGATATGATCATTCGTCTCAAGCAGTCTGTCCCAGATTTCCATCAGCATATAAGGCGTGGGCTGGGAAGTCCTCACAGAAGCTCCTTGCCGTAAGCGATTAAAAAACTCGTTCTGATCGATGGATTGATATTCAAAAAATGGTTCATCGTTTATGACAACCGGCATGGGAACCATATCAATTCCATGCGCTTTGGCCTGTTCTGGAGACAAGCCGCTGTTTGTATCTGTAAGGATTGCGATTCTATTCTTCACTTTTGTTTCCTTCCCATTACAATGATAATACCGGAAGCGGAAACAATCCGCTTCCGGATCATGAAATGGTCATATGATCCAGTCAATTTTTTCCCATGGCATTTTGCTGGCATTACTGCCAAAGTGGCCATAGCAGGACACCTGAGAAAAAAACGGTTCTGTCAGATCAAACTGCTGTATAATTGCTGCAGGGCGACAATCAGCACGGTTCTTGACCTGTTGGCCGATATCTTCCTCTGAGATATGGTTCGTGCCAAATGTGTTCACGAGAACGGACATAGGCTCTGCCAACCCGATTGCATAACTGAGCTGAATTTCACATTGATCAGCCCAACCTGCCGCGACAATGTTTTTAGCAATATATCGTGCCATATAAGCACCGCTTCTATCCACTTTAGAAGCGTCTTTTCCGGAAAAAGCGCCTCCTCCATGCCGAGCATATCCGCCGTAGGTGTCCACAATGATTTTCCGACCTGTCAGCCCTGAATCACCAGCTGGGCCTCCCAGCACAAATCTGCCTGTAGGGTTAATATAGAAATGTGTCCTTTCGTCAATCATGTTCACAGGAAGCGCCGGTAGAATAACATGGTTTAGGATATCGTTGCGCAAGGCATCTATACCAATTGAATCGCTGTGCTGCGCTGACAGAACAACCGTATCTATTCTTTTGGGAAGAAGATCATCATACTCAACTGTCACCTGTGTTTTTCCGTCTGGCTTCAGATATGGCAATTCACCAATCCGCCGCACGTATTCCAGCCTCTTGGCCAAAGCGTGTGCCAACTCAATTGGAAGTGGCATATAATGGCTTGTCTCACGGCATGCAAAGCCAAACATCATCCCCTGATCTCCAGCACCATTATCCAATTCCTCTTCCTTTGTTTTACGACATACGCCGCGCGCGATATCAGGAGACTGCTCATGCAGATCTACCGTGATCCTGCATGTGTCAGCGTCAAAGCCACAGCCACATTCCGTGTAACCAATCTTTGAAATTACCTGCCTGGCAGCGTCTGCATAGTCTACCTGAGCGAGTGTACTTATCTCTCCGAATATATGCACCTGATCGGCGGCACAGGTTACTTCGCAAGCTACATGGGCTGAAGAATCCTGAGTAAGAATATCATCCAGGATACGATCAGCGATTTGATCGCATACCTTGTCTGGATGCCCGCAAGTGACAGACTCTGATGTAAAATAGCGAATCATTTTGTATTCCTTTCCAGCACAAACTGCCTGCGTTCTTCGGGAATTTCATTCCAGAGAGCTTCTGCTTTTGGCGCCCAACACTCCGCGTAGTGGTCACATTTTCCACACAGGTGATTAGCACTTTCCGGAGATTGAAGATCCGTAGATTGAGCCCCTGTTTTTTGAATCATTCCGCGTAGTTTCTGTGGATTTTCCAGCATCGGGCAGGGTTGGAACATATTTTCATTGAAAGGCTGTCCATCATGGTATGCCTTAAACAGAGGAGAACGAAGGCCTTCCAGAATCGTTTTTTCACGAATATTGGAATC
>JBGUWM010000010.1:0-1765 GCA_045221175.1 Acutalibacteraceae bacterium | reverse complement strand
AATAAAAAACGCCTGGCTTGACTTGATCAACGGAGCGCAAAAAAGCCTTCTTTTACAAAGTCCCTATCTTGTGCCTGACGATGCGGTGCTCTCTGCATTGCAAAGCGCGGCACGCCGTGGCGTGAAGGTGATAATCATGCTTCCAGGCATTTCTTCCGGCCCGCATATTCAACCTTTTACAGATGAAAACGCTATTTTGCTGATGAACTGCGGTGCGAAAATCCTGCTATATCCTGGGTATCTTCACGCAAAAACATTATGTCAGGATGAAGCAATTACCTGTATTGGCAGTGTGAATCTGGATGTACGCAGCATGAAGCTGGATGAAGAAAACAGTGCCATGATTCAAGACGCCGCTTTTTCTCATCAATTTGTGAAACAGTTTCAGGCCAATGCGGAAACATGTACTTTGTTTGATCCTGCAAAAGCTGAAAAAAAGACTGCCGGAACACGCGCGATACGTTTTCTGTATGCGCTCGTATAATCAGGGGGATGAAAAATGAGTAAGGCGCGTATATCAGCTGAGAGGCTATTATGTTATGGCTGTGTTGGCCTGATGCTGATTATTGCGGTATGGCTGTTTGCGCCTGTGGTGTGGCATTTTTTATCGCCATTTCTGATTGCCCTGCCCATTGCTGCCCTGCTCCAGCCTGTCACAAGGTTTTTGGAAACCAAGCTGCGGATGCGCCATGGAGCAGCGGTTGTGCTGCCTGTTATCCTGCTCTGTGCGATCCTGGTTGGACTTATCGTTTGGTTCGGCTCGTTTGGTTTCAATCAGGTAACGTATCTACTCAACAATTCCGGTACAATCATCCGGGATGAAGCCGGAACGATGCGCACCGCCATTAACCGGTTTATTGACAAAATCAAAGAAGTGACTGGCGGCAGGATCAGTCTTGCCGCAAAAGAAAACGACCAGATTTTAACGTGGATTTCCGAAAGAGCATCCGATTTGGGAAAAAGAATTCTGAGTAAACTGCCAAGTATGGCAATTGGTATTCCGTTTGCTTTTGTTTATGTGAACATTCTCCTTTTCAGCGTTTACTTTTTCTCCAGGGATTATGCCCAAATCCATGCGCTTTTCCTTCGCAATAAAATCGGTGATCCTGCATCCGATACGGGAAAGCTGACGCATAGTGCTCTGACGGGTCTGATCGGCTGGCTGCGTGTACAAGCTGTATATGCTATACTATCCTTCTTTGCATGCAGCATTTATTGGGGTTTCATGGGCAATCAATACGCAATGCTGATTGCCATTGCTGCCTCCATCCTGGAATTTTTGCCTTTGGTTGGCAACGGAACGATTTATTATCCTTGGGCTATCATAGCCCTGCTGGAAGGAAACATCGGTTCTGCTGTTCAGGCGTTGGGTCTGTTTTATGGGCTTCTTGCTATTCGTCGGTTCACAGAACCCAAGCTGCTCAGCCACAACATTGGCATATCTCCAATATTGAGTTTGATCAGTATGTTTGTCGGCCTGCGCTTGGGCGGTATCCTGGGCATGGTTTTCAGCCCTGCTCTTGCTGCCTTGGCTGTCACATTTTGGAATGGAGCCTACCGAAAAACAATACATTCTGATATTCAGGAAATCCAAAACTGGCTGCGAAACCGATGGAAAAGCCAATCGTCCACGGATGATTCTCAAATTGGAAACGATACTTTCATAGAACACACAGAAGTTTCTCAAAACGCACAACAGCATTGCGGAAGGGAGGCACCCTGATGGATATTGCACTTATCGAATCCTATATTCTTCTTTTCTTTA
>JBGUWM010000009.1:0-3759 GCA_045221175.1 Acutalibacteraceae bacterium | reverse complement strand
AAATCGTCATGAAAGAGCATCTTTTTGAGGGGGACTGTCCCAAATTGAGTTCCTGTTGAAGGACTTTTTGAAACGGAATGAAATAATTTCATGGAAAACGGGGGGAGGGGAGCTTTACCTTAAAAATAAATTGCGCGAAGCATATGTCAGCTTCGCGCAATTATCACATGGCGTGATGCAGGACTATGACCTATTTGCCTGCACTAGGGATCTTGGTGGTAAGTCTCAATGATGTGGTGAGACCTTCAAGCTGGTAGTGCGGTCTTAAATAGAATTTGGCATTGTAGTATCCCGGATTGCCTTCCACGTCTTCAACCACAACCTTGGCTTCGGCAAGAGGGTATTTGGCTTTTACCTCTTCGGAAGCGTTAGGATCGGATGTTACGTAGTTTGAAATCCAGTTGGACAGCCATTGTTCCATGTCGGCTCGTTCCTTGAATGAGCCAATCTTGTCTCTTACGATGCACTTGAGGTAGTGGGCAAAGCGTGAGGTGGCAAAAATATAAGGAAGTCTTGCCGACAGATTTGCGTTCGCGGTTGCGTCCGGGTTGTCATATTCCTGTGGCTTGTTCACGGTCTGGCCACCGAGGAATACCGCATAGTCGGTGTTCTTCCAGTAACACAGAGGCAGGAAACCGTTCTTTGACAGTTCGGCTTCGCGACGATCCGTAATTGCGATTTCGGTAGGGCACTTCATAATCATGCCGCCGTCATCGGTAGGGAATGTGTGGGTAGGAAGTGATTCAACAACACCGCCGGACTCAACGCCGCGGATGTGTGCACACCAGCCGTAGTCGGTAAACGAACGGTTGATGTTGACGCCCATTGCATATGCGGCATTCATCCAGTTATAGTTCTGTGAATCTCCGAGGTTGGTGTCTTCGTTGTAGTTGAAGCCTTCAACCGGATTGGTTGTTTCACCGTAAGGAGCACGTGAAAGTACGCGTGGAAGTGTCAGAACAACATAACGGCTGTCATCAGATTCTCTGAATGATCTCCATGCCGCGTATTCAGGGGTCGAGAACACCTTGCTGATGTCACGGGGCTTTGAAAGATCCTGCCAGCTGTCAAGGTTCATGATTGAAGGATCCGCGGCGCTGATGAAAGGAGCATGGGCAGCGGCGGCGATCTGGGAGATCCCCTTTAACAGTTCAATGTCCGGACCGGTCTGGTTGAAGTAGTAGTCACCGATGAGTGCACCGAAAGGTTCACCGCCGGCGGTGCCGTATTCGTCTTCATAGATCTTTTTGAAGATAGGGCTCTGATCCCAGGAGGTGCCCTTGAATTTTTTCAGGGTCTTGAGCAGTTCTTTCTTGCTGATGTTCATCACGCGAATCTTCATTGATTCGTTGGTGTTTGTATTGTTGACAAGATAGGATACGCCTCTCCACGCACTTTCCATACTGGTGAAATCCTTGTGGTGAATGATTTCGTTAACCTGGGTGCTGAGCTTCTTATCCAGCTCGGTGATGATGCTTTCAATTGTCTTGATTGCATCGTCACTGACGATATTGGCATTCTCGAGAGCCTGACCGACAAGGGTCTGTACGGCACTCTGCACTGCGGTCTTGGCTTCTGCTGACTTTGGCTTGAATTCCTGTTCAAGAAGCTGGTCAAATTCAGAAAATTCAATACCTGAAGCAGCCTGTCCCTGTTCTGCTGATTTTTCAACTTCGCTCATGTTTTTCCTCCTTATTCAGCCTTGTTTTCTTCGTCTGCCGGTTTTGCTTCCTTGGCAAGTGCCTGAAGCAGTGCGGGATCCTTCAGAAGCTTGGCAATGAGTTCCTCCGCACCGGTCTTGCCGTCCATGTAGCTTAAGAGGTTGGAAAGCTGTTTGCGGGCTTCGAGAAGCTGCTTGAGTCCTTCTACCTTTTCGGCAACCTTGTCCGGAGAGAAGTCATCCATGCTTTCAAAGGTAATGTCCACGGCAATGTTGCCTTCACCGGTAAGGGTGTTGGGTACTGAGAAAGCCACTCTCGGCTTGATGCTCTTTAAACGGTCATCAAAGTTCTCGGCGTTGAATTCCTGAAAGTTTCGTTCTTCCACGTTTGGAAGCGGTTCTGCCGGTTTTCCGGAAAGATCTGACATGACTCCCATTACGAAAGGAAGGTTTACCTTTTTCTCTGAGCCGTAGAGTTCGACATCATATTCAACCTGAACGCGAGGGGCGCGGTTCTTGCCCACAAACTTTTGAGAATTTGTAATTGCCATTGTTAAAATCTCCTCGTTCTACTGTTCATCCTGAATGAACTACTGGTAACAATTTTTAAAAACGTTTTTGATAATCCCGTATTAATATTCCTGATTCTGCTCTGGAACTCCAAGCTGTTCACGAACCTTTTCGAGTGCTCCCTTGTCGATTTCAGTGAGAATCTCGATAAAATTCATGTCGGACATTTTCAGGACCCTGTCCAGAAGGTACGGCAACGGGCTTGAAGGTTCAGCTTTGCGGAAATATTCGGCGCTTTTCTTTACCATCATCAGAGCATCATTTCTGTTAGTAATGATGACGGTACTGAGATTCGTTACCCCGCATGCCGTCTTGGATGCTCCGGCATTTCCCTGCTGGGACGTGTCTGCCGTGACGGGAACTGCAGTATCTTCATTTGCGGTATTTTCTTCAGGGAGCAGGGTGTCAAGAAACCTGTTCATGTGCCCGATTTCCCGATCAAGGGCTTCGAAGTTAAGCAGTGCAGAGTCTCCAGTTTTGGTGTTAATGCTGTTTCTGATGTTTTCAAGGAGCTCTTTTATTTCACCAAGCAGTGCGGATTTCTGTGCAATAATGTCACGCGGTAGGTTTCTGAATTCGGACACCATCAGTGAAAAATCAGTTTTTGCTTCCGCCGTGATAATCCCCTGAGCAATGAGAACGTCTCTCAGGGTGTAGGGCAGTTCGTCGCATATTCTGTGTCTGCGGAACTGACCGATGAAATCAATAGGGTCGTTGTAGCTTCCTGTCTTTGGGGAGAGCATGCTCAGAATGTTGATTCTTTCGGTAGGATCGTTGTCATCGTCAGGATCCAGTTCGGGATAGCATTTATCCCATAAAGAACCGCACAGATAATTTATCATTGAAAGGCCCTGCTTCATGCCTTCAAGTCCGTTAAGACAGAAGGCGGCCAGGGTGTGATAAGCCGCAACACGCAGATCCCTGGTTCTATTCCAGAGCTCAATGGTGTTCTTTATGAGAGACCTGTAGTCAGGTTCTTTTCCTTCGCTTACGCTGTCGCCGATTTCAGTTGGCGGAACGGCAAGAGCAAGTTCTTCCATCTGCAGATACGCGGAATCGTATTCCAGATTCTCGCCGGTGTCATTATCGGGAAGAGGGGTAAGCAGGGATTCTGTGCTTGGTAAATCCATTTTCCGTTTCTTTAAAATATCGCTAAGTGTATTGATTCTGTTGGCCGTTCACTTATAAGGCCAATTTACATGTTACACGAAATCATACGGGTATTAGTGACATGTTTCTCATTTCAAAAAACAGAAAATAAATATTATTCAAAAGTGAGAAGTGTGATGTTTTTAAAGGGTTATGGGGAAGTCGTGATTGTTGCCGGGCCGTGGGTTGCGGAGCTGTGGATTCTTTGATGATTATGAGAAAGGAACGCTTTTTCGGTAAAACCTACTGACACCGCCGGGAGTGTCAGCCAGAGCGTGCGGATGCAGGGGAATGAGGCAGTACGGCAGCATAAAACGGTCAGTCATTGTGACCGTTTTATTATTTAAATCCATTTTGAGCATGGAGGTTAGCCGGCCTGC
>JBGUWM010000008.1:0-2115 GCA_045221175.1 Acutalibacteraceae bacterium | reverse complement strand
CTCTGCAAAACTCTGAACCCGCCGTTAATGTGACTATCGCAGGCAGAAAACTACCCCAAAGGCGGACACGGGTGCAGCGTCACGCTGCCGCACAAGATGTATTCTCTTTGGAACCATTCTCATCGTTTCTGAATCAAATAGATTGACACGTTTTAGCGCAAAGTCAAACAACAAAACCGGACAGAAACTGTCCGGAAACAATCTTCAGCCGTTGTAACAAGCATGATACTAACATTCAATGAAATACTTTATTTGAATTTTACTGTGATGCTCACAGTCCTTTCACTCGTTACCCGGTTTGGATTAACGCCAAAAACAGGCACCGTGTAGGTGTTATTTTGCGAAGGACACACGGACAAGTGCAGTGTTGGTGATAGTTTGCGATGGACACATCGCAGGCTTTGCAGGGATCATTCCTGCTTTGAGTTTCTTTCGACGATGGACAGAGGAATAAAAAAACAGAGTGCAGTCAGACTGACTGCACTCTGTCACTATGGAAGGGAAATCTATTGGCAACTGTAAAAACCACACATAGTGCCAACAGAAGAAATGAAAAACATGAAGATAAGACCTTCCGCTTCTTATCTTCATAAGAAATTCTACCACAAAATAATTGATGAATCAATAGAGTATCAACTGATTTTTGTTGAGAAAATATACGGAAAATTGTGAAAGAAGACAATAGCTGTTAAGAACCGGAATCGTCCTTCAGTTTGATTTCCACCTCAAAACGCTCAGGACTGCGATTGATATCGGTTGCTGCCCGGAACAGCGCAATTTTGACTACGTCGCCGGGACGGTACTTGCTCAGCTCGTCAATGAATTCATACGAAGATTTCACCCGGACGCCGTTAAGGTGTGTAATAATATCTTTTTCTTTAGCGGCAGTAGCTGCAAGCGGACTGTCAAAGGAAATAGCGGTTATGACCATACCCTGGGGAATATTTTTCAGTTTGGATTCATACAGGTTGCAGGTAGTACCCTCAATTGAAATGGTGGCACGGTTGCTGACAAAGCCGTGTCGAATCAGTTCATTAACAATTTCGGCAACTTTGTTGCAGGGAATAGAGAATCCCATGCCCTCGTAATTGGTAGAAACGATTTTAGAAGTATTCATACCCACGACCATGCCGGCTTCGTTGATGAGCGGACCGCCGGAATTACCCGGATTGATAGCGGCGTCCGTCTGGATATAGCGAACGTATCCGTTGTTGGAAAGAATACGGTCCAGAGCAGATACGGTTCCCTTCGTCAGAGAATTTGAAAAATTGCTTCCGCCGGGGTTACCGATGGCATAGACTTCCTGACCGACAAAGAGCTGATCCGAATCGGAGAACACAGCAGGCGTCAGTTTATGAGCGTCGATTTTGAGCACAGCCAGATCGGTTTTTTTGTCTACGCCGATGACAGTTCCCAGATACTGCGAGCCGTTATAGACAGTGACCATCACGCCGGTGTTCACGCTGTCGTTGACTACATGGCTGTTAGTGGCAATATAGCCGTCTTCCGAAAGTATGATGCCCGAACCGTCGCCGAGTTTATCCAGCACATAGTCGCTGCCGGACTGGTAGGAAGTGATACATACCACAGAAGGAGAAGCTTTCTGATAAGCGTCATGAACCGTATTGGTGCTGACATCCGAATCCTCGTGAACAGAAGAAATCTGCGGTCCGTCAGGATCAGCGGATACGTCAGGGGCGTCGGGCAAAGAGTTGTCTTCGGCGTATGATACATCAGTGCGGTTATAGGGTATTTTCTCGTTATCCTGTTTCGTGCTTTGCGGACTGTTTTTGGATATCAGATAATAGACAAAAAACAGGGCAAAGGATACCAATACAACGCTGAGTCCCCACAAAAAGCTCTTGAGCAGCAGCATTCTTTTCGGCTTTTTTATAACGGAAAAAGGGGGGAACAATAAATCATCTTCCGTAAAAGCAGCTTTGTTATTAGTTCCTTCGGAAGAATCGGAAGAATCGGCGGCATGATCGGCATAGCGCATGGGTTCTGCCGTCAGGTCGGACTCAGACTGCTGTCGGGGCAAAGAAGTGCCTTCGGAAGCATTTGATGAACCGGAAGAGTCGGAAGAATCTCCGGCGGCATGATCGGCATACCGCA
>JBGUWM010000007.1:0-2218 GCA_045221175.1 Acutalibacteraceae bacterium | reverse complement strand
GTTAGACATGGTTTTCTCTCCTTTTATTTTTGCTTCCATTCCATTTTACCATACTTTTTTCTGTCTATCAATTCGGGGAAGGGGGCATGTTGAGTTTTAGAAACGCTTTCGTTTTCGTCGGTCTGCTAGCAACGCTGCCGAGTGAGGAAAGATTTGAAGCGTTCAAAAGAAAGCTCGACTTGGTCTGAACATACATAAAAGAAAACGGAGGGCTGATATGCACGAATACTATGCGAAGAAAACATCGAAGCTGAAAAAGGCGATGAACGGATTATTGAAGCCGATCTCCGGCGAGTTGAATAAATACAGCGGGAAACCGTATGCCGACGTCTTTTCGGAGATCTGGGAGCACTATAAGAATAATATGCTGGAAAACTTCCCTTATATCGGCGGGGATAACGTCAGCGGAACGGGCAATCTGACCGGCGCGTACTGCTTTGTCTCTATGGGCGAGGTGCTCAAGGTTTACGGCGTCCAAATGGAAGAGATCGGTCATCTGATGGTACTGGCTTATGAGCGCCGATTTAACTCTATGCCGGGAATCATCAAGACGATTGCGCGCAAATCCTTCACAAATGTCAAATCACTCAATAAGAAGTATCTGAAAAAGGATGCGCAGAACGCGGCGAATGCGGCTGAGAATCCCGGGAGTTTCGAAACCAAGACAATGATCCCACCGGAGAAAGACTACGATTTCAGCTACCACAATCTTGTTTGTCCTCTCTCGGATTTCGCCAAGACTTATGGCTACGAAGAATATATGCCGTATCTGTGCAATCTGGATTATGTCATGTTCGGTGTGTTCGGCGTTCCTCTGTATCGGGAACACACCTGCTTTGAGGACGGCGACTACTGCGACTTTAAGCTCAAAATGGACGCAAAGCCTATGGAATACTGGCCGCCGGTCTTTACACAGGGCAAGGGATATAAATAAGATAGCTGGGAATGACTTAAACCGTTATCCCCGGATAATCTGTATTCTCAGGCGAATGTCCAAACGGTCAACGCCGAAGGGATATTCTGCTGCGTGAAGTGAAAAGAAAAGAATATGACGGCGGAGACAGAGCATGAAGGCAATTGACGTGCTGTGATGAAAATATTGTTTCAGTCTTGACAAAAGCTGAAAAATATGATATATTAATGACAGTTAGCAATCGCTAACCGCTGTGTAATACATTAGCAATTCTCCTGTGCTTTTCAGCACAGGAGGAGAGCTACTGTATATAAATGAAAATAAGGTTAAATAATAAATATAAAAACAGGAGGATGTTATGTGTTATTCGAACATTGAAAAAGTATTTGCAAGACAAATCATTGACTCGCGCGGTAATCCGACGGTAGAGGCAGAGGTCAGGCTTTCCGACGGTACTGCAGCAAGAGGTGCGGCTCCAAGCGGCGCGTCAACCGGCGAGTTTGAGGCGCTGGAGCTTCGTGACGGCGACAAATCACGTTACGGAGGCAAGGGCGTCCAAAAAGCAGTCGATAATGTTAATAATATCATTGCTCCCGCGCTTGTCGGAGCGGACGCCGCTGATATTTATGCTGTTGATAAGATCATGCTTGATCTTGATGGCACTAAGGATAAAAGCAAGCTGGGTGCAAATGCGATTCTTGCGGTTTCAATTGCCGCGTCAAGAGCTGCCGCTTGTTCACTTGGATTACCGTTGTATAAGTTCCTCGGCGGTGTGCAGGGAACCAATCTTCCTGTTCCAATGATGAATATTCTTAACGGCGGCGCTCACGCGACCAATACCGTCGATACGCAGGAATTTATGATCATGCCTGTCGGAGCACCGTCATTCAGCGAGGCGCTGAGGTGGTGCACCGAAGTGTTCCATGCGCTCGCTAAAATCCTCAAGGATAGAGGCTTGGCTACTTCTGTCGGCGATGAGGGAGGATTTGCTCCGAACCTTTCGTCCGATGAGGAAACAATCGAAATGATTCTTGAAGCGGTCAAGCTCGCCGGATATGAACCGAAGAAGGACTTTATGATTGCAATGGACGCCGCCTCGTCCGAATGGAAGAGTGAAAAAGGCAATGGCTTTTATCATCAGCCGAAGTCCGGCAGAGATTTCACAACGGATGAGCTGATCAATCATTGGGAAGCGCTTGTTGACAAATATCCGATCGTTTTGTGCCCTCCCCGAAAAAACAGACAAAAAACGCAGGCAAAAAACCGAATGAAAAGAATGACGAATATAATATAAAGTTGCTCTAT
>JBGUWM010000006.1:0-3168 GCA_045221175.1 Acutalibacteraceae bacterium | reverse complement strand
ACAACAGCCTGTACAGCAGGCAGCACCACAGCAGCCTGTGAGAGCGCAGATACCCGTACAGCCGGAGGTGCCGCAGCAGCCGGCAAGGCCTCAGCAGCCCGTACAGCAGGCAGTACCGCAGCAGCAAAGACCTCAGCAGCAGAGACCCCAGCAGTCTGTACAGCAGGCGGCACCGCAGCAGCAGAGAGCACAACAGCAAAGATCTCAGCAGCCGCAGCAGCAGAGACCTCAGCAGCCGCAACAGCAAAGACCTCAGCAACAGAGGTCCCAGCAGCAGAGACCCCAGCAGCAAAGACCTCAGCAGTCCCGCAGACCGGGAAAGGTTGAATTGCAGCCTATTGAACAAGAGGTTACCGAGTTTACCGCAACAGGTGAAAGACTTCAGAATCTTCCGCCGCAGCAGGCTCCGACCGATCCTAACTTTGATACAGATTCTTATGTAAGAAACCTTCAGAGACAGATCAAAGAAGGTGAAGAAAACAGCTTTGAAACCAATGAAACGGAGGATCTGCTGAAAAATGCCGAGCAGGTACAGGTTCAGCCGATGAAATTTGATGGCAAGCAGATTCGTGTATCCAATGTCAATGTTGTCAAAGCGCCAAAATCAGGCAACAAAAACATTGTTCCGATTGTTTTCGTCATTATTCTTGTTATTGCGTTGATCGGTATAGCGGTTTATATCTTTGCGTTCAGCGGACTGTTCAAAAAACCGCTGCCCATTTCATTTGAAAAACCGGATGGCTGGTCTGAAAGAGTATGCGCTATTCCGTACAATTCACCTGACGAGTTCAAGTCTGTATATGAGCAGAAGGATAAGAGCAATTACCGTATGGAAAAGGACGCACACGGTGTATACACCTTTAATGTTGACAGCAAGTATGAAAACGGAAAGATCGTCTTTGTTGATGCGAATGATCTGAAAAAGACTTATCCTGCAGACGCAGCGAAGAACCTGACAACAACAGGAGAAGTTGTGGGTGAGGACATAGTGAAAGATAAAGTATATAATCAGAACAGCCAGCAAAGCAGTCTTATATCCGTAACGGAGTCGTCAGCGGCTTCAGCGGCGGATAGCGGCAACTGATTTGTTTCAAACGACAGTAAAAAACGGCAATACGGATCCTGAAAAGGGTCTGTATTGCCGCCTTTTTTATGCCAGCAAAGGCTGAAGCTGTCGGTTCATAAGCGCTGCCTGCATAGCAGGCAGAAGCTGCTGAAAATCGGCTACCAGTGAATTTGGCTTTTTGACAGGATCGTCCTGAACAAATGGAACAAAATAATAATGACGGGTATTCAGCAGTTTTCCGATATTCTGTGCAGAAGCGCCCAGAGCGTCATTGGTGGCGATACACAGAAGAACGGGTTTTTGCTGACGAAGGTGTGACTTGACAGCCATAGTAACAGGTGTGTCGGTGATGGCGTGAGCAAGCTTGGCGGCGGTGTTGCCGGTACAGGGAGCAACTACCATGATATCCGTCATGTTTTTTGGCCCTATGGGTTCTGCGTCTTTGATGTCGGTGATGATTTTTTTCTGACAAAGGGTTTCTACTTTTTGACGTATCTCTGCGGCATTGCCAAAGCGAGTGTCTGTAAAGGCGGCGTTGCCGGACATAATGGGTAAAACCTGATATCCGTTCCTGACGAGCAGTTCCATCTGAGTCAGCGCCTTGTCAAAGGTACAGAACGAGCCGCACATGGCAAAGCCTACTCGAAGGTCCTTCATAATCCTTCCTCCCTGATGATGTGATAAACGGCATTTTTGATGATGATTCCCGAGGTTTTCGGAGCAGCCTTTCCGGGTAAGGACAGAGCGTGCAGCACCGGCACAGACAGTCGCTGTGCGCCTTCATGGTCGACGCCGCCCGGCATAGAGGCAAGATCAATCAAAACAGATCCGACCGCAGACGCCGCCAGTGTACGGGAGTCGAACAATACGTGAGGAACGGTGTTGAAGATCAGGTCAAACTGACCGGCAAGCCGTTCGGAATGAATTGCTTTCATTCCTGCCGAGCGTATATAAGCCAAATCTCTTTCGTTTCTTGCGCTCACGGTGACATCGGCGCCCAGCCCTTTCAGCATGGCAGATAAAATTCTTCCGATTCTGCCATATCCTGTTACAAGACATCTTGAGCCGTGAATAGTGCCGTCATATTCTCTCATAGCCAGTTCAATGGCGCCTTCTCCTGTGGGAACGGCATTTTCTACGGCAAAGGCTTCTCCTTCTGCGTAATCGTAGATGCATTCATCATGAAAAGTCAGCTTGTTTTTCATTCCGCAGAAAACAGGTTTCTGACCGATGACGGTTTTCAGGTTTTCCACTGCCAAAGGAGTGTTTGCCAAAGGACAGTTGACTGTTTTACCGTCTCTGCTGCAGGGCAGGGGGAGAATCAGTGCGTCACACTCTTTGAGGGCGGTAAGAAAGGGACTGTTGTCAATGTCAAAGGAACCGCAGATTTTTTCAAAGCCGCTGTAAACAATACGATAACCGTCCTTTTCCATGGATTTGCCGCAGTAAAGCTGTCTTTTATCTCCGCCGATGATGCCAAAGCTCTGTATCTTACTCATAATGCTTCCTCCGGATTATCAGAACATAAAAGCCTTGTATTCCAAAGTGCGGCTTCTATGATTTCGGTAAAATTCATCTTTCTCTACAGTATATGAAAACTTCGTGATGATGGTGAAAATAAGGAAGATGATAAAAGAAGAGGGTTATCAGGCAACACAGAGAAGTCAGAAACACAGAGAAGTCAGAAGTACAGAGAAGTCAGAAGCACAGAGAAGACAGGAACCCGGAAAAGTCAGGAGCGCCGGGATCACACTGCCCTTGTTCAAAACAGTGTATATCCGGCAGTCATGGCTTGCAACAGTATAACCAATCACCGATGTCCCCCGGGTCTCGCCTGCCGGGTGCGTGACCGCACCGGACGAATATGTTCCGGTAACGATCTTTATATAGTCGCTTAATATGCTTCAAAAACGAAATCGACAGTGGAGGCACTCCGCCGGTGCTTCTGCTTCGCAGAGGTGTCCACTGGACACCCGCACCCTCTTAGGCGGCAGGGGACATTCGGACTTTCAGTGGGGTTATAATCCCCCACTGAAACCCCGAGGAGCTAAAGCTCCTGCGGTGAGGTTGGATCAATGCAGCCGATGTTAAGCGAGCTTACA
>JBGUWM010000005.1:0-6187 GCA_045221175.1 Acutalibacteraceae bacterium | reverse complement strand
AAACACGGTACAGCTTTTGAGGACGGCAAATTCAGAATAGCGGAATTCTTTGCAGAAGAACATACCAAAAAAGAAAAGGCAAAGTTTTTAAGTAGTGAATTCGGTTGGGGCGGATATTCAGGCGGCGGCGAAAGTATGTCATACCGTCCCGACAAGGGCATTACGATGACTCACACGGACAAGGATAATCCCGAAAACGATATAACGGTACACCTGACATATCCGCAAGTCGTTGATATGATCGACTATCTTATTCAAAACGACAGGTATATTACTCAGAAGGACATTGAGCAAAGGCAGCAGAGAGCTATTTACTATCTCAAAAACTATGACCCGAACAATCCTCTTGAAGCTTCGCAAATCGAAAAGGCAAAAGAAATACTTGACAGCTATAACATTGATTACAGTCAGCTTCTTGAAAATGAGCCGACAGTAGAAGAAGTCACTCCCGAAGATGTAGAAGCTCTTAATACAGCCATTGCCGATGATGCGGATATTCCTGAAATGGATGCAGTGCCTGTTCCCTTAGAGCCGACAGAAACGGTCTATACCGAAAGTGCCGTTGTTGCGGAGTTTCGCAACAGGACAACGGAGAGCTTTCATCTTATCGGTGAAATGACAGAATATGACATTGAGCTTGAAGTTGAGGAACAGCTCAGAGCGGCGATGGAAGAAAATGATATTGCCGGAGAAATAAAGGGCGTTGTGCTTTACGGCTCCCGTTCCCGCGGACTTGAAGCTGCCGAAGATGCCGACATTGATATTGTCGTACAGATAGACGGTGCGGAACTCAAAGAGGACGCACTGTTCAATATTTTCAATGACCTCAACATTACGATTGACGGAATTACAGTTGATGTCAATCCTATCCGTCCCGAAGAAACAGGAACTCTTGACGAATACTTACCCAAAGCAGAAGCGTATCTTGAACAGAAGCAAGCCGAAAGAGCAGAACAGGTATTTTCTTCTTCTGACAGTAAACAGGAACAAGTGGGACTTGAAGTCTCACTTGAGCAGGAAGCACTTATCGAAGAAGCAAAAAAGCGTATCAACGATTTTGTTGCGGCTGAGTATGACAGTGAGGGTGCGGACTTCTCCGACCTTTCTAATATTGATGTTGCCTATACAACAACAGAGGACGGCGAACACGAAATTCAGGCTTCTGTTGACCTTGAAAATAATAACATAGTTAAAAAGGTTGACGGCAGTGTTGTAGAAGTAGAACATTACGAAACGCTTGAAGCTCTTGTTGATAGTCTGAACGGTCTTGATTTTGGAGACCTTACATATATCAGTGATGAAAAAATCAAAGAGATCGAAGAAAGAACAACGGGCGATGACGATATAAAGATCACTTCTATGACCGTTGAAGTAAAAGATGAGGAAATACGCAGGATAAATGCTGATGATATTCAGGTCGGTGACAGGTTTGAATACAACGGTGTAGAATACACTGTAAAATCATTGCAGGGCGATCAGCCCGATACCGTCAAAGTGCTGTACAATGAAATCGACTTCACAAACAGGAACTATGATGTCATTTCAAACATTGACAAATATGTACTTGCAGAACAGGCTGCATATCTCGGCAGAGATGAGTATCTGTTGGATGATACCACGATCAGCATAGATAAGTATAGCTTCACGATTGATTTTGACAGTATCAGAGAGATCAGCTTTGTAAGTCAAAACGAGGAGTATATCGGCGGTCTTGACAGTGACGGACACGAAAGAAAAGACAATTTCGGTGTATCGGAAGAAGAAACCTCATTTTATCTTTCTGACGGTTATATAATAAAATACGAAACAGACAACGGTGATTATCCTGTTACAAAAGAACAGGCAGTTGAGGACATTGAAAAACTGATGGATAAATCTCTCGGTTGGAGAGGTCCGCAAATTCGTATCACCGACAAAGAGGGAAATGTATCCTTTGTTGACCGTAACAGCCTTATTATGGCGGAAAAAGATGATGTAGGACTTGAAGTCCCGCCTGACAGCATATCAATAACTATCGGAGAGAGCGAAAGCAGTATAATTCACGAGGTTAAAAGACGAGCCGAAAGCAACGAAGAGCCGTTGTCATACGGTGCGGTCAATTCTATTTTTGAATACCTTGACGAAAAACAGCATATTGAAAGAAATGATCCTTTTCTTAAAGCAGGGTGGTATAAAAAAACCGACTTTGAGATAAAGGCGGTCATTGACGGCGAAGAATTCAACTATTCCGGACGATTTGACATTGGTGACGGCAACGGAAGGGGCGGCGGCAGTATTGCCGATCATATACAAGCATATATTGAGTTTTCTGTAAGACCTGATAATCCGTATCATCTGAGCGATGAAGATCTTGCAGAACGGCAGAGATTGTTAGATGTTTTCGTTCCTTTCCTGCGTGAACAAGAACAACAGATAACTCAGGATGAACGGTATTTTGTCAACCGTATCAAAAGCGATTATGCTATCAGGTTAACCGAGGAACAGCTAAATTCACTTGTCGGAAAAACGGTCGATTTTAGATACGGCAAGTATGTTGTTGACAGCGTTGATATTGGTGAAGGCATAGCAATGGTACGCAACGCAAGACCTGATTGGCATACACATCTTTTGAAGGCTGACCTTACGGAGATTGTTGATCGTAACATTGACCTGATCCTTGATGAAAAGGGACAGTTTTTCCGTGACTGCGACCTGCCGAAGCTGCTTGCAAAAAGCTCCCTTGCTTGGGATGAGATAGAAAGTCTTGACTATATTTTCTATGAGCAAGGCTACATAGACAAATTCAGACCTACAAGCGGCGCACATTACGGAAACGGCGGTTTTGCACAGCCGGATGTTTATGATCTTGCAAGGCGGTATCAAAACGGCGAAGATATATCAAAAGAGCTTGTCAAAAATCTGTTTGAAACAAGAAGAGGAACAATTCCGCAAACTGAAATACCCTTTGAGGACAGCTACCTTGAGGATCTGCGGTTACAGATAAGTCAGACTGACACAGGCTATCTTGTCTTTTACGGCGGTTACAGCCGTGAAGTGACATTTGAAGAAATGGCACAGGCTTATCTGACTTATTTCAAAAACGAGCTTGCCGATATTCAAAAAGCCGTTGCAGAGGAAGAAGCCCACACAAACGCTCAGAAAACTATCAAAGAGTTGGGCTATGAGGTCGATACAGAAAAAGATAAGTTTTTCTTTACTCCTTACGGTGTTGAGGAAATCAACTACAATCCTAACAACTCAGAAGGCGGACAGTTTGTTATAAGTCAGATAAGCTATGAGGATATTCTTGAAGCAGAAGCCGCAACAGCCGATATAGGAGAAGTTGTTCAGCAAACAACAGTATTTTTTGAACAGCTTGAGGGCAATTCCAATCAGACGGCTATTGATATTACAAGCGATGAATTCGGTGATTATGTTGAAAGGTTTAATCAGCCTTATGACCTTGAGGGCGGCAATACAAGAACGATGTATGAGCTTACGGCAAGGGCAAGAGAGCAGATCGAAAAGCGTAATAATACTGCCGCACCAAGGCAGGAACAACCGACAGGCACTTATAAAATTTATCAAATCAAGTCAGGCGAAGAATACCACTACAAGCGTTTTGAGGGCTTTGAAAGACAGCCGGAGCCTGTTTCCGTCAGTGACTATGACCTTGTTTATGAGGGCAGTCTTGCCGATATTATCGGCGACAGCATAAACGAAAAGTTAGAAGCGGTCTTTGATAAATTTAATATTGCTCACCCTGATGATTTCACAGGTCATTCTCTTTCTGTCAGTGATGTTGTTGTTATCGAGCAGGGCGGTCAACAGCAGGCACACTTTGTTGACAGTATTGGCTTCAAGGATGTGCCTGATTTCTTTGTAGAGAGAACGCAAAAGGAAGAACAGACACCTGAACAGCCCGAAGAAGTCAAGTTAAAATCAATAGTTATTGATTTAAGACCGAGAGAAGTAATTGAAGCAGAACGGGCAGACCGGGCAGAACGAGAAGAAAAATCAAAAAGAATAAGAACTTCTGAGATAAAGATCGGTGACAGGTTTGAGTACAGGGGAACTGAATATGAAGTCACATCAATGAAGGGTGTTTATCCTGATGATGTAGGAGTTTCTTATATTGATAAATCGTCAAACGGTATGGAGTATGTTGTTACTTCTAACATTGACCGATACAAGCTTGCCAACGAGGGAGAATATCTCGGAAATACTCAGTCTGAAACGGTGCAGGAGCAAGCCGAAAACTACCATATCACAGACCTGATGCTCGGACAGAAAAAACCGTTGGAAAAGCTTGCTGATAACCTTGCTGCCATCCGCACCCTGAAACATATTGAAGGCGAGGACAGGGAAGTTACTCCTAAGGAGCAGGAAATTCTTTCCCGTTACACAGGTTGGGGCGGTTTGTCAAAGGTCTTTGAGCCTGATAACAAGCATTATCCCGAAGTCAGGGAGCTGCTTACCGATGATGAATTTGAAGCCGCAAGAAAATCAACAATGACAGCTTTTTATACTTCTCCGGTCATCATAAAAGAGATGTATGCGAAGTTAGCTGATATGGGCTTTGACGGCGGCAGACTTCTTGAACCGTCCTGCGGTATCGGTAACTTTATCGGTATGATACCCGGCGACAGCACCAGAGTTACCGGAGTTGAGCTTGACAGTCTGACAGGCAGAATAGCTCAGAAGCTCTATCCGCAAGCTGATATTCAGGTTTGCGGCTTTGAGAACAGCAAGCTGAAAGAAAACTCCTTTGATGTTGCGGTCGGTAATGTGACTTTCGGAGATATTCAGATATATGATAAGAAATATAATAAAAACAATCTGCTGATACACGATTATTTCTTCTCAAAGTCCCTCGATATGGTCAAACCGGGCGGCGTTGTTGCGTTTATCACTTCAAAGGGTACGCTTGATAAGCTCGATCCGACAGCACGAAGATTGCTTGCAGAAAAAGGAGAGTTTTTAGGTGCGGTCAGACTGCCGAACAATGCGTTTAAGGCTAATGCAGGAACAGAGGTCACTTCCGATATTATCTTCTTACAGAAGCGTGCGGAGCCGTTGACGATAACTCCCGAAAATGAGCCGTCTTGGATAAGGACGGCAAAGGGACAGCACGACATAGAAATGAACGCATATTTTGCGGAACACCCTGAACAGATATGCGGAACAATGGCTATGGTATCCGGTCCATATGGTATGGAAAGCACCTGTCAGCCAAACAGAGAAATAAAGCTCTCCGAACAGTTGCGGGCGGCACTCGGCAATATTCAGGGCAAAATCGAAACAAGGGCTTCTGCAAAGACCGAAGAAGTGGGACTTGAAGTCCCGGTTGAAGCACCTGAAAGCCTGAGAAATTGCAGTTATTTTCTTTCTGACGGTAAACCGTATTTTTATGAAAGCGGAAATAATACTCCTGTTGAGTTTCCGAAATCCAAAACAAAGAAAAGTCTTGCGATTATGACTGAAATGGTCGCTATCCGTGATACCGTCCGTCAGCTCCTTGAAATGCAGCTTGACGAAAGTGTTACGGATGAAGCTATCAAAGCGGTGCAGGCTACGCTGTCAACGATGTATGACAAGTTTGCAGAGAAATACGGAAGAATAACTGATAAGGCAAACGCTGATGTTTTTAAGGGCGACGCTTCTCTCCCACTTCTCAAATCTCTTGAAAGATACAATGAACAAGGTGAGTATATCGGCAAGGCTGATATATTCAGCAAGCGTACCATTAAAGCGGAACACATCGTAACGCAAGTCCCGACTTCCGTTGATGCTCTTGCTGTTTCTGTTTCATCAGAGCATACCAAAGGCAAGGTTGACCTCGATTATATGTCACAGCTCACAGGCTTTGATAAAGAAAAAATCATAGCCGATCTGCAAGGCATAATCTTCAAACTCCCCGATACAGAAACCTATGTTCCTGCTGATGAGTATTTGTCGGGAAATATCCGTCAGAAGTTGGAAACGGCACAGCAGGCTTTTAATGCAGGAGATACTTCTCTTGCAGTCAATATCACTGCACTTGAAAACGCTATGCCCGAAAGACTTGAAGCAAGCAGCATTGATTTAAGGTTCGGCTCTACTTGGATAAAGCCTGAATATATCAGGGACTTTATGTATCAGCTTGTCGGAACTCCGACTTGGCATAAAAATCAGTATTCTGCTTCACAGTTTATTGATGTTCAGTATT
>JBGUWM010000004.1:0-21858 GCA_045221175.1 Acutalibacteraceae bacterium | reverse complement strand
ATAACGGATTTGGTGCAAATATGCTCTACTTTTTTTGCTTTTTTTTGTAGGCTCTATTTGTTACCCCAATATTTATTATAGAGCCTATTTTCTCCGAAAGCCGCTGTTTGTCTGCGGTCTTTCGATTTCATTACTGATTGTACAACACTTTTTTCCGTTTGTAAAACAAGATTTTGAACAAGCCGGACGGCTGTTTTTTTCTTATCCTTCGGTAAAAAGCACGAACATTCAGCACTTTACACAATAGAAGAGTGTCTGTATTGTACATTAATTCTTGGTTTATTTCGTTGATTAGCTATTTCGCACAAAATCGGTCAGGTTTTTTTTCTACATCAAAATCATGATTCACCGCTTCTCTCTTTTAAGTTCTGCGTTTTTTTATTCGGCGCTGCGCTCAGATCTTTCCCGGATTCCTTCGGTTCGCTGACCTTTCCGTCCTTCAGTCTGACCGTTATTTCCTTTGCCTGATAACTGTCTTCTGTTCTTCGGTGGGTATAGCTGATGACAACAGCGTCTGCCGTCCATTCTGCTTCATATTCTCCGGCGGAGAACGGAAGATACTTGTCTGTTTTTATATCCGCCAGCATCTTATCATTATCCTTGAGATATACCTCAAAGCCCGCCGATTCCCTGTCTGCATATTCCTTGATGAGCACGCTGTTGCTTTTGTCTTCGTTCTCTACTGTATAATCCGTGTATCTTCTGATCGTCATGTAGTCCTTCATCATATTGACAGACACCATAAATACCAGCATTCCGGCTGCGATCAGTCCACAGAAAGAGGCAGCTAAAAATGCAACCGTTACTGCATTTTCCGATGCCTTCACCTTTTTCATAATCAGGGCTGTTATCACACCTGCCACACCCAGCACTGCAAATACAATCATCAATACCATTATCAACGTATTATCCATATCTTTTTCTCCTGTTGGTTTCTTGTTCCCATATCTTCTGTTACGCTTCTTCTGCGGAAGATTCTCCCTCGCCCTGCAAACTGCATTCCTTACAGACGCCATAGAACACCGTCCTCAGCGGATCTACTGCAAAACCGTGTTCGGCATAAATATGTGCAGCCAGCTCCTTGGCAAAGCTGCATTCAAGGTGTATCAGCCTGCCGCACTTTTCACACTTCAGATGATAATGCTCATGGCAGTGTCTGTCCGGTGATACATACTGAAAACATGCTCCGGTCGTGCTGTCGACCGTATATTTCCGGACTGCGCCCTGCTCTACCAGCTTCTCCAGATGGCGGTAGATCGTTGCCGTGCCCACCGGCGTTCCTTGTCCGGTCAGATATTCGCTGATGGCATTCACCGTCATGTGACTGTCGCCGTGTTCCGTCATATATTTCAGGATCATGTCCCTTTGTTTTGTCTTATATCCTCCGCTGCCCATACTTTCTTTCTCCTTGCCGCTATATATGAAAATCATTTTCATATTACACCCTGCCGCTCAAATTGTCAAGATGAAGCACCGGCACATCAGGTTTTTGAATGTGCAGACAAATTATGAACAAACATTTTTTGTCATGGATTGTTGAAGGGGTTGTCTTGCCTTTCGGCTCGGTCGATACTTTTGCCTTCGGCAACGGTTTCCGCCGGACACCCACGCCCCTCCAAGCCTCCCACCAAAGGCTCTGCCTTTGGAATCCGCAAACTTTTCATGTTTGTTCACGGGTTCTTAACTTATTCAAAAACCCTGTCGGCACATCACCGGACGCTTGTCAACGATTCATTTTTCCCTCACTCATCCGGTATGTCAGTATTTTGCAGCGGCTTTTCATAGAGAAAAAGAGAGCATTGATTCGCTGATGCCCCATTGACATCTTCGGTATGATTTCACACGATGCAAGTGTTCTTTCGGTGTGTTGTGTTCTATCAGCTTTCCGGATCACACCCCCGCCAACTCTGCTGTCCGATTTCTGACTGACGACTCTGATATTGGATTTTCCTCTCTTCCAAAGCTGTGAACAAACCATCTCAACACAAGGCATTACGCAGAAGTTCCCTTCTTCCTCTCGGAAAAAGGGAACCTTATCTGCCGGACGTTATTGTTTAATGCTCTTTTCTTTTGCAGAAATAACATATACCGCCGCACACAGCAGCATACAGCAAAGAACAGATGCATACAGTGCCGTCATATCATTCATGCCGGCTGCAGGCAACACATACGGTATGAATTCATACTGATTGTTAAACACAAACTCAATATCCGTATCATTCGTATCAACCATTTCCTCTGCATTCAGTCTGAGTGACTTGTTTCTGACAGTATTACCTGCCGCCGTCGTTTGCAAGACGGCGCCTTCATTGCTGCTGACGGTATAAGACACAACATAGGCTGTATTCGCCTGTTCTGTGACAAAGTAAGCGGCTCCGTAAGGCAGTCCCTTCAGCTTAAAAGATTCTCCGTGGTGAAGCGTTACCGTAAACTCTGCTCTGTCGGCTATTGCTTCTGCCGCAGCGCCACTTAAGTCCATCAGCTCGGCAAGACTCTTCTGTCTGCTGCCTGTAGTGTCTTTTGCTGTAAATTCACCCTTTAGTTCGCTGTACTTTTTACCGCTGCTCTGCAAACCTGTTACCCTGATATCAAATTTAAACTCGTGCTTACTGTATTCCGCTGTCGTCAGATTGCCATAGGTCATATCTACCAGCTTTGTTACCGTTATATCACAGGATACTTTTCTGTTGGTAAAGGTAACCGCCGCATCTTGGTAGAGTTCAATACTCTGTTCTCCTGTTGTCATCTCTTCTTGGGGTGTATTGTTTTCCTTCTGCAGAATAATATCTTCTCCGTTTTGAACGATGCAGGAAGCAACATAGTCCGAACCCGCTTCTATGATTTCATAGACAGCGCCCACAGGCAGTTCATCGAATTCTACACTTCTGCCTGCCAACAGGCTGAATTCCGCTGTGAGAGTACCTGCTTCATCTGCTGTCATACGACCGATTGTGGTGGGTATGACTGCTCTTGCCGGCAGCCCTTTGAAACGAACCGTAAATTCAAACAGGTCGCTGTTGCCTGCCGTTGCATTGACAACCTCTTTTGTCAGCGTCAGTTTTTGCTTTACATTTTTAGTATTGGTAAAGACAATTGCTATCTGCTCACCGCTGTCAGCTGTCTCTGTTTGTGTAGACAATGCCGTGTTTTCATCTGTATTACTATCGTTACTTCTCACAATCCTGTTAAGTCCTGCAACGTCTGTAATGCGATAGGAAGAAGTATAATTGCCTGCCCGTTCCGTAATAACGTACGATGCATTTTCAGGAATCGTTATGCTTGCCGTTTCCTGATCTTTCAGTTCAAATTCGACAAATGCATTTCCTGAAGTGCCGGCGGTAAAGCTCTTGCGAACCTCACCTCCTACCTTTACAGCATACGCAGTACCGGCTCTCAGTCCTGTAAAATCTGCCACAAACGCAAACCTTTCGTCAGGATCAAGTCCTGTTCCTCTGAGCGCTTTGCTGACTGTAAAGGTGATATCTTCACTGTCATCATAGTTCTTTCTGTTGGTAAACAGAACGTCCTTTGTGGTATCGGCCTCAATGACGCCTTCGGCTGCATCTCCTGAAACTGTCGGTTCAAATCCTTCTTCCGGTGTTTCGGCAACCGTATACTGATAGCCCTCCGGTATATCCTTGACGGTCAGCTCTTCATCGTCAGACAGTACAAATCCTGCCTTACCCGCTGTAAACAATATACTGCCCTCGCTGCCGTCAGGCTTCCGTGTGTTCAGCAGCAAATCTTCTGTCAGTGCTGCACCTTCGCCGTCTTTTAACGTCACCGTAAAGCGGAATTTCCTTGCCTTGTCAGAATCGCTGATGCTCTGGGAGTAGTCTTTCAGCACCACGTTCTTTTTAACAGTCAGACTGCCGAAAGCCGGCGGATCCTCTACCGCTGTATTGGTAATGGTTCCCTGTCCGTTTTCCACTACCAGACAGTTTTTCTTACCCATGTTCAAAGAACTATAATCCTGCAGCTCGCTTTCCCATGCGTAATAAGTAATATTAGGATCCAGCTCGGTAAACGTATACGTCCATGTGGTATCGTTGACTTTTTCCATCATACAGGTTGGATCATTGGAATCTTTCAGCTCTTTGATGCGTTCGGCTTTATAGGTCAGGTAACCCGTCTGACTCTCTTCGTCAATCAGAGCATAATCAGCGCCTGTGTGATTACTATCACAAACGGTCCCGTTTCCTCCCACAAGAGAAGTACAGTAGGCAAACATTTTGTTTTCGGAATCGTTCAGCGAAGGTGTGTTGCTCCATTTGCTTGCAGCATAGATTGTATGCAAAGCCACACAGTATTCAAACATAGCGCCAAGATTGGCTCCTTCTGTCTGCCAGTTGCTCAGGTCAAGCGTTTCCAATCTTGAACATCTGCGGAACATTTCACTCATATCCGTAACATTCGAGGTGTCAAATCCGCCGACATCAAGAGAAGTCAGCTTTGAACAGCCGTTAAACATTCCGCTCATATTGGTGACTTTTGACGTATCAAACCGGCTGACATCAAGCTGTTCTGCTCCGGAGCAGTCATTGAACATCAAGGACATATCCGTAACATTGGACGTGTCGAAATTGCCGACATCCAGAACAGACAAATCGGAGCAGCCAACAAACATACCGTTCATATTGGTAACAGAGTATGTATCGAAGCTGCTGATATTCAGTTCTTGCAGACTGTCGCAATGACAGAACATTTCCTTCATACTCGTTACCTTCGACGTATCAAAATTACTCAGATCAAGCTCTGTAAGCTTAAAGCATTGCCGGAACATCCCGTCCATGCTCGTTGTCTTCGATGTATCAAAGCTGCTCAGATCAACACTTGTCATTTCATGACACCCCTTGAACATAGAAGACATACTTGTTACGTTCGACGTATCAAAGCTGCTCAGATCAAGCGTCTGCACTTTATAACAACCGTTAAACATTCCGGACATATTCGTCAGTTTGGAAGTATTGATTCCCGACACATCAATTACTGCACATTCGGAAAGACCACTCCACAGATAATGAGAGTTATCTCTCAGATAGACTTCATCGGCATCTGACCACCAGTAAACAGTTCCGAAATCCTCTGCTGCAGCATCGTTTATATACCACGCATAGATTTTTTGATCTGTGCTTTCATCGTCCAGTCTCACGGCAGCACCGCTGTCAATCAGTGCCGTAATCGTCTGCCCGTTTCCTGTAAACGGTCTGAAGGCTTTGACGTTGCTCGGGTCTGTTACCATACTCAGGTCTGAAACCGTACCGGCAGATTTAAAATAAGCTTCCTTTATTTCAGGCGCAGGCGGCTGCGGTTCTGTACCCTGACGAAGATAGCCGGGCGTTTCGGCTGTATGAATACGGGCATATTCAAGATCGTTATTAGAGCCGTTATATCTTGCAGCCAGACCGTCGGTATTCAGACTATGACAATCGGCAAACATATTATTAGCGCTGACCACATTATCCGTATTCCATAATGAAGACGCATATATTTTTGTCAGACTTCTGCAGCTGTCAAACATTCCGTTCATACTTACGACATTCGAGGTATCAAAACTGCTCAGATCCAGTGTGGTAACACCACAGCTTTCAAAAACACTTCCCAGCCCTGTAACATGAGAGGTATCAAAGCCGCTGAGATCTACAGTTTTCAGTCTGCTGCAGCCGTAGAACATGGACCCCATAGCGGTCAGCTTAGGCGTATGGAAGCTGCTCAGATCAAGTTCACGCAGGCCTCTGCAGCCTCTGAACATTGCAAACATTGTCGTTACGCTCGAAGTGTCGAAGTTGCTGACATTCAGACTTTCCAGTGAACTGCAGGCATCGAACATCATGCTCATATCCGTGACCTTAGCGGTGTCAAAGCTGCTCAGATCCAGCTCTGTCAGCATACCACAATAGTAGAACATATATTGCATAGTAGTCACGTTACCGGTTTCCAATCCCAGAAGATTCACACTTTCCAGACTATAATCGTACAGGAGCAAATACCGCATATTCGTCACATTGGAAGTATCCAGCATGCTCATATCCAGGTGCTTGAGTCCACCGCAGTAATAGAACATTCCCTCCATCGTCGTAACATTTGACGTATCAAAATTACTGAGATCAACTGTTTCCAACCCCTGAACAGACTCAAACATTCCCTCCATCGTTGTAACCTTTGAGGTGTCAAAGCTGCTGACGTCGACGCTCTCCAGCACGGTACACGCCGAGAACATATAGGACATATCCCTGACGTTGCTTGTATCAAAGCTCGTCAGATCAAGACGCTGCAAAGAGCCGCATTCGTAAAACATACCGGACATATCTTTTACCTTTGAGGTATCCAGTCCGCTCAGATCAATGCTTCTCAGTGCAGAACAGGTATTGAACATTCCGGACATATTTTTGACGTTTGAGCTGTCAAATCCTGTCAAGTCAAGACTGGTAACACTTCTGCAGTTATTGAACATTTCAGACATATCCGTAACAAGCGAAGTGTTAATGCCGGTTGTGTCGATTTCGGTACAGCCGGTCAGATTGTACCATAAATGACGGGATTGATTAGTCATATAGACGTTCGGTGCGTCTGACCACCAGTACAGGGTACCGAATTCATCTCCCGCTTCATTCATATACCAGCCGTAAATGTGCCGGTCTGTCGTTCCGTCATCAATTCTGACAGCATTAAAGCGGTCCATCATGGTCTGCGCCGATTCGCTGTCGCCTGTATAATGCTTGAAGCGTTTGATTCCCCCAAGGGAATAGTTCGGCGAAACAACATCGTTCAGTACAGACCATTCGTTTCTGCCGTTAAAGTATGCTGCCGGTTCGTTGTCCTCAATGCCGAGATAAATGACCGGGTCGGCTGTACGGGTACGGTTCGTTTTACGATCCACCCATTTTTTCGTAATCACTACATTGCTGTCTTCTTTATTCTTGATCACAAAATAACCTGACGCATTTTTATAGGATCCGCTGACGGTAATATCGCCGCTGCCTGTTATCGTCACAATATACCGTTCCGTATTCAGCAAATAACCTTCGGGAGCCTCGGTTTCAAACAGAACGTATCTGCCTGATTCAAGATGATCAAAGGTTGCCTGTCCGTTGATGCCGGTTGTTTTGTTCATATCTACGACAGTGCCGTTATCCGAAATGCCGGACAGATTGAATTTTGCTCCTGCCACCGGCAGAGGACTGCCCCCTGCCTCTATATAACCTTCTTTTTGTATGGTAAACGAATGATACGACTCGTTGAATACCACATAAGACCCGTCACGCTCCCGCTGCGCCCCCTCAATTTCATAATGTCCGTTCTCATCTATGATGACGCGGTATTCTGAGTCGGAAAGAATATATCCTTCAGCCGTGGATACTTCTTTCAGTAAATATGTGCCCATTTCAATGTCTTCAAAGGTGACAACACCCCATTCGTCAGAAAACGCATAACGGTTGATGGCGCTGCCGTAGAACGATACACCGCTCAGTCTGAACTGTACCCCTTCTACAGATTTGCTTTTCTGACGAAGATCTCTTTTGTCAAAGGTAATATCCGTATGAACTCTGGGGGTATCGTATACCTGATAGTAAACTCCTTTATCTACTGTCGTACCGTTTACCTCAGTTGTTCCGTCTTCTCTGATGGTTACGCTCAGAATATCTCTGAATTTCAGATAATCCGATGAACCCTTATATTCTGTCAGTTCATAGCTGCCTTTTTCAATATCCCTGAAAACCAGTTTGCCGTTAACGTCTGTTTCCAGAACGGTATCAACTTCTGTGCCGTATGCTGACACACCCTGCAAACGAAAAGCAATTCCCTCAACAGGCGTTGTATGATCCGTATCGTCCAGCTTCAAAAGAGGTACGTCCCCTTGGATCCGCAGTTCTGCTTTGTCATAGTTCCACTGGATATACCGGTCATTATAATAGGTTTCTGAAAAAACGCTCAACAGTCGGGTCGATACTGCCACATCATTATATGCAGCGGCAACAGGCTCGTCCGGCGGCAACTCCTCATCAGGCTCTGTGGCAGGCGCTTTCATATACAGAAGAGCAGATATGGATTTGTTATTGTCCAACACAAAGTCCTCGCCGTTCTGATCTTTAGACAGATCTATGGCTATTGCACGGGCTTTTGTGATATCTCCGAAATCTTCTGCTTTTTTCCATGTACTGCTGTCACTCAGGTCAAAAACACCGCCGGTAGTATCTACCGCATGATCGGACAGATATATAACAGGCTCTGCGCCCGCTTCTCTTATCTGCGACACATCTACACTTTGCAGTGTTCCGTGCCATCTGCTCTGAATCCCTTTTGCCGGATTGGTGAAAGCTTCAATATTATCAAACAGCACCATGTTTTTCGAGCGTGTGACATAGTCCGTCTGATACCGCAGACGGTACACATAGTCCTGTGACTGACGGACAACCGTACTGCGGCTGTAATTATCGTCGGTATCTGTCTTTATTTTTTTGTTCAGACCGGAATTGACAGCCAACAGTACATCGGTACTTCTGGTGTGTTCGGCATACAGAAATTTTTCAGCATCTGTTGTGTCGTCCAGCTCTGAAAGCAGTTCCGAATCCAAAATATTTCCGCCGTTATCGGCAAAGCCGTCTGTAATATAATCATTGCCTGTTTCGTAAGCAACTGAATTGCGGACCATTGAACCATAGTCGAATATACTCTCCCATGGGTGAACAGAAGAATATGTCAGTGTATAGCCCGCATTACTGCGCTTCTTCATTCTGACAATCAGCAGCGTTCTTCCGGAATCACGGTAGTTTACAATTGTTTCAATATCCAGTTCAGATTCTTTGAGCAGACCTGCATCTGACCACACCGCAACACTTGACAAGTCAGGCTCTGCACCATAGGGTACCAGATCATAGAATACACCGGTTTCCTGCGGTACAAACACCTCGCCCTGCTGGGTCATATAGCTTTCGTACGCTTCTGCTTTCCAACCAATGGTGATGATGTGCTTTACTTTATCATTGCTGATAAAGGTACTCTCTTTCTTCAGATCCGATTTCTTTTCATATCCGATGATATAATTCCTGCAAAAATCCGTTTTCTCAAAAATCGGATCTCTGTCTGCAATCTCTTCAAAGCTATTGCAGTTATAGAACTTTGCTCTGCCGATATTCGTCAGCCATACTCTTCTTTCTCCGGCAGCATAGGATTCTTCTATCAGGCTGTCGATTCTATCAGAATGTTTGATTTTGCAAAATGGATACGCCTGCAGGTTCGTACGATAAAATGAATTGGAGATGACAATCTGATAACCGACGCACTGGGCATTATCTGTAAACGTAATGCCTTTGTCTGTAATGCTGCTCACCTTGTCACTCAGCGTTTCACCAACGCCGGACTTCAGATAATATCTGCCTGCTTCATACCATGTACTGTCTGCGCCAAACTTCGCATAGAATCTGATGACATCGTCATCATCATACTCTGCATGGCATTTTTCAAAACGCAGGGTTTCTTCATTCCACTGTGCTCCGGAAACCTCAAGCTTATAGTCTACACTTGTTATTTCAAAATCATGGTAATCAAGCTGTTCTGTGCCTTGGGGAATCTCATAGATTCTCTCGTAAGTTTCTTTGTCCTGCACAGCGGTGATAGTATCCGCAAAAAAGAATGCATCGTCTGTCATGACGTAGGTAACCTTTTCTTCGCCGTAGTGTGACACATCCTCTTTACTGTAACCTCTGCCGATTGTCCATGGATACGGATTGCCTTCCATTTCAAGAAGATAAACCATTTTATCCTGAATGGCGTCAATCTGTCCGTTTCTGAATTCACTCAGCTCATAATTGATAACCTCGGAATTATACTTTTTGTAATTGTGGTAATAAGAATAGTTGTTATACTTCCAGAAGTCAAAATTGCCGACCGGATATGTGATTGTCGGCTGAGAATATGTATACCTCGCCTTTGACGTAACTACCACATCATCGTCTACACTGTCAACAGGATGAAGCGTTGCCTGCAGCGTGTTGAATATCCGATAGGTGACCATATCACGATAGGTGGATTTGAGATGCTTGGTAATCACAAAACCATCAAGATATTTTCCGTACGTTCTCAGCTCTTCGCTTTGCATCACGTTCGTATAACCATTCTGATAAAAAGTCGTCATACATACAAAGGACGCATCTCCATACTGTCCTTCCACTTCATCGTCAAAGCTCAGGATATATGGCTGTGTCGCACTGATATCCATTCTCACCAGCCATGCCAGATAATAATAGTCATCTTGATTATCAATGCCGAAGCTCTCCGGGTCACCCCAGTTGTCCTGCCACGTCTGATAAGCTCTGTGAAAGCTCTTGCTGAAGGAATTGATGTCAGCCGCTGTATTGATCCTGACAGGTTCGCCCTCCGCCATGGTATAAAGATGCTCGTCAGCGGTTTTATTGATGAACAGCTCTATCGATACCCGGTCAGAGCTGTGCATATCCGCATAGTCAAAAGAGCCCTTTGTCGTAGCATAGCCGAACTGAATGGAACCTTTTTCTGCGGCAGACAGCGAAAGCCGGTTATAAACCAATATGTCATCTTCCCGTTCCGTAAAAACAAACTGGTTGTCAATGTCATCCGGGGGAACCTCACTCTCCTCCGGCACCGCAACTTCCAGTTCATCCGCATAGGCTCCGTTTCTTTCTCTCAGTATATGTTTTGGAAACGTCATGCTGACAGAACCGGGAACAAGCTCTCCTTCTCCGGAAAACGCATAGTCAAGCTGATACTTGAAGATGTGTCCGGATTTACGATCCTCCTCGCTTTCAACTGTCCAAACCCATTCCGGCTCTTCCGGTGTGCCGTTGTTGGAAGCTCCCGATACAAAATATACCCCGAAGCTTTCTATCTTCTGTGTAGCCGTTTCAGTAACGATCGCCTGTTCTGCTGTCGCCAGAACCGATGCCGCCGGCACAAATCCCGTCAGCACAATCATCAGAGACACCAGCATTGACAATGCCTTTGGAAAGATTTTTCTGACATTTGTCATCACTTTCACACCCCTATCAAAAGACGTTCACTTTTATTGCTTTATCGAGCTAAATCTATACAAATTGTACCATACTTTTAATAGTTTCTCAACATTTATATTTAAAAGCAGTCACAAAGTACAAAAGCAATCAGTGAATTGTTTCTTAAAGATTCACTGATTGCTTTACTTTTATCCGCATTCTGTGTCAGGACACTAAACGGATATATGAAGTTTTTTGAAATGTTTTTGCCAGCCGACATAACTGCCGGATGGCAGCAACTAACTATTTGTCATCACACGCTGAAGGTGAATTTTCCATCTGCATAATCGCAAGTCAGCTTATTTCCTGACTGAACGGTACCATCCAGCAGCTTTTCAGAAATGGGATCTTCAATTTTTGTCTGAATGGCTCTCTTCAGCGGTCTTGCGCCGTAAATCTCATCGTACCCTGCCTTTGCTACCGCTTTGACAGCTTCCGGCGTGAATTCTGCTTCAATGTCCAGTTCCTTCAGCCGCTGCTTCAGCGCTGCTAACAGGTTCTCTGCGATTCGACAGATATCCTCCTCTGTCAGCTTGTGGAATACAATGGTATCGTCTACACGGTTCAGAAATTCCGGCTTGAATACTTTTTTCAGTTCTGCCAGAACAGCTTCCCTGATTTTTTCGTCGTCCTGCTGCGCCTTTTCTTCTCCTCCGAAAAATCCCAGACTGGCCTGCTTTTCAGTGATCAGCCTTGCACCGACATTCGACGTCATGATGATGACGGTGTTACGGAAGTTGACATGGCGGCCCTGAGAATCCGTCAGACGTCCTTCATCAAGAATCTGCAGCAGCATATTGAACACGTCCGGATGTGCCTTTTCGATTTCGTCAAACAACAGGACAGAATACGGATGTCTGCGAACCGCTTCCGTCAACTGACCGCCCTCGTCATAGCCCACATAACCCGGAGGTGAACCGATGAGTTTTGACACCGTATGCTTCTCCATGTATTCGGACATATCAAAACGTACGATTGCGTTTTCGTCTCCGAACATTGCCTGCGCCAGCGCTTTGCAAAGCTCTGTTTTGCCAACGCCTGTCGGCCCCAGGAAGATAAAGGATCCAACCGGCCGTTTAGGATCTTTCAGACCGACTCTGCCTCTGCGTATGGCTCGGGAAACAGCCGAAACCGCTTCGTTCTGACCGATGATGCGCCGGTGCAGTTCCTCTTCCAGATGAAGCAGACGAGTGCTTTCTTCCTGCGTCAGTTGTACCACCGGCACACCTGTCCAGCCTGATACAATTTGTGCGATATCCTCCGGTGTAACCTCTCCGTCCCGCACGGCATTCTTTTCCTGCCATGCCTTTCGGCGGTTTTCCAGGTCTTCTCTGAGCTTTTTCTCTTCATCTCTCAGGCGGGCTGCCGTTTCAAAATCCTGTGTATTCACAGCTTCCGCTTTCTCCTGCTCAATCGCTTTCAGACGGTTTTCGCTCTCCTGCAAATCATCAGGCGCCGTATAGGCTCTCAGACGAACCCTTGATGCCGCTTCATCTATCAGGTCTATGGCTTTGTCAGGCAGAAAACGGTCTGCTATATAGCGTGACGACAGCTTCACAGCCGCCAGTATTGCCTCATCGGTGATTCTTACCTTGTGATGCGCTTCATAGCGGTCACGCAGTCCTCTGAGTATCTGCACTGCTTCTTCCTCAGTGGGTTCCCCGACCATTACGGGCTGGAACCTTCTTTCAAGTGCAGCGTCCTTTTCGATATACTTGCGGTATTCATTTATGGTGGTGGCGCCAATTACCTGAAAATCACCTCTTGCCAGAGTGGGCTTCAGAATATTGGCTGCATCCGCAGAACCTTCCGCAGAACCGGAACCGATGATCGTATGCAGTTCGTCAATGAACAGAATGACATTTCCCGCCTTTTTTACTTCATCTATCGTTGCGCTGATTCTGTCTTCAAAATCGCCCCGGTACTTTGCTCCTGCAACCATACTTGTCAGGTCAAGGGATACGATTCGCTTGTCTTTCAGCGGCTCAGGCACGTTGCCTTCCACTATCTTCAGCGCCAATCCCTCTGCTACCGCCGTCTTGCCAACACCCGGTTCGCCGATCAGACACGGATTGTTCTTTGTCCTTCTCGACAGGATCTGAACCACCCGCTCGATTTCTTCCTGTCTGCCGATGACAGGATCTATCTCGCCTTTTCTGGCTGCTTCGGTCAGATCTCTGCCGTATTTATCCAGCGTCTTTGTTGCACTGCCTTTTGCTCTGCTTCCTCCGGATGCTCTGCCGCTGTCCTCAATCCTGTCAGTGCCGTCGCCCGTGCTGCCCAGCAGCTCGTTCAGACTTTCCACAATATCCTGGATCCTGACATTCATTTCCTCCAGAAACCGTACCGCATAGCTGTCCGAATCTGAGAGCAGTGCAACCAGCAGATGCTCTGTTCCTACATACTTGCCGGACATTCCCGACGCTTTCATCAGCGCATTTTGCAGCACTCGTTTTGAACGGGGAGTAAAATCCTCCGGCGTCAGTCGGGTTTTCTCTCCTACACCGATCTGTTCCTCTATTATCTCTTTCAGCTTTTCAGCGTCTGCGCCGCACTGTTCCAGCGCCGCATAACCTACACCGTCCCGGTTTTCAAGCAGCCCGAGCAGTATATGCTCGCTGCCTACATAAGTATGTCCCATGCTTTCTGCCGCAGCAATTGCCAAATTGATGGCACGGTTGGCTTTCTCTGTAAATCCGTTAAACTTATACATTCTTCTTTCCTCCCTCTGTTCAGGCTGTAAGTCTTCGGTTCTGTCACCGATGCCTTACAGCGCTTTACTCTTCATTGCTTCTTATCCACTCTGCCGTTCTGTTTTTTACAGAACCTCATTGTCAGCAGATATTCCTATCCTTGTGCGTGGCGTATCCATAACCGTCACGCTACCATCACACTGTCTTTTTCGCACCGATAAGGACCGTCGACTTATTACCGCTGCTGTCTGTGATGGATCATCTTTTCCTTTTCTCTAAAAACATCAGTTCTGGTTTTCCAGCCTCCTGCTGGCAGGTATTTTCTTTTGTATCAACGCTGTCTTGACCAGCTCGGCACGAATGCGATCCCTCTCTCCTGCACTGAGCTTTTTGCCGATATTCTTCATCAGAGTAGCGGGCTGCACCTCTGTGAGAAGCTGATTGAGCGTATCATAATCTATCTCAAAGCAGCCCATTTCCACACCAAACCGTACGTTTGACAACAGCTTCATGCATTCACTATTGCTGATAAGCTTTGCATAAGTCAGTATTCCGTAGGAACGATAAATGGTATCCAGAACATTGATGTTCTCCGAAAGCTGCTTTCTGGCGTTTCTCTCCTGTACCACAAGCTGCATGGCAATATCATTCAGATTCTTGACAGCCTCTTCCTCCGTAATACCCAGCGTCACCTGATTGGACAACTGATAGATTGCTCCGCAGGGATCTGTTCCTTCTCCATACAAGCCTCTGATGACAATCCCCAGCTTTGAAAGTGAAGAGGCAATTTTGCCCATTGCTCCGCTTTCCTGCAGTGCAGGCAGGTGAATCATCAAAGAAGCTCTCATGCCTGTGCCGATATTAGTCGGACATTGCGTCAAATATCCCAGCTTTTCATTGAACGCAAAGTTCAGTCTTTCGTCAAGTAATGTATCTATTTTGTCTGCCATCTCGTAGGCTTCCTTTAGTTTCATTCCCTGACTGATTACCTGTATTCTGACATGATCTTCTTCGTTGATCATAATGCTGACAGATTCATCGTCCAGCAGCAACAAGCCTCTGCCCTGTCTGTCCGAAATAAATTCCGGACTGACCAGATGCCGCTCTACCAGTGAAACCGCTTCCTCCTGTGTCAGTTCCGACATCTGTATATAACGGAAACGATGGGCTATCGCAGAGTTTCCTTCCAGCACCGCTTCTTTGACAATAGATGCCACTCGACGCTTTTTCTCATCACTCAGTCTGCACGGAAAGGGGTACTCCCGAAGATTTCTGGCAAAACGGATTCGTGTGCTGATCACTACATCACTGACATTTTTCAGGTCTTTATTCTGTTCTGTGGTCATTGTACTCAACCTCTCTTTCCTTCCTGTGACTGTGCCTCTGCGCTTTTTTCAAGCTCCCGTATCCTGTCACGCAGTTCAGCAGCCTTTTCAAATTCCTGCGCTTTTATCGCTTGTTCAAGCTCGGTGCGGCAGCGGGCTATTTCATTTCTGATCTTTACTCCCGTTCCTGCCGAATGTGCAAGCTTTCCGATATGTGAGGTTCTTCCGTGGATTCTTCTGACGGACGGCAGCAGCTCTTCATAAAAAGTGTCGTAACATTCGGCGCAGCCTACCTTACCGCTTTTAGCAATATCTTCAAAGCTGCTGCCGCAGCACTGACACCGTTTTTGCACTCTTTCTGCTCCCGAGCCGATCCCCTCCATAAAGCTGCCGAACAGCTTGTCAAGGTCAAATCCTACATCATCTAAAAATGATGCGTACCCGTATTTTTTGGCGCAGTCACTGCAAAGCCTGTATTCCTTTAATTCTCCGTTAACAATGGTCTTGATATGTGTGGTCGCCTGTCTTTTTTCGCATGATTGACATAACATAATCATTTCCTCCTGTTCTTCATCATCTATTCTGCCGTTTGTGGCTGACTCTTTGTTTTTTCCGACCTTCCTCTATCTTACCAGAATGGCGGCAAGCATATTTTTCATCACAGATGCCCGAAGTGCATCTCTGTATTCCTGCGGAACTGCTTTATAAGCGGTGTCCGACAGTGCCGACATGATCAGCAGCTTTTCGTAGCTGTCAAGCATTCCTCTCTGCGCCATATTCTCCAGTATCGTATTGGCGCTTTGTGCCGATATACTGTTACCGATACTGTTGACAATGTGCATAATCGCAATTCTCGGATCTGTGGTGATACGGGTGATCCTGATGTATCCTCCGCCTCCTCGCCTGCTCTCTACAATATACCCCTGTTCGGGCGTGAATCTTGACGAAATAACATAGTTGATCTGACTCGGTACGCACCCTAGCAGTCCTGCCAGTTCGTTTCGCTGGATCTCCGCATTGCCGTCTTTTTCGTCCAGCATCTCTATAATGTATTTGGCAACAATATCACTCATTTTCATTTCAGTCACTTCCTTGCAAAAGGTCAGTCTGTCTTTCACCTGCTTTTGCTGGCTTGTCATTCAGATTGTATTCCAATCTTCTCTTGACCTTTTCTGACCTTGTGGTTATATTATAGCCCGATAGTCAGGAAAGGTCAAAGTCAAAATAAGTCAAATTTTATATTGTGTTTCGTTTTATTCTTTTGTTTTCTCGTGATTTCTCTTTTTTACTAACGATTTCTAACTTTTTATCTTTCCGTTCTGATGATTATCTTTTTTGACCTTGCTAATTCGTGAAAGCTATCTAGAAAAATAGCCGAGCGCAGGATCATACTTATTCTGTTTATGCTATCTTAATAATCTCTTAATATTTTGTCTTATTTATTTAATATTTACATTGACATCATGAAATTAGTATGATATAATAGTCACAAATTTCAAATAAAGGAATTCAAATGGTTAATTTTAAGAAAATTTCAGCAGTTATTTCCGCAGCATTGGCAGCAGCTTCAGTAGGTGTGTTCCCTGCAAACGCAACAACAGCCTTTGAAGGAATTCAAAATTCTTATTTAACTCGGAGCAAAGCCCGATGTAAGCTCGCTTAACATCGGGCTTTGCTCCGAGTTAAAAGGACAGAATATATGAGGTCGGAGTTATAAAATCACTTGGCTCTGACAATAAGTCTATATTCAAAATGTTTTAAATGAAAACATTATTATCAATATTATAACTAGTACATTAACCTCTGTTTTATTGATAGTCATAACTGTTGCTAATTCTTTTTTGGGCTGGCTGACTATAGACAGCATTCCTGTATTGACTGTTGAGTGGTGGCACATAGTTATTATCTTTATCCTTAACTTTACAATATCTTTTCTTTCTGCTCTTAAAGAAACCATCAAAATATCCCGAATAAACATTATCGATGCGTTGAGAAACAAATACCAATAAAGAAATACTCTCTTGTCGAAAAGCAAGAGAGTATTTTTCATTCTATTTCAATTCAGCAACAGTATTCTCCTTGCTATGCTGTATGTCAATCTTTACATAGGATTATCTTGACTATTCCTGAACAGAAAAGATGGCCTTGGCATTCTCACTTTCTGCCGCTGAAAATCCAAAAATCTTCGAATCAGCCGCTCCACCGCTCCAAAACCAGTTTTTCCCGTATCGTGATTATTTTGCCCAAGATAAAGAAATCCTCTCTTGTCTTGGTAGAAAAAAGAGGGTTCTTTCATGTGAAAGATCGCCTAAATAATGCACATCCTATGGAAAGATCTATTAATTGAATCATGAGTGCAGTGCAGCAACCCGAAATCCAAAATGGTAACACCTGATTCCCGCCATATCCTTTCCTCTTTAATATCCCGGTTTATCTCGTTTCTGTATTCTCAATACCCGAGGAATTTTTTCAATTCCTTGTCCGGAAGAAGTTCTTTTTTTCCCAAACCAAATGAGTAGTCCGGAACGATCTCAAGATATCGGTCAAGAAATTCCTCATAGGTCTTTGCTTCAAAGCAGTATGGCGTGATAAAAAATTCCCTGCTGCCGCCTGTCGTACGGTTTCCTGCCGTTACACTCACTTTGTAATCGCCTGACTGCAGCTTGTAGAAATCATAGCTCTCAAGATTCCAGCCGTGCAGACTGAAGTGTCCGAACGACGGGGAATAGCTGCCCACAATTTTATTTTCACGAAGCGCCACGCTCTGATAGTCGTATTCCAGAATCTCTATAAACCGTTCGGCACTTTCAACGTCAAACACAGTATACTCGCTTTCGTTCCAATATCTTCTGACAAATTCAAGGTCACCGTCGATCTTCTGTATATCATATTGCCAGGTCTTCCCGAGCATCTTTTTATCAATCCAGCGATAATCCTTTTTGACATGATTGAAAGCCTTTTCGAGATATACGCTGATGTCCGTGCCGAATTTGAATTTTTCTTCCGGATTCGAATGTTTAACCGTATCGTGGGTATATCTGCACAGGAAATCAATGAAATCGTCCGCTGTGGCACCTTCTGTCCAGGGGATCACTATATCCGAATTGTCATAATAGCTTTTTTCTATCTGACAGAAAACATATTTGCCGTGCAAAGGGGCGATCTGCCAGACCGGAGTACATTTCTTCATCATCGTCAGAGTCGCCCAACAAAACTTCTCGCGCAGCTTTTCAAGAGCTTTTTCGTAATATACGTTAACATCTGTCCCATATCTAAACAGCTCGGGATCCGCCAAAGGGCTCTTGTTCAGCTTTTTTTCGCGTTTTTTCTCATTCTCCCATTCCAGCTCCATTGCGAAGAACTGATCGGTACTGAGCGGCGTCCATGCCCACACCTTTTCCGAGCTGTGACTCGACAACGCCGGCGCATAGATAAAGTCTCCTCCGGCTTTATGCCGCCATTTGTTCCATCTGCCCGCCGCCAAGCTTCCATCCTTCATGATAAGAAGACAGTACTGTTCCTGTTTCGGCTTCTTTTTGTCGGCAAATGACTTAAAGCCTTCAAATTGAACTCTGCGGCAGCCCTCTTTTTCCGGTCCGAGGTCTATCCAGTTGACCCCCTCTTTTTCAAGGCTCTCGGTCAGGTCATAGCCCTGCAGAGAGTGCCATCTTTCAACCTCTTTCGATCCTATCGAGTCGGCGGTTCCACGGATGAACTTACCTTCCTTGCCGCACCCTTTTCCTGACGGATGCCAGCTTCCGGCCGTGTAGTCGCCTGTCTTCAGCTCAAGCAGGCAGAATTCTCCGTACTGCGGCATATCTTTATCAGAAATATCGTGAAATTCATTAAATGACAGTCTGAGGTCTTTATAATTAACGATAAACATGGTTTTTCCTCCGTTTTCCCGGTTTTGGGAACCAGATCAATCATGCCGCACTGAATGCAGCAATGTTTTCATAGCATAACAGATTTGCCAATTCTTGATTCAACAGTATTCCGTCAAATCACGATTTGTCATTTTCTTTTCATAATTTATTATACTCATGAACTATGAACTTTTCAACCGGCTGCATTGAAAAAATGTTGCCGCCACAGGTGTATGATGATGTATCAGACACCGCCGAAATGATATTGTGTCACTTCATTCCATAATGATGCGATGGTTGAACCATGTATCCGAAGATATTCGTGCTTATATGCTCTTATTAAGACAGTGAAATATGCTTGCCCCATGTACCTGCAATCATACATCACCAGCGAAGCAACATTATTGCCGAAGACAGAATTATTTGTCCGACCGGGTAAACACTATTCAAAAAAGATATTTCTTATGGCGTAGGAAAGAAAAATGCGTCCGACAAAAAGTCGAACGCAATTAGGTGCGGTTGCTCGCCTCTGGATAAAGATTGCCAATATAACAAAATCCGGGTTGTCGATAATTACGTAACGCATACTTAAATCCGATGGTTTTCTGGAGCGCAGGTATTCTTGGAGTATTTCTTCCACCTCCTCTTCAATCGGCTCGTAGGAATCATCCATTTCGTTACAGATTCAAGCATAGTAGCACATGATCCCTTCAATGAATGATGTCAGAATCTCTTCTATTGTCCAATGCTCTTCTCGCACCGCAAGCCGCAATTCCGGGATATCTGCAGGATTATCAAACACAGGATAAGAATCGAAATCCGCCCAGTAGAAGAGGTACCCTCCCCATTTGCCATCTCTTCTAATTAAGTAATGCTTATAAACAAAATCCACCCAACAAGTAATCGAGATACGAAAGTTGTTCTCCATCCATTCAATAAAAATACGCTGTTCTGCCTGGGTTGTTTTTGGAATCTTTCTATCAAAGCAAATATTGAATCCTGGCGCTATTTCTTTTGCTACAGATAATTGTATCGTCTGAACCCGGCTCCAAACGCTGGTTTTGAGAATCATTTCTCTTCTCCTATATGATTGAAAAATAGCAATCCTATTCTGTAAACAGAGTACAAAAAAGATATCTTTCGGGCGCAGCGAAGGACTTGAACTCCCGAAAAAAAGCGTGACCGCAGGGAGCGATTATGCGAATCGTCCCATGCGGTCACGCACTGTGAAAGACGTGCTAAAAGGTACCAACCCATAGAAAGAAAAGCGAAAAGGTACGCCGTCCTGCGCCAACCTTCCTTATCTTTGATCCTCCTTTGGATTGGTGTTCTCCACTAGCTCAGTAACTGACATCTCTGTAAACGCATCCCTGCTTGTATAACATCTACGGATATAGTCATGGCCTCCATCGACAGACACGCGGCCACAGCTGCACGTTTGGAAGTCATGCCGGAATGTGCTCTCAATCACATCGCCACAGTAGTTACACTTGGCGGCGTTTTTAATGATCCGTACTTTCATGTGTCTGATTTGAAAGCTGTTGAATTTGCTCTGCTTCAGAAAGATCAAAGACGGCCAACCGTTGTTTTGGATACGTCTTTCCGGGGATGCGGTATGATTTACCGTCTTCCCAGTTCAACCGGTTTTTGAGGAGACTGCATAGCGGAAGACTGCGCACCTCCATTTCCCATTTTCCTTCTGCCCGCTTTGGCACCCTGTGTGATTGAAAGTCTTTTTTGTGATATGCCTCCATGATCATGTACTGGCCGTCTTCTTTCACGAGAAACCGTATGAACTTTGGATTGCCAATCTCGATTATGGTTTTGCTGAAAATATGGAGCCGGGATGTATTTAGGTAGAATGAGAGATACGTGTCATTTGGCATGTTTTGCCTCCGGTCTCTTCCATTTCTCCGGGGCAGAAAAATCGAAGTATAACATGACCTTGTTCGATACAGTTACCAGTCGCCCTGTGGAACGGTAAATCATATCTTTATCCCAGCCCCACCGTCTTGATTTCCCGATTTTTCGCGCGTGACCCCACGCCGTTGTCCGGTAAAATGGGCCTTGAGATTTGGCTCCCCCTACCAGGTGGGCAAAGCGTCACGGAAAAGTTGCCACTTTCGGAAAATCGTTGGGAATGGTTGCCCCATATATTCGGCCCTCAAACGAGGACATTATTTTCAATTTCAAGTATCAAATTTCTCGGAGGTAGCGCCATAGCGCCCTCCTTTCTTTTAGCCCAGACGTATGATCTGGCTGTTTGCTGTGATGCGATCCACAAGGGTCTGCATCAGGTGCGTGTCGTCTGCCGCGCTGACCCAGCCGGACAGCTCGCGGTTCGTAATGATGATGAGACTGCGCGCCTCGTTGAGGAAGGATACCGCCCGATAGAATCCCGGCAGATCCTCCGGTGTGATGTTAGCGTACATCACGTCGTCGATGATAATTACCGAACAGTCCAGCATGTAGCGGTAGATCTTTTCCGTCTTGCGGGAACTGTCCTTGTTTTTGATCACCCGCAGGAATTCCTCAATATTGCAGTAGTATACAGTCTCTTTCTGATCCAATGCCATCTGTCCAATATGCGATGCCAGCGTTGTCTTGCCGGTATCACATCTACCGATGATGACGATGTTCTGTTCATCTTCGATCCATTGTAGAGTATCGAGCTGCTCCACCTGCCATGCAATACCGGGCTTGAGTCTGGATGGATCACAATCCCGCTGTGGTAACCGACTGGCGTTTTTGTTTCGCTTGATCGCTGCCTGACTGCGGAGCTCCAGTTCCACGCTGAGAATGTAATTTAGGGAACCGCTGAATAAAGTGCCTTGTACTGAGCAAAAAAACACATGACATGTTTTTTCACAAAGCAAGCGAATTGTATCCGAATAATACCCCAAAAACACGCTATATCAGTGGTTTTTGAGGGTTCTTACCCTCAAAA
>JBGUWM010000003.1:0-2097 GCA_045221175.1 Acutalibacteraceae bacterium | reverse complement strand
GCCCTCCGCGTGGAGGGCGACAGCAAATATGCACAAATATCAAATCAGAATGACATCAACTGTTCAACAATATATTGAAAGTAATCAGTAGATGAATTGCTTTATAATGATTGTTTGCTCATATTTGCAAAAATATTATTATAATTTTGGTGCGAAAGGTTTGCGTTTTGCTGTGCACTTAGCTTTCGCACTAGAAAATCAGCGCGTCTTCCATATCGAGGGAACGATTTACGCCGAAGTGTTCCACCTTGGTTTTATACCGGTTGCCAAGATAATAAAACCGGAGACTGTCTAAATCGGGATCTATGATTTTTCTTAGTTTGTCTTTGACTTCAACACATTTTGCGGCATTCATGACGCACTCAAACACGGAGTTTTGTACTCTGTGTCCATAGTTTACGCACTCTTTGGCAACCTTTCTTAACCGCTTTCTGCCCTGAGGGGTTTCTGTGTTAACGTCATAAGTGATCAAAACCAACAAACAATCACCTACTTCCAAAAAAATGGCGGATAGCCGTCGATATCACCCCGGAGAAAGCGCGACAGCAAAAGAGCCTGAACATACGGCACAACACCCCACTGTACCTTTTCCTTAAGAAAAGGATGCTGAATGGTGTTTTGCTTCTTTGATTGCCATTGCTGCAAAAACTTTCTCTTGCCTTCATCGGTAAAAATCACAGCATTGTTTTCTTTCGTTATAAAGTCATGTGCATTAACGATCCTCTTGTTGATCAGCGAAATAACAAACCTGTCGGCGTAGACAGAGCGCAGCTCCTCCATCAAGTCCAGAGCAAGCGAAACTCTTCCCGGTCTTATCTTATGCATAAAACCGACATAAGGATCCAAACCCACGCAGTACAATGCTGAGGTTGTCATTCCGCTGAGCAAGGTGTATGCATATGAGAGCATGGAATTGACGGCATCGGTAGGAGGGCGTTTGACGCGGCCGTGAAAAGAAAAATCGGTCTTTTGCTGCAAAATCAAATCGTCAAATACAGAAAAATATCTTGCGGCTGCCTCCCCCTCTATTCCCCTGAGCTGAATTATATCGCTACAGCTTTGCACATCATCCATAGCCCTTTTGATTTGCAGAGAAACGGCCTTTAGCTTGTCGGTATCCAAAGAGTTAGGATAATCGCGGGTAGCGCGCTCAATGACCCATCTTGAATTATACAGCTTGCCGGTGATCATGTTTTTTGCGATCACAATACTTTGTTCATCCGATTCGGAGGTTCTGTATTGATTTTGCCGTAAGACAACATTGCCGTTATAAGGACCGACAACAGAAGCTAAATATCTGCCGCTGCGACTCAAAAAAGAAACGAAGATATTCATTTCAACGCATTTTCCCAGCAGCGCCGGACTGATGCCGGAATAGCCCATCGTGACGATGCCTTCAAGATTGTGCAGAGGCAGTCTGCCGCATTCACTGCCGTTTTCTTTGATGACAATGTTTTCGCCGTCTAATGCCAGAAACTTTTCCGTAGAAGTTATGTACAGTGTGTTTAGAACCTTTTTCATTCCGCGTCATCTCCCAAAGCCTTGCGAATATACTCTTTGACGTTCCCTTTACCGGCTTTCGGCAAGCAAATATCCTTTAGCGAGCAGGCGTTACAGCGGCGGCTGAATTTTGCGTTTGGCGTGTAGCGCCGCCTGTAGTATTGATGCATCTCGTGACTGATGTTCCTGACCTGCAACCGTATATCGCTGTTTAGCGGAAGCTTTAAGCGGTGACGGGTTTTTCCGTAATACAAATGGATCTCGTCCACTGTGGTACAGAACATTTCCTCCAGACACATTGCCTGTGCCGCAGCCTGAAGGATGTCGCAATTATCCTCCTTGGGTTTTCCGTGCTTGTATTCTACCGGGATCATGCGGTACAAGCCCTCGTACCCGTGCAGCAGGGCGCCTTCGCTGCTTTTGTGAAATTCCACCACATCGCAGACACCTGTCAAGCCGAGCTCTCTTGATTTGACGGGCATACCGCGCGAAATGAGGACGTCGCCCCGCTTTTCGGTGCTTGTGCCGTCATGGGCGTTTTGGTGCATGAGCTCACCGCTGACGGTCAGCACGTTTTCAGACCACTGCTGTTCAATA
>JBGUWM010000002.1:0-5342 GCA_045221175.1 Acutalibacteraceae bacterium | reverse complement strand
CCCCCCGACACCCCCGAAAACGTTGTTGACGCATTCAGTAGGATACAAACCTTCTGTTTGCATTCAATACTTTCTTTTCTTTCATCTTCTATACAAGGTCTTTTGCGAAAAAGCCCCCCCGACACCCCCGAAAACGTTGATTGAAGAATCTTTGTAACATTTATACACAGCAGGCTTGTGACAGCGGAATGTCTTACTGGCAGCGGAATTGAAGTGACAAATCCGCATTAAGTAACTGCGGAATAGTCCTGTGCGGTCACGCACTCACGCACTCCGCCAAGGGGACGCCCTCTCTTGCAGGGCGTCCCCTCTCAAAAAACAGTCCACCGGACTGTTTTTTGATTCACCCCTTGCCGTGCGCCTGTCGTTGGAGCGTTTCGCTGCCTGCGGGCAGCGAGTCAGTGGGGCTTTTGCGTAAAAGGCCCCCGACACCCCCGAAAACGTTTATTGAAGAATCTTTGTAACATTATAAAAAGCAGGCTTGTGACAGCGGAATGTCTTACTGGCAGCGGAATTGAAGTGACAAATCCGCATTAAGTAACAGCGGAATCGAGAGCGGAGGCACTCCGCCGGTCACGCACCGGAGGCACTCCGCTGTATGCTTTGGAAGTTTATTTGAAGCTTACAGATTAGCGTGCTCAAGATTGATGTGCGACACCTCGTCGCCTACCGTCTTGCCAAGGAAGATTTCGGCAACACGGCGGAAATCTTCAACCGTGTCGCTGACATAGTAACGACAGGAGCCTGCCTGTCCGGAAGTGTTCAGCAGCTTCTGCTCCGAGAGTAACGACGCAGCATAAAGAGCCGTTTCCTTGCCGGAATCAATGAGCGTCACCCCGGAACCGAGATAGTTTGAAATGGCCTGCGCAATAATGGGAAAATGCGTGCAGCCTAAAATCAACGTGTCAATGTTCTGCTCTTTCAGCCGCTGAAGATACCGCTCTACCACCAGACGAACAATGTCGTCCTCAGGGGAGATGAAGCTGTTCTCCACCAGCGAAACAAACAGCGGACAATCCTGCTGGAAAACGGTCAGATCAGCATTCAGACGCAGAATCTCGTTTTTGTAAGAATTGCTGTTGACGGTAGCAGAGGTTCCGATCACACCGATTCTGCCGTTGCGGGTTGCCCGTACAGCGGCTGCGGCAGTCGGATTGACAACGCCGGTGAAAGGAACAGGCAGCTCGTCCTTCAGCCCGACAGCCACGGAGCTGACAGTGCCGCAGGCGGCGATAATCATCTTGACACCCCGTGACAGCAGAAAATAGGCGTCCTGACGGGCATATTTTGTAATCGTGTTCTTGCTTCTGTTGCCGTAGGGAACACGGGCGGTATCGCCGAAGTAAATGATATTTTCGCAGGGAAGCACCTTGATCAGCTCTTTAACGGCAGTCAGTCCGCCAAGCCCTGAATCAAAAATGCCGACAGCATTTTCAGACATCATTCTCGATCCTTTCAAATGCAGAATTAATCAGTTTTCTCATCAGCTCCGGCCCGTCAATGCCGCAGGCAGCCATCAGCTTGGGATACATACTGATGGACGTGAAGCCGGGCAGGGTGTTAATCTCGTTCAGCAGAACCTTGCCGTCCTCTGTGACGAAGAAATCCACTCTTGAAAGACCGCTGCAGCCGATCAGACGATAGGCTTTCACAGCAAGCTGTCTGACCCTTTCGGCAAGCTCGGGCGAAATCTTCGCCGGGATAAACAATTCGGAAGCGGCATTGTTGTATTTTGCATCATAATCATAAAATTCGGCGGCAGGAGCGATCTGACCGGGAACGGAAGCGAAGGGCTCGTGATTGCCCAAAACAGCGCATTCCACCTCGTAACCGACGATACATTCCTCAACCACGATTTTGCTGTCCTCTCTGACAGCGATTTCAATCGCCTTCAGCAGCTCCTGACGGTCATGCGCCTTGCTGACGCCCACAGAGGAGCCGGCGTTGGCAGGCTTGACAAAGACAGGATACTGCGGCAGGGCTTTTTCGATCCAGCCCACAACCGTTTCGGGATTCTGACGGTATTCATACGAATAAAACCATGTATAATCAGCCTGCGGAATGCCGAACTTTTCCAGAAGGATATTGGTAACGGCCTTGTCCATACAGGCGGCAGAGGCAAGCACGGTACAGCCGACGTACGGTATGCCGGACATTTCAAACAGCCCCTGAATGGTGCCGTCCTCGCCGTTTTTACCGTGAAGCACAGGAAAGATAACGTCCAGCGGAATGATTTCGGTGCCTTGGGGTCTGATGACGACAATGCCGGAAACAGAAGGCGCCGGAGCGATGAAAGCAAGCACGTTGTCCGGATCCTTTTCCCAGCTTCCGTCAGCGATGGCGGAAAGGTTGTTTCCGCTGTAAAGAAGCCAGCGTCCCTCTTTGGTAATGCCGATGGTGACCACTTCATATTCCTCACGGGGAATCACGCTGATAACGTACGAGGCAGACACTCTCGAAACTTCATGTTCAGAGGATTTTCCGCCGAAAATGACGGCAATTCGTTTTTTTGGCATATGACCAACCCCTTAATCACAATATATAACAAACGTCAATGTCTGTTGATGGCGTCGCTTGCTCTGATCAAGCGAGCTTGTTGGAGCGCAGCTCCTTATTTAATGTAGGGAAAGGCGGCTTGCCCGTTGCCGAAAACCGACGGCGCAGCGCCTCAAAAACCCCATCAAAAGTCACTGTAACACACAGCTTTACTAATAATACCACATTTCAGACTGATGTGCAATTATTAATTATATGTATAGCAGTTCCGTAAAAGTAGAACCTCAGGCGAATGCGTCGAAGCTTTTGTGCAAATTGACGAAGTTGCTCTTTAATTCATGATATACAAGAAAAAGACTTGATTTTTTGGCGGAACGATGGTATTATATAGAAAATAATTACAGATTTGAAACAAATTGCGATGTTTCAGTAACAAATTGTTATCGACATTTTTCCTTTGTAATCTATTATATCAAAAAACGATGTATCCGAAGATTATCAGCGAAAGACGATGATCACTGACAACAGGTTTTTGAAAGGGGTTTTTACGGAATGACAAAGAAGCTGATCAAAAAATCTATAGCACTGGTGCTGACGGCTCTGATTGCAGTGTGTATGCTGCTGACAGGCGCACCTGTTGCCCGGGCTGACAGTGCCACTAACGTAGGACTTTCCGCTCACGCTCTCAGAGCTTACAGAGAGGGCTGGAGCTATGTTTGGGGCGGCACCTCTTACGGTGCGGTAGACTGCTCCGGACTTATCGCTACCTATTACGGCGTCGGCGGTATCCGTACGGATATGCTGGCTTCCTCAAGCGAATGGGGTTATGTAAGCAACGGCGTTCCGAATATCCACGGTCTGGGTCTTCACACACCCGGTCACGTAGGCGTATACATCGGCTCAGGTATGGCAGTCGATGCAAGAGACGAATATTCAGGCGTTTGCTATCAGAACGTATACGGCAGAAACTGGGTAGAATGGTTCAAGGTTGCAGGCGTGTCATATCCCTATCAGGGCTGGGTGCTCCTGGACGGCGACTCCTTCTACTATGAAAACGGTCAGTACCTGACCAATACCTCCAGAACACTGGACGGTGTTACTTACTACTTTGACGGCGCAGGCGTTTCCAACATAGCACCTCCGTCAGACGCTTATCAGGCAACCGACTATTCTTCTGCATCATCAGGCGGCGGCAACTACTATGACGATGACGACGATGATGATAATTACTATGAAGATGACGACGATGACGACAGCTACGACGATGACGACAGCTACTATGAAGAGCAGCAACGTCTTGAGGAAGAAAGAAGACAGCAGGAAGAGGAACAGCGCAGAATAGAAGAGGAAGCAAGAAGACAGGAAGAGGAAGCTAAGAAGAAGGCGGAAGAAGAAGCCAGAAAGAAGGCAGAAGCCGAAGCAAAGAAGAAGGCTGAGGAAGAAGCTAAGAAAAAGGCAGAAGAGGAAGCCAAGAGAAAGGCTGAAGAAGAACAGAAGAAAAAGGATAACGTAGTAATTGCCGAATATGACTATGAAGACGATGACGAAAGCAAGACCGTAACTTCTATTCAGACAAGACTTTACGAGCTGGGCTATCTGACAAGCAAGGCAACAGGCTATTACGGTGAAGACACTGTCAACGCTGTCATGCGTTTCCAGAGCAAGAACGAGTTGGAAGTTACCGGAATTGTCAACGCACTTACATACAAAGTTCTCAAATCCGCAAAAGCAGTATCCGACTTTAATCTGTTAAGCACAGGCTCCTTTGATGACGGAGCGTCTGTACCGGTAACAGCCCTGCAGGAAAGACTTGCCGAGCTGCAGTATTACTATGACGATATTACAGGTTACTACGGTGACATGACAGCCAGCGCTGTCAAGCAGTTCCAGACGAACAACGACCTTGAAGCAACCGGCAATGCCGATCCCGAAACACAGCTTCGTATTTTCAGCAGTGAAGCAAAGACAAACCCGAACGCAGGCAGTGTTATGTTTGGTCAGAGCGGCGCCATTGTTACAAAAATGCAGAAGCGTCTGATGGAGCTGAGATATCTTTCCGGCGTTATCAGTGAAAAGTTTGATGATGATACACTGGCAGCCGTACACAGCTATCAGAAAGCCGCAGGACTGGAAGAAGCGGATCTGCTGACAGCAGAGCAGCTTGAAGTTCTGTATTCTGACGAAGCGGCACCGGCAGAAGACTACAACACACTTCGTTACGGATTCTCCGGAGAGGACGTAGCGCAGCTCCAGTCCAGACTGGCGTCACTCAAATACTATGACGGCAAAACCTCCGGAACCTACAGCAAGGCTGTTGTATCGGCTGTTGAGAGCTTCCAGAAGGAAAACGGTCTTGAAGTAACAGGTGCTGCTGACGAAGCAACACAGGAAGCCATCAAGACAGAGGCGCAGAGAGAAAGCACACATGTAGGCGAGCAGCTTATCCTGAAAACAGCGACCATTTCTGACAATGCGCTGGCAGGTGTAGCAGATGTGAAGTCTGCCGAGATCGTTCTGAACAACACAGAGAAGAGCGAATTTACCAAAACAATGATTGCGCTTGCATCTGTTTTAGGTATTGCGTTGTTGTTTGCCGTCATCTTCATTGTCGAGTTAAAGAGAAAGAAGAAAGCTGCAGCAGCAAGAGCGAGAAGAAAGTAATGAAAGATCAATCAAATAACCTTCATCTATAACAAAGCGGAGATGCCAACCAAGCATCTCCGCTTTGTGCGTCCCCGGGTGCGTGACCGCACTGGACGATTCCGCTGACGTTCGCTAACGCTCACTCACATCATACTGATTCGCAACTTCAGTTCCGCAGGCATTCGGCACGGGCAGCGGCAATC
>JBGUWM010000001.1:0-3505 GCA_045221175.1 Acutalibacteraceae bacterium | reverse complement strand
GTGCAGCGTCACGCTGCCGCACCCGGCAGGCGAGACCCGGGGGACATCGGTGATTGGTTATAGAATAATATGTAATATCATCCACAGCATAATCTACTTGATTATCATAGTTATACGATCTATGATTTACCCTATACTTCAGGTGTTCAAGTCCTTAAAGCCGGCAGCATTCGACTTGTATAGCTTTTTGAAAACGCGGTAATTGCGCTCATACACCTCTTTGTTTGCAGGATTCGGATGATAGGAGCGGTTTGGCTGAATCAGCTGCTGAGAGAGCTCGAGTACATCCGTCTTTTTGATGCCGGCCGCAACCACCAGAGCGGTGCCGATCGCGCCGACCTCCTGCGCGTTGCCGACGGTTTCAATCGTGCGGCAGGTAATATCCGCCAACATTTGGCAGGTAACGGGCGACAGGGAGCCGCCGCCGACAAAACGTATGGTATCAGAGGTTTTTACCTTTTTCGCTTCACATTCGAGCAGCCACCGCAGATGATAGCAAATGCCCTCCAGAACCGCGCGTATGAGTTCCCGCTTTCCTGTTTCAAGCTTGATGTTAAAAAACATACCCGCCGCCTTGGAATCCTCAAACGGACAGCGGTTGCCGTGAAGCCACGGCGTAAAAATAACGCCGTTTGCGCCTGCCGGAACCTTGCTGACCTCGGAGGAAAGGTAGTCGTAAAGGCTTTTGAATTTGTTTTCGACGCTATCCGTCACCTTTGACTTCCTGATATAGATATCTATTTCATCCAGCGCAAGGTGATGCATTACCCATTCAAAGCACTTTCCGGCTGTTTCCAGCTCGGCGTAATAATTGAAGTATCCGTGCTTTGCGGACAGCACGCCGGTTATCATTGCATTAATATCCACCGTCTGACAGTCAAGGAACGTCGATACCCAGCCGGATGTGCCGACATAAATATGCGTGTCGCCCGGCTTGGTGCAGCCTGCGCCGATGTTCACAAATGTGGTATCTCCGCCGCCTCCGAAAACAGGCGTTCCTGCTTTCAGCCCCAGATCGGCGGCGGCTTTTTCCGTCAGTCCGCCGACCTGATCCGTACAGTTGATAATCGTCGCCAGATGCTCGGGCTTGACCTTGTACATCTTGACAAGACCCTTGTTCCAGCCTTCCCTGCCCTTGCGCGTGTCATACAGAAAGGTAGCAAAAGCGGAGTCCGCCGTCCGGATGATTTTACCGGTACAGCGTGATACAAGATAGTCGTTTACGTCAAGCCATTTACAGACCTTTGAAAAAACCTCCGGTTCATGATTCTCCACCCACTTGTATTTCCAGACAGGATCCTTGACGCTGGTGGAGCCGGCATAATTGACGCGCAGGTTTCTGAGCAGCTTATACAAACTGCAGCCGGACACCTTAATGAGTCCCTTTCCCATACACGCCTTAAACTCATTCACGCCGCGCTGATCCATATAGCTCATCGGACGTCGAAGCGCTTTTCCGTTTTCATCAACCAGCACAACACCCTGCATCTGTGCGCAGAAAGCCAGTCCCGATACCTCCGAAGGCGTTACATCTGTCTGTTCAAACAGCTCCTTTGTCGTTTGACACACAGCCTGCCACCATTCCTCCGTGTCCTGTTCAGCGCCGCCGTTTTCAAGAATATACAGATGATAGGACGCTGCAGCGCTTGCAATAAGCCGGATTTCAGCGTCAATATAAAACAGACAGGTTTTTAAGCTGCTGGTGCCGAAATCATATATAATAACATACATCACTTATTCCTCTCTGAGATGAATCTTCCAACCGGTGTTTATTTTCTTTTTCACCTTTTTCATGGTTTCCTCGTCGAGATCAGGCCAGTCTGTCAGTGTGGTAGCGTGATTGGTTACAAGATAGGCTTTTTCGGAACACAAGGCAAGCGGCGTATCGGCAAGTGAATCGGAGTAAAAGTTATCAATTTTCGGAAAGTCGTGGTCAATTATATACCTTGCTTTTTCCTTCGCGTACATCAGGTTATTTGTAAATACACCGAACTCAAGATCATATTCCGACGCGATACAGCGCACGCCAAGCCGCTTGGCAATCGGCTCGATAATACACAGCGGTGAAGCGCTGATAATAAGGTCGTCGGGCTTTTTCTGTGCAAGATACCACGCCGATATTTTCTTTTCATTTTTATCCCAGTACCGTTTAATCTGCACGTCAAAATCATCAATCATCGTCAGGTAGCTGAAAACCTTGCGCTGCATCAGGCAGTTGGGAACCTTGCCTCTTTTGTATTGAATCAGGTACTTGATCGCCTTTGGAAAATAGGTAAACAACAGCTTTGGATGGCGAAGCATACACCAGATTCCAAAGTCAATCGTGCAATCTGTATAGTAAATCGTTCCGTCAAAATCATAAACATTCATTGCTTTTTCTCCTTGCAAACAGAGTAAAATGTTTCAGACTAATATCTCAACATAAGGTAAAGAGAATTTCCATATGTATACTTCCTTGTCATCGCTTCACAGCCGTATGCATTATACCATACTTTTCATAATTATTAAACTCTTTTATTAAAGGGAACCTCTAATGATTATTATACAATAAAAGGGATGTAAATCAACCGGTTTGACAATATTAATATTCTGATCTAAACAGATTTCACCCCTGCCCTGCCTGTTATTTGACTGATAACGCAGGAGGTAGGATGCCTGCTTAACCCAAACATCCCGTATCGGTATACATAAGCGGAACAGTCGCTCAATCTATTCAGCAAAGAACCGGACATCCCTTTCGGGCTGCCCGGTCTTTTACCTTTCGCTGTTCGTGTCAAATCGACTCAGAACCGCTTTAGTTATGCTGTTTTTGATTACGACCTGTCATCAGGTTCCCCAGTACTCGCCGCCGCGCTCCTCTTTTTCCCAGGAGCGGGTTACGTACCATTCGTTGATCTTGGTGTTTTTGCCGTCGTTCTTGATACGGCTGGAGTATTCGCTGTTGAATTCAGTCCAGTTAAGGTTGATGTTGGTGTTATTGGCTTTCTTGGAGATTTCGATACAGGGATTGGCGTCGGTGCCGTAGTAGGAAGCGCCGTTGAATTCCACATATTTTGTCTTCAGGGTGGTGTTGTTCGCGTTGTCCGGTATCACGAACTTGCGGTTGTCGCCGCAAAGCTTCGCGCTCTGGAGTTCAAGACTTGCGCCGTTGTTGATGGTGAACAGATCCATATCCTTCTTTGCGGAGCAGTCGAAGCCGTTGCTCTTGCAATACATGTTGATATAAGCTTTTCTGCCTGCGGGGATCTCAAAGCCGCCTTTGTCGTTCAAGCCCTTTACATTGTCGTCGAATTTGAAGCCCTTCTTGGCGTCGGCGACCAGGTACTGACCTTTTTTGAGAACTCTGATGTTGAAGTCCTTACCGCTGTCGATGCCCTGCGACCAAGCGTCGATAAAGGAGGTGCAGCCCTTTTTCACGGAGGTATTGCCGTCGATGACATAGAGCTCGGTGGTGACGTATTTGCTCGGGATGGAAGCGTTTTCTTTGAGCACTGCCTTAAAAATC